>CAZSGZ010000018.1:0-28133 GCA_964606455.1 uncultured Spirochaetales bacterium
CTTCTTCTTCCTCCACTGCTTCTTCACTGAAGGGGTCGGCAAACATATCTTCTTCCTCCTGGGCCGGAAGAAAAGCTGCTCCGGCACAAAAGAGAAAAAAAGCGGCGGCCGGCCGTAGATATCGCTTCATTCCGGAAATCAATTGTTGACCCGCTCCAGATATGCTTTGCTGAATACATAATCGGGAATATTGGCCACCGTCGCGTCTTTCATGGTAATTTCGGTTTTTTCTCCGGTATTCAATTCATCGATAATAAGCGCTTTCGAGGGGATAAATTTTGTGTCCACCTTGATGTATTTGGGATAGTAGATGGTCCGCATCAGCCTTCCGTTGACGCTGTAGTCCTCCTCTTTCAGGACAATTACCTGGTCTTTCCGTACCCAGAGCTTCAATTTGTCGTAGGACACATCGGTGCTGTTTGCCCGTAAGTCAAGTACCCACACATCGAAGCTGCCGAGCTTTTCTTCGGCATAATCGACCACACGGTAATCTTCCGAGAGGGAACTGCGGTCTAAGTCGCTGTTTTGGGTGTCCGAATCCTGAATATTTTCCCGCAGGGTAGATTTTTCGAACTTGCGGCTTTCGGGATCGTAAAACCAGACATTTTCATCTACCTGGAGATACCCCTGACCTTTTTGGGCCTCCGGCTGCAGAATCAGAATAACGAACTGGTCGGCATCATCGCGCCGGAACATCCGGATTTTGGTAACGCTGGCGTCCTCTCCCGGTTTTTCACTTACCATGGTGTAGACGCAGGAAAAATCCTTTCCTTCGAAGGAGCTGATGCTGTCGATTTCTTCGAGTATTTTTTCGAAATCGGGTACGGCAAAAAGCACCGTCCCAGGCAGGGTAAACAGAATCAGCAATATTGATAGTTTGAATCTCATTTATTATCTCCTTTATGCGCGTAGTGCATCCACGGGCTGCATTTTTGCCGCTTTCCTCGTGGGCAGAAAGGCCGCGAACAGGGAAAGCAGTATAATGACCGCGATATTTCCTCCAACCCGCGTAAAACCGGGATTGAAGGTCATGTATCCGTTTTTCAGCAGAATGTACATGGGTGAATCGAGGCCGAAGAAAATCCGCGACAGAATAAACATGGCAATTCCCGACAGAATAAGTCCGCCGATAATACCCGCCGCGGTAAGAAAAACCGCCTCGAAAAGGAACAGCCGCCGCACCTCCCGGCGCTGCAGACCGAGGGCGCGCATGGTCCCGATTTCCCGCACCCGTTCGAAAATAATCATCCGAAAAGTGTTGGTAATACCCACCATAATGATAACGAAAAGGACAAGCATGATGATAAATCCGGCATTGTTTAAGACCCGGACAACCTGTTCCACCTCCGACAGTGCGTCGTTTAAGGTCATCAGCCTGTAACGGATCCCTTCCCATTCCTCCTCTTCCGCCTGCCGAAACAGGGCGGCCAATGGATTGCGATCATCATCAGTCTGATCGTCCCTGCTGAACATTGAAACTTTTGTGTTAAGCTCGCCGTACAATCTGTCCGCCTCACTATCGATGGCGTTAAAATCCTCCAAAAAGATGCCCAGTGTCATGTATTCCCCGGGCGAAAGGTCGAGAAGCTCGTTTACATATTCGAGGTTGGCGTAGGCGGAAATATTGCCGAAAAGTCCGGGGTCGTGGGCAATTGCCGCGACGGTGAAATCACCTACGTTCTGCTGGCCATTAACTGTCCGCAGCCGGACAAGGATCCGTTCGTTCAGTTCCACATTCAGCGTCCGGGCAATGTCTTTGGATATGATAATACCTGTTTTTTCCTCCATGTTGCCGAAGTTCCCCTCCGTCAGCACCAATCGTTCGGTAAGATAGTTTTCTTTGTCCCAGTTTGCCCCGACAATGTTCTGGGATGCCGTTTTTCCGTGAAAAATAAGTGTTCCGGTAAAGTCCGACCGTTTGGTAAGAAAGCGATAGGGAATATCCAGATTTTCGATGGTTTCAATGAGGACCGTGTCGTCCCGGATAACCGAAACGGGTTCCTGGTCCTCTTCTTCGGCTTTTTCCACCCCGTCGATAAAAATGTGACCCGCTAAGAGATGGGAGAAGTTTTCCCCCACATTCCGCGTGAAGCTGCCCGTAAATCCGTTTATCATGGTAACGATAAACATCCCGAATGCGATCGCTCCGCCTAAGAGGAAGGTCCGTTTTTTCTGTCTGTTCAGGTTTCGGACCGCGATTTTTATTACTTTCATGCCCTCCTCCTATTTCGCCTGAATTGCACGGATCGGCTGTATTTTCAGCGCCACCGAAACCGGATACAAGTGGGACAGAAAACCGATAACCAGTATAATTCCCATCGAAGTTACAACACTTACGGGAGAAACCGACGGATGAAGTTCATCGCCCGCGAAAAGAATTTTTAAAAAGGTATTGTTTGCCGGAATCCCGATAATGTTCAGAACGAGAACAATTAGCAATGCCAGGATGATGCCGACAATTCCGAACACCACCGTAACGGAGAGGGTTTCATAGAGAAACATTCGCCAGACAAAACTTTTTTTTGCTCCCAGGGCCCGCATGGTGCCGATTTCCGGGGTCCGCTCGATGATGGAAATGACCAGGGTGTTCATCATGATGATGACCGCGACAATCCCGATAATGATTATGGCGATGTTGAACACCGACCGGATTACATCTGCCGTTGTAGCGAAAGGACCGGCGGCTGCTTCCCAGGTCCCGGCCTGGGCGGCGATCCCCTCCCGGGCAAACCACACATTCAGGCCCGCCGTGAAGAGGTTCATGTCCCTCGGGTCTTCGAGTTTCAGCAGAATATACTGCCAGGGGCCGCTTGACGGGTCCGTACCGTCCGTGTCCGCCGCTTCCCCGGTGCCGGCAGCGGAACCCTTTTCGTCTTCCTCCTGTCCGTCGAGGAAGGAAAGGAGAGCGTCTTCCGACAGGTCCACCTCATCGGATTCTTCTACTGTAAATTCCTCTTCTAAGAAGAGGGTGTCCATATTCTCTTCACTCTGCAGGAGATACGTTTCTTCGCTGTCTAAGGTGCTGATGTCGCGGGTCACGACCGACAGACCCTGCAGCGCCCGCAGGGTCTGCGCGTCGATGTAGGTAATCATGTCCGCCCCGACTCCCTCCGATGTAAGCTTGAAATCGAAAATCCCCAGGATCGGTACTTCTCGGATTTTAAAACCGGCGTTCCCGAAACTGCTGATCCGGAGCATGTCTCCGGCGCGGAACTCGATGTCTAAGTCCTCCACCTCCACGTCCTGTTCATTGGCAATCTCCTTTTTTATCCGTTCGATCTGCAGGGTTGACATCAGCACGCCTGCCTCGCCGGGCTCCAGGTACCGCCCTTCGATTATCTCGATGTTGTCGAAAAGTTTTCTGTACGATTCCGGTTCGATTCCGAACATCAGCGTAAATGCCCTGCCGTCTACCTCGGGCATGCCGATAATTCCGAATCCGGTCAGCTGCGGGCTGTAGGCGGCTACGCCTTCTAACTCCCGTACGTGGCTGAAGACCCTGGAAAACTCGGGGATAGTCGGCGTCTCCTCCATCCGGCCCGGAGACTGGACACCGAAGAGGGACACTTTTCCGTCGGCAACCCCGCTTATCATGATGTGGCCGGTGTAATTGTCAATAAAGGCCCGCTGTATTCCTAACGTCGCCGTATCCATAAATGCGCTTCCGACAATCAGGACCACGACCCCTAAAGCGATTAATATGCCGATGATGTAAGTTTTCGCCTTGTGCTCCATTAAGTTTCTTCGGGATATTCTAAACAGGACCGACATCAGCCTTTCCTCCGTTCTTCCCCGGTAATTTTTCCGTCATGCAGTTTGAGAATATGGTCCGCGATGGTCATGATCGACTCATCGTGGGTTGAGAAAATAAACGTCGTATTCTGTTCCCGGTTGATCTTTTTCATCAATTCGATAATTGCCTCCCCCGTCTGGGAATCGAGATTTGCCGTCGGCTCATCGGCAAGGACAATCTGCGGTTTCGTTACCAAGGCACGGGCAATTGCCACCCGCTGCCGCTGGCCGCCGGAAAGTTCGTTCGGCCGGTGTTTCGACCACTCTTTCAGGCCCACCTCCCCGATAAGGTACTCAATCCATTCCCGTTTCTCAGTTTTTTCCATCCGCTCCTTTCCTAAGAGGAGGGGGAATTCAACGTTTTCATACACATTCAGCACGGGGACGAGGTTGAATGACTGAAAAATGAAGCCGATTACCTTGTGCCGCAGTTCGGTAATCTGCCGGTCCGACAGGCCCGAGGTGGGGGTCCCGTCTATTTCCACGGTGCCTTTCGTGGGAGTATCGATACATCCGATCATATTGAGGATTGTCGTTTTCCCGGAACCGGAGGGGCCGGCGACGGATATGAAATCCCCCTTTTCAAAAGAAAATGAAACACCCCGTACCGCCGGTACTTCAACGGATCCAAGCATGTAAATTTTCGATACATCCTGCAGTTTTACAATGGACACGGTATTCTCCTTATTTGTAGAATATAGTAATTTTTTTCGATATTTCAAATAATTTCCGCACTATATACTTTCTCTATTTGCTTGACGGTGTACAAGCACAGTTAGTATTTTATGATTGCAGATTAGTGTAAACACAGGGGAATTTATGTCAAAAACGGAAGAAACGGAAGATAAAAGTATGTCTAATGAACAGGCTGTTCAGGAAAATGATGATATTGTAACGGAACTGGAAGTAAAAATTGCCGAATTGGAGCAGGAAAACAGCGAGCTGAAAGACCAGTACCTGCGGAAACAGGCCGATTTCGAAAATTTTAGAAAAAGAATGTTCCGTGAAAAGGAAGAGGCCATTAAATTCGCTAATTCCAGTCTGTTAGAGGACCTCATTACGATAATTGATGATTTCGAACGTGCCATCAAGGCAAGTTCTTCGGCACAGGATGTCGAATCTTTCAAGACCGGGATCGAGATGATTGAAAAACAGTTTGTAGGACTTCTCGACCGGAAATACGGATTGAAGCGTTTCGACAGTGCCGGGACGGAATTTGATCCCGAACGGCATGAAGCGATCAATACGGAGGAAACCGCCGACCATGATACATCCATGGTTGTGGAGGAATATCAGAAGGGGTATTTTCTTCACGACCGGGTGCTGCGTCATGCAAAGGTGAAAGTCTCCATTCCCGTTTCGAAAGAGTACGGGGCGGAGCATGACGAACAAGATAACAAAAACGAAAATAATGAAGGAGAAGAATAATGGGCAGGATAATTGGAATTGATTTAGGAACGACAAACTCATGTGTGGCTGTTATGGAAGGGGGAGAGCCTGTTGTTGTACAGAATTCTGAAGGACAGCGGACAACGCCTTCGATAGTTGCGTTTACCGCGAAAGGGGAACGGCTGGTGGGTCAGCCGGCGAAGAACCAGATGGTAACCAACCCGGAGAATACAATATATTCGATCAAGCGTTTTGTGGGCCGGAGGTTCGGTGAGGTGCCGAAGGAAATTTCGATGGTGCCCTACAATGTAAAAGAAGCGGCTAACAACGATGTGAAAATCGGTGTTTCCGGTAAAGATTATTCACCCCAGGAAATTTCCGCCGCCGTTTTGCAGAAGATGAAAAAGACGGTGGAAGACTACCTCGGGGAAACAATTACCGAAGCCGTCATTACCGTGCCGGCGTATTTCAACGACTCCCAGCGTCAGGCGACAAAGGACGCGGGGAAAATTGCCGGGCTGGATGTAAAACGGATTGTTAATGAGCCGACGGCGGCCTCTCTGGCATACGGAATGGGAAAGGACCAGAAGGACGAAAAGATTGCCGTTTACGACCTTGGCGGGGGTACTTTCGATGTCTCTATTCTCGAATTGGGGGACGGTGTATTTGAAGTAAAATCCACAAACGGAGACACCCATTTGGGAGGAGACAATTTCGATCAAAAAGTTATCGACTGGCTTATCAGCAGCTTTAAAAACGATTACGGTATCGATTTAGGACAGGACAGAATGGCCCTGCAGCGGCTGAAGGAAGCGGCGGAAAAGGCGAAAATCGAGCTTTCCTCCACCCAGAGTACGGAAATCAACCTGCCGTTTATTACGGCGGACAGCTCCGGGCCGAAACATCTGCAGTACTCCCTTACCCGGGCAAAGTTCGAGCAGATGACGGAAGACCTGGTGCAGAAAACAAAACAGCCCTGTATGGATGCGCTCAAAGATGCCGGTATGTCGGCGTCGGATATCGACGAAGTAATTCTCGTGGGCGGTTCAACCCGGATCCCCGCCGTACAGGCGCTGGTGAAGGAAATTTTCGGTAAAGACCCCAATAAGGGGGTCAACCCCGACGAAGTTGTGGCAATGGGTGCCGCAATTCAGGGCGGTATTCTCGGCGGGGACGTGAAGGACGTTCTTCTTCTGGATGTTACGCCGCTCTCCCTGGGTATTGAGACCTTAGGCGGTGTGTTTACAAAACTCATCGAACGGAACACAACAATCCCTACGAGGAAAAGTCAGATTTTTTCCACCGCCGCGGACAATCAAACGGCTGTCTCGATCCATGTGCTGCAGGGCGAACGGGAAATGGCGACACAGAACAGGACCCTCGGACGCTTCGATTTGGTGGGAATTCCGTCGGCACCGAGGGGGGTACCCCAGATCGAGGTCACCTTCGACATCGATGCTAACGGCATTGTCCATGTGTCGGCAAAGGACTTAGGTACCGGAAAAGAACAGAAAATCCGGATCGAATCCTCCTCCGGGCTGTCGGAAAGTGAAATCGATAAAATGGTGAAAGAGGCGGAAGCACATGCCGAAGAGGACCGGAAAGAACGGGAAAAGGTGGAGGTGCGCAACGAGGCGGACACCCTTATCTATACAACTGAAAAATCGCTGAAAGACTACGGTGATAAAATCGGAGACGATGAAAAGCAGAAAATTGAAACGGCAATCCAGGACCTGCGAGGTGTGCTGGAAAACGGATCGCTTGAAGATATCAAAGCCAAGACCGAAGCGCTGAAACAGGCTTCCTACAAGCTCGCCGAGGAGATGTATAAAAACGTAAATCCCGAGCAGGCCGGAGCGGACCAAGCCGCGGGCGGAGACGGGAGCGCGGCCGGCGCGGAAAATGCGGGCGGCGGTGATGCCGGAGGTTCCCAAACCGGCGGCGGATCTGATAATGTAGAGGATGTGGACTACGAAGTTGTGGATGATGAGGAGAATAAATAGGCGCCTTGGCAAAGAAAGATTACTATGAAGTCCTTGGAGTGCAGAAAAATGCCTCCAAGGACGAGATCAAGAAAGCGTATCGAAAATTAGCGGTAAAGTATCACCCCGACCAGAACGCGGGAAACCCCGAGGCTGAAGAAAAATTCAAGGAAGCAACGGAAGCCTACGAAGTGCTTGCAAACGACCAGAAACGGCAGGCTTACGATCAGTTCGGCTTTGCCGGCTTGGAAGGGATGGGAGCAGGCGGCGGTGCCCAGGATTTTTCTTCGGTATTTCACGATTTCGAAGACATTTTCGGAGATTTTTCCGGAATATTCGACAGTTTTTTCGGCGGCGGCGGCCGCCGGCGGAGAAGCGGAGAACGGGTCCAGCGGGGAGCCGACCTCCGGTATAATCTCGAAATTTCCTTTAAAGACGCGGTATTCGGGTCGAAAAAGGAAATTTCATACCGGAAAAGCAATGCCTGCAGTGCCTGCGGCGGTACCGGCGCGGAGTCCGGCAGCGGGAGAAAAGTATGTCCGAGCTGCGGAGGGAGCGGCCAGGTCCGGAGGAGTTCCGGATTTTTTTCTATCGCCTCCGCCTGTCCGACCTGCGGCGGCGACGGTTATGTTATCGAAAATCCCTGCGATACGTGTAAAGGCAGCGGAATCGAGGAAAAATTACAAAAAATTAAAGTAACAATACCTCCCGGGATTGAGAGCGGAAAGAGGATCAATATCCCCAAACAGGGCGACGCGGGACCGAACGGCGGCCCGCCCGGAGACCTTTATGTCTATATCAGCGTTCAGCCCCACGAATACTTTCAGCGGGACTCGAACGATCTGTACTGTGTCGTGCCGGTTACCATCTCACAGGCGGCCCTCGGTACTGAAATATACGTTAAAACCTTAGACGATAAAAAACTGAAACTGAAAATCCCTTCGGGAACACAAAACGGGAAAATACTTCGAATACGGAACGAAGGCGTGCCGTATCTGCACAATCAGAATCGAAGGGGGGACATGTACATCAAAATTTTCGTAGAGGTGCCGAAAAAACTCAATTCCAAGGCAAAGCAGCTGCTCCATGAAATTGGAGAAATTATCGGGGAGGAGCAGAGCCCGGCCCCCATTCCATTATCTGAGTTACGGTAACAATGGGGGAGGAGTACAAGCGCCGGAATTACGTTGTTAACAAACGCCTTCAATTCGGGCTTATAGCGGCGTTTCTTACCGCCGTAGCAGTCGCCTCGGCCGCGGCCCTCTTGGCAGCGGCAATTGCCGCGGGGGCATCCGGAAGGATAGAGGCTGAACTGTTTATCGATACCATTCTCGTACCCGTCTTACTCAACGATTTGGCAATCATGGCCGCCGTGGTCATTGTAGGAATTATTTTCAGCAACAGGATAGCCGGGCCGCTGTTCCACATCCGGGGGGTACTTGAAGATGTTCTTGCCGGTAAAACTGACCGGCGGGTGCGGCTGCGGCCGAAGGATTTCGCCCGGGACCTGGCGGAGGACATCAATACCCTTCTCGACAAAATTGAAAAATAGTATTCTCTCTTCTCCTTTGTGTCGATACTAAAAGTATATCGAACGGGAGGAGTAGTAATGAAATTTGTAACGGCCAACATACTGTTACTCACCGCCTTTTGCCTGACCCTCGGTGCCGCATCGAAGGACGAGCAGGGGGAAGGGCAGCCTGATGAGGACCCGAAGGCCGCCGAGAAGGATATTGCGAGCATAAGCAGCGACCGAGATAACGACGGAGCAGTTGATTATCTGCTGCAGTTGGATGAAGAGGGAAATAAAGTCTACGAAGAACTGGACTTCAACTACGACGGTACAATGGACGATTTCTACTTTTATTCGGACGGAATCCTCGCACGGCGGGAAATAGACACCAACTACGACGGCGAGGTTGATGTATGGGTATATCTTCATGAGGGGGTCTATATCGAACGGTATGAACGTGACCTCGATTTTGACGGAACAATTGACCAAATAAAAGATTTTGCCGATTCCGTTGCGGCGGGCGAATAACACCACACCACCTTTATGAACTGCTACATCATCGGCCTGCAGGCCATTGAAGTTTGGCTGGAAAAGGCGCCGGAGGGCGCTCTTCTTCTTGTCTCGAAGGAAAACAAACGTAATATCTTCATTTCCGCTATGGCTGAGAAAAAGAACATTCCCGTGGAAAAGACCGCATCAGAGGAGATCAGCCGCCGTACGGGGACGGAAGACCATAAGGGGATCGCCCTCCGGGTGCCTGCGGGCGGCGAAATGGACGATTCCGATTTAAAAAGCTATCTGCCGAAGCTGCCCGGACAGGCCCTTGTCCTGCTGCTGGAAGGAATTACGGACACAAGGAACTTCGGGGCTATTCTTAGGAGCGCGGAGCAGTTCTCCGCCGATGCCGTTATTGTTCCGAAACGGAGGGGGGCGGCAATAACGCCAGAGGTAAGTAAAACCGCGGCGGGAGCGGACGCCCTGGTGCAGATTGTTAGCGTTGTGAATGTGAGCAGGACCGCGGAGCTGCTGAAGGAATTCGGTTTTTGGGTGTACGGGGCCGATATGGCGGGCGACCCGCTTCCGTCAGTCAACTTGTCCGGTAAGACCGCATTAGTCCTCGGCAGTGAAGGGAAAGGATTGGGGCGGAACGTTAAAAACCACTGTGACGCTCTGCTGTCGATTCCCACCACCGGCAGGCTTGATTCCCTGAACGTGTCGGTGGCGGCGGGAATATTTCTCTACGAAATACGCAGGCAGCAGGCGGAAGCACCGTCCTCCGGGGCATGAAAAAACATTAGAAGAAAAATTTATTACCGATGTCATCTCGAAACCAGGCGCCTTCGAAACGGACCTGTTCCGCCATGGTGTAGGCGATTCGCCGGGCCTCTAAAAACTCTTTGTGAAGACCTACCGCGGTAAAACACCTTCCTCCGCCGGTTATAATGTTCCCGGCGTCGTTCATGCCCGTCGATGCATGGAACAGATGTTTTTTCCGGTTTTGATCTTCCGGAAGCGGCCCGACAGGCATTCCCGTTGTATATGCCCCGGGATATCCGCCGCTTGCAACAACAACACCCACGGCGGATATGTCGGCAATACGGAGAGGGAACCTGTTTAAGGACTGTTCAACCACGGCGTCCATCAGGTTACCGAAATCGGAATCGATAAGCGGCAGCAGGACCTGGGCTTCCGGGTCTCCCAGGCGGACGTTGTACTCCAGCAGTTTCGGGCCCGATTCCGTAATCATCAGGCCGAAATAGAGAAAACCCCTGTAGAGAATGCCGTCCGCCTGTATCCCCTCGAAGGTAGGCGCCACAATCTCTTCTTCAACTGTTTGTAGAAGCGCCCTGTCCAGCCCCGGTACCGGACAAATCGCTCCCATACCGCCGGTATTCGGTCCGGTGTCGTTATGTCCGGCCTTTTTAAAATCGGCGCAGACGGGAAAGAGGAGATAATGCTTGCCGTCAAAGAGAGCGAAAACCGATATTTCGTAGCCCTGCAGATATTCTTCAACCAAGAGGCTGTCGTTTTCGGTAATTGACTTTCCAAAATCCAGCAGAACGGCCTCGTTATCCGACTCCAGTACGCCTTTCCCCGCCGCGAGCCCGTTTTTTTTCACTACCCGCATGCCCGTCCCGCTTTTTATGTGGGCTGCAAAATCGTTGTAGCTGTCGAATTCCCGGGATTCCGCTGTGGAAATAGTATGGCGGACCATAAAGCGTTTCGAAAACACCTTGCTCGACTCGAGCAGGGCGGCCTCTTTCGGGGGTGAAACTACGCTGATTCCCGCGGCTGCTATGCTGTCGGCAAGCCCTTCGGCTAAAGGAGCTTCCGGTCCGATAAAAACAAGGTTTATCTTCCGTTTTTCGCACGCCGTAATAATCGAATCGAAGTCATTTACCTCGATTCCCGCTATATTCTCTCCGAGTTCCGCTGTACCGGCGTTGCCGGGCAGACTGTACAGTCCCGAAATCCTTTTGCTGGTGGAAAATTTCCACACCAGTGCATGTTCCCGGGCCCCGGAACCAATTACAAGCGCTTTCACACGCTTCCTCCTTTACTGCCGTTTCTCGGCATCGATCGCGTCAAGTTCCTGTATTATAACCTTAGAGTAGGACTCGTATTCAAGGGTATGAATTCGTATTTCTATTTCCTCCAAATTTTCACCGCCGCTTCTGGAAAAGGACCTCTGCAGGAGTACAGGACCGGAATCGAGATCGTATGTTACCCGGTGAATGGTTATCCCGAGTTTTGTGTCTCCCGATCGATAGCTGCGTTCAATACCGCCGGCCCCGGGGAAGCGGGGAAGAAGGGTCGGATGGATGTTGATAATGTTCCCGCCGAAGGCATCGATAAACACCTTCGTTACAACCCGCATGAATCCGGCGAAGGCAATGAGATCGGCACCGAAGGTCTTCAGGTATGATATCATTTCCAGCTCGGCATCTTGGCGGCTCCTCCCCTGATAGGAGACATGAAAGGCGGGGACCCCGTATTCTTCCGCGTGTTTCAGCACGAGAGCATGTTTCCTGTCGCAGATAAGGCATACCAGTTCATGATCGGTTTCGGCGAGTTCCTTCCGAATTACATCGAAATTAGTTCCTTTGCCGGAGGCAAGTACTGCAAGATTAGCCATCCGTAAGCCTCCCGACCGGATACAGGAGAATGTTATGTTCGTCCGCTCTCTTTCTCAGCAGCTGTTCATCCGAGGGAGGGACAATCAGCGCGATGCCGATGCCCATGTTGAATACCGTGTCCATTTCCTCCTCTTCGATACCGCCTATGTTCCGGATTTCGGTAAAAATTGATGGCACCGGCCAGTCCCGGGAAAGCAGCGGCTTCAGGCCCGCGGGAAGGACGCGGCGGATGTTATTAAAAAGACCGCCGCCGGTAATGTGGGCGGCCCCGGTAAGGACTCCCGCCGCGAGCAGGACTTTCATCTCGCGGACATAGATTTTTGTGGGAACAAGCAGTTCCCGGTATAACTCCGAGTTTTTCGGGACGATTTTCCGGGCCAGTGAGAGTCCGTTTGAATGGATCCCCGACGAAGGCAGGCCGAATATAAGGTCCCCGGTGTTCATACGGGAGGTCTTGGGAAGAATTTCTCCGTGTTCGGCAATACCGGTACAGAAGCCGGCCAAATCGATGTCGTCCTTTCCGTACATGTCCGGCATTTCGGCCGTTTCACCGCCTCCTAAGCTGCATTCCGCGATTTCACATCCCCGGACAACCCCGAGGATGACCTCGGTTAGCAGCTCTTCATCGATCCGGCCGCAGGCAATGTAGTCGAGGAACTGCAGCGGTTTCGCGCCGCAGACGATTAAATCGTTTACACACATCGCAACGAGGTCGATACCGATGCTGCCGTAATCGCCGAGTTCCTTGGCAACCAGCAGTTTCGTCCCCACTCCGTCGGTTGTGGACATGAGTACGGGCCTCGAATACCCCGACAGGCCGGGTTCAATGCCGCCGGCAAAACCGCCGATTCCCCGCGAGACGGCCGGGCTGTCGATCCGGCTGATAAACGCCGCGAAAGCGTCCCCCTTTTCTATATCCACTCCCGCGTCTTTGTATGACCGTACCTCGCCGCCGGACGGAGGGGAGCGGTATTCCTCTTTTTCCATTCAGCAGCACCTCCCGCTGTCGACTACTACCGGGTAATTCCCGTTAAAACAGGCGTAACAGTAGTCGTCCGGCTTCCCGACGCATGTTGCCAGCCGGTCAATTGGAAGGAACGCTACCGTGTCCGCTCCGATGTAGGCGGACAATTCCTCCGCCGATTTTTTATTCGATATGAGTTCGCCCTGTGTCGGCGTATCGATACCGAAATAACAGGGCCACTTGATTTCGGGACTGCTTAGCCGAAGATGCACTTCTTTTGCTCCCGCTTCCTTTAACAAATTGACGAGAATTCTGCTGGTGGTGCCCCGGACAATGGAGTCGTCGATTAAGATAATCTTCTTTCCGCGTATTGCGGTTTTTACCGGATGCAGTTTCATCCGCACCGCCAATTCCCGCTCGCCCGTTGTCGGCAGGATGAACGAGCGGCCGGCGTAATGGTTCCGCTGAAGGCCCATTTCGAATGGAATACCGGACTCTTCCGCGTAGCCTAAGGCCGCGATGTTGCCGCTGTCGGGAACGGGGACGACAATATCGGCATCTACCGAATCGATGGCTGCCATGGCCCTGCCCATTTTTTTCCTGGTATTATGAACGGATTCTCCGAATACCTGGGAATCGGGGCGGGCAAAATAGATCAGTTCGAAAACACACTGCCGTTTCGGCCGCTCTAAGCCGAGATTGCCGCTTTCCAAACCGCTGTCGGTAATACGGACAATTTCACCGGGTTCGATACAGCGGTAATCGGCAATGCGAAGGATGTCCAGGGCGCATGTTTCCGACGCGACTGCCGTAAAACCGTTTGCCGTTCCGATATACAGTGGCCGGAAGCCGAAGGGGTCCCGCATTGCCAGGAGCGAATCTTCATGGATCATTGTCATGCTGTATGCTCCTTCGAGCTGCAGCAGCGTTTCGGAAAGGGCGTCGCTGAAGTCCCGTTTCCGGGAGCGGGAAATGAGGTGCAGGATAAGTTCCGTATCGGAGGTGCTCTGAAAAATGGAACCCTCTTTGAAAAGCCGTTCCTTCAGGGCGCGGGTGTTCGATATATTGCCGTTATGGCCTAAGGCGATGCTGCCCTTGTTGCAGCTGACCAGGATGGGCTGGACATTTTCGACCCTGTTCCCGCCGTGGGTCGAATACCGTACATGGCCGATGCCGACTTTCGACCGCCGGTCCTTTCGCAGATACCTGGCCAGGACCGCGGAGACCATTCCCAGGCCTTTATAGGAAACGAGGTTTTCATCTTCCTTACGGTAGACAATACCCGAACTTTCCTGTCCTCGGTGCTGCAGGGCAAAGAGGGAGTAGAACAAATATTCGGGTATGTTCATTTTGTCCTTGGAGTAAATACCGGTTATGCCGCAATAATGGCCTAACCCGTCCTGGAAGCTAGTCACACCTGCTGTATACCATCCTATGGTACAAAGGTCAAGATTGAAAAAAATATCATTTTTTTTGTTACCTTTTCTCTTTTCGTTTGTTTGTATTAATGAATTTACAATTCCTTTTGCCTCCTTTAAATATAAGCTTCCGGAGTTTTTCCTCCTTTTCTCCGGAAGCTCCTTTTTTTTTAAAAACATTGTAGTTGCTAAAGCTCCCAGGATGCAGTATAGTGACGATATTATAAAATGGACTGACGGAGGTATATATGTCCTACAGTGAAGAAGTATTTGAAATTGTCAAAAAACGAAACCCTAATGAATATGAATTTCATCAAGCTGTCGAGGAAGTTCTCGAATCCATAGAACCGGCCCTCGATGCTCATCCTGAATATCGAGAGGGCCGAATTCTAGAGCGCCTCGTCGAGCCGGAGCGGGTCATTCTGTTTCGTGTCCCCTGGATGAGTGATAACGGCGACTTCCAGGTGAACCGGGGGTTTCGTATTGAATTCAATTCCGCCATCGGTCCCTACAAGGGTGGATTGCGGTTTCACCCCACGGTTAACTTGAGCATTTTGAAATTCCTGGCATTTGAGCAAGTATTTAAAAATTCACTTACAACGCTGGCAATGGGAGGCGGAAAGGGCGGTTCCGATTTTGACCCGAAGGGTAAGTCCGACGGTGAAGTAATGCGGTTCTGCCAGTCCTTCATGACTGAATTGTCACGCCATATCGGTCCGAATACAGATGTTCCCGCCGGAGATATCGGTGTAGGCGCCCGTGAAATCGGATATCTGTTCGGGCAGTACAAGAGGCTTCGAAACGAGTTTACCGGCGTATTGACCGGAAAAGACATTAATTGGGGGGGGTCCCTTGTCCGGCCGGAAGCGACGGGTTTCGGAAGTGTATATTTTGCCCAGGAAATGCTTGCGACGAAAAATGACGAATTAAAAGGGAAAACTTGTGTCATTTCAGGTTCCGGGAATGTAGCCCAGTTTACCGCAAAAAAACTGCTGGATTTCGGCGCAAAACCCGTTACACTTTCCGATTCCAGCGGCTCTATTTACGATCCCGACGGCATCGATGAAGAGAAACTCGAGTATGTAATGCATCTTAAAAACGTTCAGCGGGGCAGGATCAAAGAATACGCGGAGAAATACGGCGCCAAATATTTAGAAGGTCAGCGCCCCTGGAGTATTGAGTGCGACGCTGCATTTCCAAGCGCGACGCAGAACGAGATCGACAGGCAGGAAGCGGAAACCCTTCTTGAAAACGGGTGTAAACTCGTTTGTGAAGGCGCTAATATGCCGACTTCCCCGGAAGGGGTTGATTTGTTCTTGGACGCGAAAATACTCTACGGTCCGGGTAAAGCTGCCAATGCCGGCGGCGTTGCCACCTCCGGCCTGGAGATGAGCCAGAATGCCATGCGCCTTTCCTGGTCCAGGGAAGAGGTCGACAGCAAGCTGCGGAGTATTATGAAGGCTGTCCACGCCGCCGCCGCGGGGGCCGCCGAGGAATACGGGCATCCGGGCAACTATGTTCTGGGAGCGAATATCGCGGGTTTCAAGAAGGTCGCCGAGGCCATGCTGGACCAGGGGCTGGTATAAGCAGGGACCTCTTATTCGAGATACAAAACGGCACGCTGCTCGAGGGAGTTGGCGTTCAGCACCAGCCGTCTGGGTGCGAAATCGGTATCATCCTGCACCCAGATGGTCTCACTCCATTTTTGATGGCGCGGGGCCAGGTCCAGCAGCCGGTTTCTTTCAGGGCATAAAATGTCCCTGTTGATGCCGTTTCCCTGTTGTTCCAAAAAGCAGGCAAGATACAGCATATTCATCTCTACCATCTCGTTGAAAAAATGGGTCCCGAGGGAGAGGTCAGGTACCAGGCCGTCGTGCATGGAGTCCACTTCGCACAAAACGCCGGCAGTGTCGATTTCCTGAAAGGAAACAGGTATACCTAAGGAGGGTGTACTTGTTCCCCATCTGCCCGGGCCGATTATCATGACGTTGTCTTCGGATGAAATATTGCTATGGGTAAGTTCGCCGATAATTTTAGCCACCGTATAGCGTTCCGTTTCTGAAAGCTTTCCGTAGTTTTCCGGCAGGACGAAGATAATCCGCTTTATGCCGATTTTCCGGCTGTGGCCGATAATGGCCCCCCGGGCTTCGAGGACAATGTCCTCCCGTTCAAGTTCGGGAAGCTCTTCCACCGTTTCCGAGGCTTCCTGGATCTGCAGCGGCCTGCACTGCACAAGATTAATTTTATATTCACCCCCCGGGAGAAAATTGGCGGTAAATTCGATATCGATTTCCGAATTGTATGCCTCCCGGATTAAACTGAGCATATCCCGAAAATCCTTCACAAAATTGGTGGTTTTCAACAGATTGTCGAAGGTAAGGACCCGGGAGCCGGTATTGTGCATTCCCTTCTGCCGGAGCGTTCTTTCCAGTTCCCTGTCCCGGACGGCAAACAGATTGACGGGCATGCCGTCTAAAGAAGAGATAAGGTCTGTAAAATAAAAATTTGAAAACGAATTGGATACAAGATCGAGGACGTCGACCCGGCGCTGGGTGTACTGTTTTACTTCTTTAAAATCGGACTCGGGCCGTTTCTCCGGGGCATTCAGGGCGATAACTCTGGTATAGTCGTCGTCCGCACGGTCTACCGCCCGGGTCCCTAAACCGAAGACAAGACGGAGCATCCCCGCCTCCGGTTCAATGTCCTTGCTCCAGGCATAGGGGTTGAAGGAAAACCCTACGCCCGCGAGCTGCGGGAAATAAAAGTCGCCGTAGGGACTGCCGGAAACGCGCTGTACGAGCAATGCCATTTGTTCGTCTTTATCAAGCACGTTCCGCTTGTGGCGGTAGGCCAGGGCGCTTTTGCTCATAGTGCTTGCATAGATGAGCCGAACGGCATTTAAAAAATATTCAAGCCGTTCTTCTTTGGTCCCCTGATTAGTACAGAATACGCTTTCATATTTTCCCGCGAAGGCGTTGCCGAAATTGTCCTCAAGGAGACTGGAACTCCGCACAATAATGGGAGAATAACCGTAGTAATCCAGCATGTCGGAAAATCTGGTAACAATGTAATCGGGGAAATTACCCCGGAGAATACGTTTCCGTACAGCCTCGTTCCCGTCGAGGAAGGTTTCCGGGTCTTTCTGCCGCTGCCGGTCCCACCAGCATCCGTTTTCGACAAGAAAGGTATAAAACACATCGGAGGCGATAAAAAAACTGTCGTGCTCCTCTAAAATCTCTTTCCAATACCGGTCCTGTTTTTCCAATATTGCTCTGGCAATGAGCATTCCCACCGACTTTCCGCCGATAAGTCCCGTTCCGATCATTCTTCTCCATATTGCAATGATATCCTCTAAGGAAAGATACGTTTCCGCGAGACCGAGAATCCGTTCGTCGCGTGAAATGATCAGCTGCAGTACTTCTCTAAAAACGGAGTGCATTTTTTCTTCCGAGCTCTGGTCTTTGTTGTATGCCTCCAGTACCGCTTCCGCCTTCATGAATGTTTTGTCCCACACACCCACCATCCGGTAACTTGCCGAAGCGAGACCGAGCCACGGGGTCGTTGAAATGACTTCCGCGATGGTGGAACTGTCGTGGATAGCGTTGAACCGGGGAGGGTCGAATTTGTAAAGCTCGAACTGCCGATGACTGTGCCGTTTCGGAAGTTTTGCAATTTTCGTGTAAATTGATCCGGCATACCGGTACACGTCGATGAGCACCTGCGTGGTGCTGCTGATGGAATCGGCGGCGTGGTAGGAATGCAGGTACCGGTACATGGCAAAATAGGCGATGCTTAGGCGCTCCTGCAGGTAGGGGCACGTCAGTTTGAAAAAGTTGCCGATCATCCTGTCGCTGTAGCAGTTCTCCGACAAGGCGGAAAGGCAGTCAAAAATATAAACTTTTTCGTTTCCGCATTCCGATATGACCGTGTGGACGTGGGTAATAAAGCTTTCGAAGCTTGTTTCAGGGTGGGTTTCGATAACGGTAATACCCCGGGTATTCGAGACGACCGGTTTATGTGATGCAAACCGGAAATATATCACTTCAATTCCGCTGTTCAAATACCAATCAGCCAGGCCTTCGGTGAAGGGAATGTAGTTGTCGATGTTGTCCAGGCGCCAGACAATGTTGTCGCCGGGAGTAATGGTTTTAATTATTCCGTCGAGATCTTCGTAACCGGTTGTTGCCTTCATCATACAACGTTCACTACTTAATATTTAAATCCGCTTTCACCGATAAATTCCCGCAGGATAGAGTAGCGCGGTACCGCGGTCGTCTGCAGGGGATTGAAGTTATCTAAGAAAAAAAGAAGCCGTTCCGCCTCTTTGTAATACGGGTCCTGCGGTTTTATGGTTTTTAAAAGCGGTTCGGCGAATATTTTCAATACCGACAGTTCATAGTCTAGGGCCGAATTAAACGCCGTATCGGCGTTGTCCTGATAGGGAAAGATATTCCTCTTCTCGCCCCGCCGGACCGAGGGCCACCGTTCAAGTGTTTCCCCGGCGCTGTATCCTCTAAATTGATGGTCCCGCACCATTCTCCGGAGGAGCCTGTTATCGGTGGTGGAAATACGGTTGTGGTCGTCCAAATTGAGCTGGGTAAGGGCGGAAACATAAATTTTATATTTTTTTTCAGCCGAAACATCCGGAGTAAGGCCCTCATTCAGCCCGTGAATACCCTCCATAAGGATGAGCGCCCTGCTGTCGAGCCGCAGCTTCGTGCCCCCGGCCCCGCGGTTTCCCGTCTTGAAATCAAATTCCGGGATTTCGGCAATCCCCCCGTCGAAAAGGGTAAGGAGATGCGCGTTCAGCAGCGGAACATCGATTGCTTCCAGTATTTCAAAATCGAGGTTCCCGTTTTCGTCGACGGGATTGAGGTGCCGGGGAACGAAATAATTGTCCATATTGATAACTACGGGATTAAACCCGACCACCCGCAGCTGTACCGCGAGTTTTTTGGTAAATGTCGTTTTTCCGGAGGAGGACGGGCCGGCTATCAGAACTATTTTTACCTTTCCCCGTTTCTCGAGAATCTGGTCCGCGATTCGCGCGATTTTTTTGTTGTGCAGTGTCTCGGCAACCTGAATGAATTCCCCAATTTCCCGATTGTAGATGATTTTATTCAGCCGCCCGACACTGTGGATGCCTAAAATTTTCCCCCAGGCTTTGTATTCCTGGTAAACGGAATAGAGGATGGGGCTGTCTTTGAAGGGCGTTAACTTTTTAGGATTTTCATGCGGCGGATACCTGAGAAGAAACCCTTGGAAATATTTTTTAATTTCAAATTCATTCAACACCGACGTATTCGGGACAAGCGGGTTATGGGCCAGGTCCATGAAATTTCCAATGGTGTAAACAGGAACTTTGTTTTTATTCTGCTGTTCCAGGAGAAGCAGCGTGTCCGGCTGTTTCGCGTTTTTAAAGTAGGCGAGAGCATCGGTATAGGAAATAACTTTCCGCTGAATGGGATGCTTCTCCTCCACCAGTTCGTACATCCGGTTTTCCAGTTTCCGGAGGTCGTTTTCATCTTCTTCGGCGGCGCCGTCAAAATAATAGAAATAGCCGTTGCCTAAGGAGTGGCCTATTACAAGGCTTCTGTCCGGAAACAGTTCATGCGCGGCCATGTACAGCAGGAAACAGAGGGAATTTCTGTACATTCGTACCCCGTCGTCACTTTCCAAGAGGATCGGGACTATCTCCGAATTAACTTCAATTTTATACGACAAACTGGTGGATTCGTTGTTCACCAGCGCCCCGACGATGCCGGGGGACGAAAACAATTCTCCCACTCTTGTTCCATAGGGAACGGATTCCCTTTTCCCGGAAGGAAGGGTTACGGTTACTTCCTGCATACAACCTCGCTTTATCTGTTAATGACTGCCGATATATTGGTGATCTCCTGCTGGATGAGGGGGCGCACAATTTGGATTCCCCCGCCTTCCTCGGTATGGAGTATCGGCTGTTCCCGGAAAGGAGCGCCCTGTTCATTGAGAAGAAGTTTTATGATAGGGTATTTGGGTTTTTCCGAATCCGTCTCAATAACGAGGCCCTGGGCGCCGTTGGAGAGGGCCACATAGGTACCCACCGGGTAAATTGATAATGTATAGACTAAGACGCGGATCAGCTGCTCGTCGTACTGTTTTCCGGTATTTTTTAGAAGGTCCATGATGCCGGTATGTCCGTCGGCCGCGTCCCGGTAGGGGCGTTTTGAAACGATGGCGGAGTAGGATGATGAAATTGTCAGGATTTTGGCGTAAAAGGAGATCTTGTCTCCGGTAAGGCCCCTGGGATAGCCCGAACCGTCCACCCGTTCATGACTCTCGAGAACCGCTCTGCTTACGGAAAGCGGGAACTCCGCCCCTTTCAGAATACGGAAACCGAGTACCGTGTGGGCCGCGATTGTCTTTTTTTCTTCCTCGGAAAGCTGTTTCGAACTCATATACAGCTGCGGAGGAATCCGGAGCATGCCGATTTCATGAAGGAGTCCCGCCATTCCGACTTCAATTTGTTTAAACGGCGGCAGTTTCAGAACATCCGCTAAAACAAGGGCAATGATTGTCGTTTTCACGCTGTGACTGATAAGATAGCTGTGTTCGGTGTCCTGCAGCAGATTGATTTGCGTTAGATATTTCCGGCGCGATTTTATCATATCGGTGCAGGCCTTTACCTGCTCACTAATTCTGTTCATTTGAAAAGAATTATGTTTCAGATAGAGTTCAAACACCTCCGACAGGAAGGCGGTCATGCTTTGAAAAAAGCGCTGGACCTCATCCATGTACTCTTTTTCTTTATAATCGATGTCTAAAGCCGCCTTCGCGGCTGACCCGTTTCCGCTGTCCCCATCGGAGGACAGGGCAGGTGCGTACTCCGGCGGGGACTCCGCGGGAGTGCCGTCGGTATATACCTTCGAATAGCTCCAAATTTGAAGACGTTTCTGCAATTCTTCGGTAATGGGAATATCGGGGGATAATAGTACGAATTTCTCGTCGAGATATACCGGCTTATCGATATACGAACCGACCGGAAGGTTTGCTACTGATACACTATTCATATACCTGCCGTTGACCCCTTACTGTAAATAATTTAGACTTCCCTGTATATATTATAGGAGATTTTAAGGTGAAATTTAAGACTATTTTTATATTATTTAACGTTGTTATTGTCCTTTCCTTCCTTATTATCTATTTTATGCCTCTTTTCATGCTCGGATGGGAGTATACCGCTGATTTTTGGTCGAAAAACTGGTATCTCCCCGTCATTTTTGTTGCCGTTATCGGAGGACTAAACATATATTTTATCATAAACTGGAAACTCTTTCGATACCTGGAAGCGGAGGATTGGGACAGGCTGCAATTGTATCTGGAAAATCAGATCTATGAAAAAGGGCGGCTTCGGCCCCAGTTTTTACGCGTGCTGGTAAATGCGTATCTGGTAAAGTCGGAAATTGATGAAATAAAAAAACTTGATATTTTTTGTAAGGAAAACTATCCTTCGGTCCGTAATAATTTCCCCATGATGCTCTCCATCCCCTACTTTCTTTCCAACGACAAGCATGCAATGCGGGAGCACTTCAAGGATTTTTTAACAACCGTTAAAGGGAAAGACCTGCCGTGGGTGAAATGGGGGTATGCCTTTGCCTCCTTTTTAGGCAACGACAGGGAAAACGCGAAGTACCTGCTCTTGGAAATTGCAGGCGAAAAGCAAGACAACATTCTCCGGCTGCTGACGGTGTATATCCTCGATGCTTACCGGAAACTCGACGAGCAGGCAGCAGGAATTGTCGACAAAGCCGTAGGGGAACTCCGGGCCAGTTTTACCCGGAAAAGCTGGGAAAAGGAAATCGAAAAGGCGAAAGGCGACATGTTTATCGTTATTTTGACAAAAATTATCGGAGACGCCACCGACTGGCTGTTTGAGCGAAAAATGGAGGCACCCGCGTGAAAATGAAACGGATACTTTGTTCGGTATTGATTGCCGCTGCCGCCGCTGTCTTCCCCCTTTCTCTTTCGAGCCAGGCACTGACGCTGGAGGATTCCCGGCAGTTTTATACCGATATCAGCGGTCACCACGGCCTCGGAACGGGAGCCGGAGCTACGGAACAGGAAGCGGTTCGGATTGCCAAGGCGGATGCGATCGCAATGGTTTTCAGTGAACTGAACAAAGACGATATGTTTACGGAAATATTTATTTCCCGATGGCCCGAAGCCATAGTACCGGAAGACACCGCTTCCGGTGAAATGTCGGAAGGGCGCTGGGAGGCCCTTGTCCGTGTACGAATCGATCTGCAGGCGGTACTGATGACGGAACAGACCTACCAGGAGAGCGCGGTAAATCTCCTGGACAGAGCGGAAAAAATACTCGAAGAGGCGGAGCCCCGCGTGGAAGCGGCCGGGGGGCATGAAGAAAATATGCGCCTTGGCGAGGCGTTCACCAACTACAAGCAGGCGGCAAGCAGACTCGACGAGCTTACCCTTTTGTTGAGCCCGCTGGGAGACAGCTCCCTGCAGTCGCGCAACGGTAATTCCAAACCAGCCTTGATGAATATTGCCGGAACGCTTCGGACCACCGTGGAATCGGGTCTGGCCCGTCTGGCTGCAATAGAAGAGGAGACGGAGGTCAGCGAAACAACCGAGGAAATCAGAAAAACCTACGAGCTCTTGGCCGGCGAACTGGGAAAAGTACAGACGGTTGTCGATGCCTATATTCCCCTTTCTCCTTTTTACGATTTGCCGCGGACTGAACTGGATGCAATCCTGCTTGAAATTCGGCAGTCCGTTGACCTGAACGGCGACTTGGGGGGGAAACTGGAAAAACTCAAAGACGGTGTGCCGGCGGACAAAGTATATCTTCTTGAAAAAATTGATCTTTCCTGTGCCGAGACGGAAAAGCTCGAGGGGACGCTGAAGCGTCTGGAAGGCGAGGTGAAGCGGGAGATCCGGGTGCCCCGGCTGGTGCGGCAGGAACGTGCCTATAAACGGATTGCTTTTGGAGAAAAAATGGGACACGCCCTTCTGCGGCGGGAGCCAGGGGATATTTTTGTTCTCCGCTACTACCTGCCGTTTGGTTTGGAAACCGGTACCGATACCAGGTTCGGACTTACCCGGGAGTTGGAACTGAAAGCGGCGGTAGAGTACTATTTCAACGACCTTGTGTGGTTTCAAACAGCCTTGTGGAAAGATGATTTGTATGTCGACCCCGCCGTGAAGGACATTGCACTCGCTCAGGAAGCCCACATCGGCTTCGGCCGCGCCTTTTTTGCGGGCGGCGGCGCGGGCTGGGACTGGGGCCGGTGGGTGAAATCGGAAAGCGGCACGGAGCAGGCGGTCCGGAATTTTACCGTTAATGCCTTTATCGGCGGCATCGACAAAGAGCGTCAGTGGCCCTGGGGGATTCTAATGCTCAAAGTCCCGGTACGCCCCGGTCTGTTTGTGTATAACGGTAAACTCAACCTGGCCGCGGAAATGAAGCTGCGTATCGCGGCCCTCTTCCAACTGGAAGCGGGAATTTCCAGCGGATATTACAATATTGCTCCGTCGGATGATATCGATGAGGTCCGCTCCGATCCCGATGCGTATATTCAGTACCAGTTCCGGTACTTCGGCCTCTTTGGTGTTCGGCTTCCCAAACCGTTTTTGTGGGGTATCCGCTTCGAAGGAGGCCGGGAGGGACCAAATGCTCCCGAACCGATGCTGTGGAGGCTGTTTCTGCAGTACAGCCTCTAGCCGGAGTTGACCGGGAACGGGTGGAAACGTTATAATCCCACAAAACAATTAAGGATTACCTATGAGTGTACGCGTACGATACGCTCCGTCGCCAACCGGGCTTCAGCACATCGGCGGAGTGAGGACCGCTTTATTTAATTATTTTTTCGCACGATCCGAGGGGGGGACCTTTATTCTCCGGGTAGAGGATACGGACCGGGAACGGTATTCGGAGGAAGCTTTACGGGACCTTTATGATACGTTCGATTGGCTCGGCATACACTGGGACGAGGGACCGGATGTCGGCGGCAAATACGGGCCCTACGTGCAGTCGGAGCGGGCGGAGCTGTACCGTGACTATGCCCGCAAACTCGTAGACGCGGGACATGCCTATCCCTGTTACTGTTCGGCCGAGCGTCTGGAGCAGGTGCGGCAGGAGCAGCAGAAGTCGAAGTCGAAGCACCAGGGATACGACCGGCACTGCAGAGACTTAACGGAGGCCGAGCGGAACGAGTACGAAGACCGGGGAATTGCACCGGTTGTCCGCCTGAAAGTCCCCCTGGAGGGTAAAACCTCATTTCAGGACGTTCTCTTAGGAGAGGTTAGCAGGAAAAACGAGGACGTCAATCCCGATCCGGTGCTCCTGAAAACCGACGGGTTTCCCACCTACCATCTCGCGAATGTAGTGGACGACCGCCTCATGGAGATAACCCATATTCTGCGGGCCCAGGAATGGCTCCCTTCGGGCCCGCTGCATGTTATTCTGTATGAAGCCTTCGGCTGGAAGCCGCCTCTGTATTGTCATCTGCCCATGGTAATGGGGAAGGACGGGCAGAAACTGTCGAAACGGCACGGTTCCACAAGTATGCGCGAATTCCGCTTGGAGGGTTATCTCCCCGAGGCGGTCATCAATTACGTTTCCATGGTCGGCTGGTCCTACGACGACGAGCGGGAATTTTTCAGTAAAGAGGAGCTGGAACAGCTGTTCGATATAAAAAAAATCAACAAGGCGCCGGGTGTGTTCGATTACAAGAAACTCGACTGGTTCAACGGGCAGTATATCCGGAAAAAAGAGGACCGGGAGCTGCAGCAGCTCCTGCTGCCGTATTTGCAGAAAGAAAACATCGTCGCGGACCCGCCCACGGGTACTGAACAAAAAATTCTCGACGGAATGATGCCGCTGGTAAAAGAGCGGCTGAAACAGCTTACCGAGGTGGCGGAAGTCGTCCGTTTTCTCTTCCAGGATGTGGAAATCGACGATCCGGAACAGCTGGTGCCGAAGAAGGGAACGTTCGAGGATGCGGCCGCGGCGCTTCAGGCGAGCTTAGACCTTTTAGACGGATTTGCTGAAAAATCGGACGAAGAAAACGAACAGCTGTTCAGAGAAGCCGCGGAGAAGCAGGGAATGAAACTCGGGGCCTTGTTAATGCCGCTGCGGATTGCGGTAACGGGGAGCAGCGCTTCTCCGCCATTGTTCGGGTCAATCCGGCTTTTGGGACCCGGCATTGCGGCGGACAGAGTCAAAAGAGCACTACAACTTTTAGAGAAAGGACAGGAATAGAAAATGGCAAAACAGATTACCATGGAGGAACTGGTTTCCCTCTGCAAACGCCGGGGGTTTATTTTTCAATCGAGTGAAATTTACGGCGGACTCTCTTCGGCCTGGGACTACGGACCGATGGGGGTGGCCTTGAAAAACAATATCCGTGATTTCTGGTGGAAAGAAATGACGCAGCTGCACGAGAATATTGTCGGCATCGATGCAGCGATACTCATGCATCCCCGGGTGTGGGAGGCTTCGGGGCATGTGGAAAACTTCACCGACCCGCTCGTCGACTGCAAGTCCTGCAGGATGCGGTTCCGTGAAGACCAGCTGCCGGAGGAAAACAGAGAGACGAAGAAATGTCCCGAATGCGGAGGAGAATTGACCGACCCCCGGCAGTTCAACCTGATGTTCCGGACAAACCTCGGAGCGCTGGAGGACGGCGGTATTACCGTGTTTCTGCGGCCCGAAACGGCCCAGGGTATTTATGTCAATTTCAAGAATGTGCTGCAGACCAGTCGGGTAAAGGTCCCCTTCGGAATTGCCCAGATCGGGAAAGCCTTCCGGAACGAGATAACGACGAAAAGTTTCATTTTCCGTACCTGCGAATTCGAGCAGATGGAAATGCAGTACTTCATCCATCCCAGCGAGGACGAGAAGTGGTTTGCGTACTGGAAGGAGCAGAGGTGGGAGTATTACGAAAAGCTGGGAATCAGAACGAACAAACTCCGCTGGCACCAGCACGGTCCGGACGAGCTGGCGCATTATGCAAAGGACGCCTACGACATCGAGTACGAGTTCCCCTTCGGCTGGAACGAACTCGAAGGAGTCCACAACCGGACCGATTACGATCTTAGGCGGCACGGCGAGTTCTGCGGCAAGGAAATAAACTATTTAGACGACCAGACAAAGGAACGGTTTATTCCGTATGTTATTGAAACGTCGGCCGGCCTGACCCGTACCGTCCTCACGGTGCTTGCAGATGCCTACGACGAGGAGGAAGTGGAGGGCGACATACGTTCCGTTATGCGGTTTCATCCGAAGATTGCACCGGTTACAGTCGGTATTTTCCCGCTGGTAAAGAAAGACGGGCTTCCGGATATTGCCAGAGACATTCAGAAAGAACTGATGGATTCTTTTAACGTGTTTTACGATCAAGGCGGAGCAATCGGGCGGAGGTACCGCCGGCAGGACGAGATCGGAACTCCCTTCTGCGTAACCGTCGACTACGATACGAAAGAGGACAATACGGTAACGTTACGGTTTAGGGATTCGATGGAGCAGGTCCGTCTGCCCATACCGGAACTGCGTGAGAGGATACACCACGAAATTGAACAGTACAGGAGAGTGGAATGAGCGGAGGCTTTGAAGTATTACAGGAGCGCGGCTTCGTTAAACAGTGCACCAACGAAGAACTCCTGAAGAAATATCTCGACACCGAATGCGTGACTTTTTACTGCGGTTTCGATCCAACCGGGCCCAGTCTGCATGCGGGACACATGGTCCCCCTCTTTGCCATGGCCCATCTGCAGCAGGCCGGACACCGGGCAATCCCCCTAGTCGGCGGCGGGACGGCACGAATCGGGGACCCTTCCGGGAAAACGGAGATGCGGAAAATCCTCACCTACGATCAGATAAAAAACAATGCCTTGGCCATTCAAGAACAAATTGCCAAGTTTATCGATTTTTCGGATAACCGGGCGGTGATGCTCGACAATGCGGAATGGCTTAGCAGTTTGAATTATATCGATTTTCTCAGGGACATCGGGCGCCATTTTTCGGTCAACCGGATGCTCAGTTTCGAAACATACAAGATGCGCCTCGAAACGGGACTCTCCTTTATCGAGTTCAACTACCAGCTGCTGCAGTCCTACGATTTTCTCGTCCTGTACCAGCGTGAAGGATGCAAGCTGCAGATCGGCGGGGACGACCAGTGGGGCAACATCGTAGCCGGTGCCGACCTGACCCGCCGGGTAGAAGGCGCCGAGGTAATCGGGCTTACCTTCCCCTTAGTCGCCCGGGCGGACGGCAAGAAAATGGGCAAAACCGAAAAGGGGGCGCTCTTCCTCGATCCCGTCATGACTCCGGTATTCGAGTTTTTCCAGTACTGGCGAAACGTTCCCGACGCGGATGTGGGAAAATTTCTGCTCCTCTACACCTTTCTCCCCGCGGAGGAGGCGAAAGAACTCGGAGCGCTAGAGGGACAGGAGATAAATAAGGGCAAGGAGCGTCTGGCCTACGAACTGACGAAAATTGTCCACGGCGGGGAGGAGGCCGATAAGGCCCTCGATGCCGCCCGGGCGGCATTCACCTCAGCCGGGAGCGGCGGGGCTGCCCCGGGAACAGACCGGGAGAGCATCCCGTCGGTAGAAATTCCCTTAGCGGAGCTCGATGCCGGCGTCGGCATTCTCGACCTGTTTGCCAGGACCTCCCTCTGCGGTTCGAACAGCGAGGCCCGCAGGCTCGTGCAGCAGGGCGGCGCGCTTGTCAACGACGAAAAAATAAGCGACCCGAAGGCGGTCATCGACTCGTCTTTTATAAAAGACGGCGAGCTGCTGCTTCGGGCGGGAAAGAAACGGTATTTTCGGATTGTTGTGAAAGATTTTATACGCTAGCGGCTGATGAATATTCGGGAAGAACATCGGAACCGAGGCGCGGCAGTCTGTCATCACCTCCGCCGCAGCCCCTTCACCTCT
>CAZSGZ010000019.1:0-28133 GCA_964606455.1 uncultured Spirochaetales bacterium
AAGAAGCATTCGTATTTGTCCTGTAACCGCACACGGTTGACAAGGGAACCGACGTAATGTCCGAGATGCAGTTTCCCCGTGGGCCTGTCGCCGGTAAGTATCCGTTTTTTCTCCATGAAGCATTTCCTCCGGCGGATACAGTAACACGGACGAGTAAGCCGTGCCTACCCGATTTTACGGTCCTTCTTTTCCCGCGCCGCCGCCTGCTTCCTGCGCCGCTGTATAGACGAATAACCCCCTCCCATCATAACGCCCACGGGTTTGAGAGAAGGAATATTCATGCACACGATCCGCACGGTAGCGGCAATGGGAACAGCCAGAAAGGCCCCGGCAATACCCCACAGCCAGCCCCAGAGAAGAAGGGAAAAGAGAATTACCACCGGACTCAAGTTCAGCTGCTCCCCCTGCAGCAGCGGGTCGATGAGGTTCCCCAGGGTTATCTGAATAACGATAACCGAAACGGCAACGGCCAGAATACTTCCGACGGAAGGATAGAACTGGATAATACCAACCAGGATCGTAAGGGCCGCCGAAACCAGGGAGCCGATGTTGGGGATGTAGTTGAAGAAAAAGGCAACGGCGGCCCATATCAGCGCAAAATCCATACCGATAATTGTCAGGGCAACGTAAATCAGGACGGCGGTGCTGGCGCTTATCATTGTCTTAAT
This sequence comes from uncultured Spirochaetales bacterium, assembly GCA_964606455.1. Taxonomy (GTDB): domain Bacteria; phylum Spirochaetota; class Spirochaetia; order SPDA01; family CAZSGZ01; genus CAZSGZ01. Next base: position 669 of record CAZSGZ010000019.1, read on the forward strand.
ACCGAGATACCGGCTTATCTGCCGGGTAATGTGCTCCATCACAATACCGATTCTCCTGCTGGTATGAACGGGAAAGGCCTTCTTCAATTTCTTCTTGAACAGAGGTGTTTCCCGGAACAGAAAAAACAGGAACAGGATAATGACCGCGAGGATCGAGAGAAACCTGAAAAAAGACCCGGACCAGTTGATGATGGTCTGTTTCAGCGTATACGCCCAATCGATGTTGCGAATGAAATCGTTGGGAATACTGAGGCGGGAAAGGTATTTTGTGTTGATTTCAGTAAAGATTTGCTGAAATTTTGATATGTAGTTGGAATATTCCCGCATGAAGGACTGTACGCTGTTGATGAAAAAGAGCCCGATTAAAAATATAATACCGAAAATAGTGAGAATGACCAGCACTACCGCGACCGGCCTGGGCACTCTGATTTTTGTCAAGAGCCTGACTAACGGCTCTAAGACAAAAACCATAATAATCGATATAACGATGGGCAGAACGACACTTCGGGCAATATAAAAAACGGCGGCCGCGGCGATGGCGGCCAGGAGCCCCAGCGTAACGGCCATAAACCTGTGTTCCTTCATATACAAAAATATACACAAAAAATCTATAATTGTGTAGACTGGGAAATTAGAGAGTACCGTATGAACGACAACTGGATAATTGAAGAAGCCTCCTATGTTCCGGAGGCAGTTCCAAAATATGAAACACTTTTTGCCCTGGGTAACGGGTTTTTAGGGGTCCGCGGTTCCTTTGAAGAGCCTAGCGGAGTGTATAAACCGGGGACCTTCATTAACGGCTTTTACGAAACAGAACCGATTACCTACGGCGAACAAGCCTACGGGTACGCGAAAAACAGGCAGCGGATGGTCCCCGTTACGGACGGGACGCGCATCGTCATACGGGTCGACGGGGAACCCTTTACCCTCGAGACCGGCACTGTTCACCGCCACCGCCGCTTTTTAGACATGCGCACCGGAGTGCTGACCCGGGAAGCGGAGTGGGAATCTCCACGAGGGAAGCGCTTGTCCGTTACCTTTCGCCGCGTCATTTCTTCGGACCACCGGCATACCGCCGCCATAACCTGTACGGTAACTCTCGCTTCAAAATGCCGCAGCCTCAGCATTTCCTCGGGCCTCCATACCCCCCGGCACTTTTCCGCCCCCGGAGACGACCCCCGGGTAGGCGGGATACTTCAGCAGGACCCTCTCCTGTTAGTACGGAAAAGCATCGATTCCGAAATAGGCACGATGCTCTACAGGACCCGGAACAGCGGACTCTCCTACATCTGTTCCATGGTCCATACCGTCCGCGGGGGGGAGGACTTTCAGTGCGTGCGGGAAACGGAAGAGCATGACGTAGTCCACCGGTTCGAGTTTACTCCGGAGAAGGAGCGGCCGGTGGTACTGGAAAAGTTTATCAGCTATTTTACGACCCTGGAAACACCCCCCGAGGACCTGGCCCGGTCCGCCGCCGAAGAGGCTTCCCGGTCGCTGGAAACCGGCTTCGATACCCTTGCGGCGGAAAAACGGGAGTATCTGCGCCATTTTTGGCAGGGGGCGGATATCGGTATTGAAAGCCGGAAGAACCTTCAGGAAAGCATCCGCTTCAATATGTTTCACCTCCTGCAGGCCGCCGGCAAATGGGGCAACGGGAACATTCCCGCAAAGGGCCTGACCGGGGAAGGCTACGAGGGGCATTACTTCTGGGACACGGAAATTTATATGCTGCCCTTTTTCCTCTACACCGTACCGGAGGTTGCCCGGAGCCTGCTCATGTACCGCTGCAAAATACTGCCGGCGGCCCGGCGGCGGGCGAAGGAACTGCATCATAAGGGTGCCCTCTATCCGTGGCGCACCATCAACGGCGAGGAAGCCTCTCCCTACTATCCCGCTGGAACGGCGCAGTACCACATCAACGCCGACATCGCTTACGCCTGCAGAAAATACTGGAAAATAAGCGGCGACGATTCGTTCCTTTTAGACGGCGGCGGTGAAATCCTCTTCGAGACCGCCCGGTTTTGGCACGACTTTGCGGATTTTATTCCAGGAAAGGGCCTTTGTTTTAACTGTGTTACCGGCCCCGACGAGTACACCGCTTTGGTAAACAACAACGCCTATACAAACTACATGGCAAAGATGAACCTGAGATATGCCGCCGAAATTGCCGTTTTTCTCCGGGATAATTACCCGGACCGTTTCGAAGAATTGTCCCGCCGGATCGGACTCGGCGGGGACGAAATCGACGGCTGGCACAAGGCTGCCGCGGAAATCTACCTGCCCTATGACGGGGAACGGGGCCTCATTCCCCAGGACGATTCCTTTTTCGACAAGGCGGTTTGGGATTTCAAGTCGACGCCCGCGGAGAATTATCCCCTGCTTCTGCACTATCATCCCCTTACCATTTACCGCTATCAGGTACTGAAGCAGCCGGACCTGCTCCTTGCCTTTCTCCTGTTAAGCGGTGCTTTTACCGATGAGGAAAAACAGCGCAATTTTGCGTATTACGATCCTCTCACAACGGGCGATTCTTCCCTCTCCTCCTGCATCCAGAGCATAATTGCAACGGAAATCGGCAAAACAGCTGAAGGAGAACGGTATTTCCTGCAAACCGCGCGGATGGACTTGGACGACATCAATAAAAACGTCAAAGACGGGATCCATGCTGCCGCGATGGGCGGGACCTGGCTGACCCTTATCTACGGTTTCGCGGGACTGCGGGACGACGGGGAAGTAATCTCCTTCAAGCCGTCGCTTCCCCCTTCCATCGGTAAGCTGTCATTTGCTCTGCGGGTCCGGGAACAAATCCTCTCATTGTCAATTACCGAAAAAGAAGCAGTGTACACACTCACCGGAGGTGAGGCGATGACCATTCTCCATTACGGAAAAAAAATAGAACTGACGGCGGGAGAGCCGCTTTTTCTGCACATTTATGCACATTAATTGATATTTTCTCTTGACAGATATCGGAACTCACCCTACACTGTAAATATGCAATGCACACGTTTGCATTACAAGACAAGTAGGGGAGCAGACAATGACGATTAAAGACCTTGCCAACATTGCTGGGGTCAGTCATTCCACTGTTTCCCGAAGCTTGAACGACAGCCCGTTAATTTCGGAAAAAACAAAAAACAGGATAAAAGAACTGGCGAAGGAGTACAATTTTGAATTGAACGCCAGCGCCCGAAGTCTAAGCACCCGTATTACCGGAACAATCGGTATTATCTGTCCCGAATTCTACGATGAGCAGCGGTATTCCTTCTATATTGCCGGGCTGCTCGACACCATACGGTATAAGCTTGAAGAGGCAAGCTACGACAGCATCATTACCTTTCCGCAAAACGAGACCACCGGCAGCAGCAATATCAAACGTCTGATAACCCAGAAAAAAATTGACGGTCTTCTCCTTATCGTTCCGGAATTAGAAGACGAAGACCGTGAAATTATCCATAAATACAACACTCCCCATATTTTTCTTCATTTCAAACATGTCCATCCCGAAGACAGAAGCGCCGAATACATCTACACCGACCATTTCAAGGGGGGGTATCTCGCCGGTATGTACATGATGCGGACCGGATGCGGCAAATTCTGTGTGTTAACGGAAGATTTACTAAAATCGGAATATAGAGAGCGGACCGAAGGTTTTCAGGCTGCCCTCCGGGACAACGGTATTCCGCCGGAACAAGCTACGATTTTTACCGGGTCCTGTTCCTTCGAATACGGATACAGGACCGTTCACGATCATTTTTACGCGGTCAAAGACTGTGAAGGTATTTTCGCCCACGCGGACATGGTGGCACTCGGCGCAATCGAAGCACTCCGGGAACGGGGACTGCGTGTTCCCGAGGACATCGGTGTTGTCGGGTACGACGACATTATCCTCGGCAATTATTTCCGGCCGAAACTGACCACGATACACCAGCCGAAGGAAACCCAGGTGGACAAGGGGACAAAACGGCTGTTTGACATTATCAACAAGACGGAGGGCTCTTTACCGCTGCAGGATGTTGTAGAACCGATCCTTATAGAGCGGGAATCCTGCCGCGAGGGCGTGAAATAGAAGTTGGAAGAAACGGTACGTTGTACCGAATAGTTACATAATTGGAGGTATTACATGAAAAAACTAGTATTGTTGGCATTGGTCATTGTGCTTGCAGCAGGCTTCGCCTTTGCAGGCGGAAAACAAGAGGAGAAAGGCGGTGCGGAGGAAAAAAGCGCCGATGCCCCGGAAGCGGAAGAGCAGAAGGTAGTAAAAATTATGGGCGCCTTCCGCGACCAGGAAGCGCAGCGCTTCGAAGAATGCATTGCCGTTTTTGAAAAGCAGACCGGCATTGAAGTGCAGTACGAAGGTTCGCCGGAATTTGAAGTGCAGATATTTGTTCAGGCCGAAGCCGGAAATCCGCCGGACATCGCCGGCCTCCCCCAGCCCGGCTTAATGAAAGAGTTTGCCGAACGCGGGTTCCTTACTCCTCTCTGGCCCGGCATTGTTCAAAAAATTGAAGGCAACTACACACCGGCCTGGAAAGACTTAGGTTCCTACAACGGCAAGGTATACGGTGTTTTCCACCGGGTAAACGCGAAGAGCTTCGTCTGGTATCCGAAAAAAGCCTGGGACGCGGCGGGATATGAAATTCCCGAAACTTGGGACGAGCTTATCGACCTCTGCGACAGGATTGTCGCCGACGGGGGTGTTCCCTGGTCTATCGGCATGGAAAGCGGCGCGGCAACCGGCTGGGTCGCCACCGACTGGATGGAGGATGTTATGCTCCGGACCGCGGGACCCGACGTGTATGACAAATGGGTAAATCACGAAATTCCCTTCAACGATCCCGCGGTAAAAAGGGCGCTGGATAAGGTTGGAGAAATTTGGAAAAACGACGATTACGTATTCGGCGGTTCCACAACCATCCTTACCACCTACTTCGGCGACGCGGTAGTTCCCCTCTTCGAAGACCCGCCCCAGGCGTGGCTCCACAGACAGGGCAACTTTATTACCGGCTTCATGCCCGACGACATTCAAGCGGACCTCCCGGCAGAAGTCGGCGTATTCGCACTTCCCGAAATTGACCCGAAATGGGGCACCCCTGTTTTAGGCGGCGGCGATCAATTTGTCGTCTTCAACGACAGGCCCGAGGTACGGCAGTTTATGGAATTCCTTACCACCTGGAACTCGGGAAAATCATGGGCACAGGCAGGCGGAGCTATTTTCCCCTACCAGGACCAGGACTTCAACGATTACGCGAACCCCATCGAACGGAAACTGGCTGAAATCCTCGTAAACGCCGAGGTGTTCCGGTTTGACGCGTCGGACCTCATGCCCGCGGAAGTAGGCGCCGGTACCTTTTGGACCGGCATGACCGACTGGGTAAGCGGAGAAAGCGGAGACGCAACCCTCGAAATGATCGAAGACAGCTGGCCCGATTAAACCGCAAAGCTGAACAAAGGCGGGACGCTCCGGCGTTCCGCCTTCTGATTTTTTGTCCGCTCCTCCGGGAAAACGGAAGAACGGACTGAAAAGCAGAAGAAAGAAAAGCAGAGAGGAGGAGACAAACCATGGCAGATGTAAATACCGGACAGGAAAAATACGGTATCTTGCAGCGTATTCTTGCCGCCGTAGGGCGAGTACTGTTCTCGATATTCGTACCGGCGGCGACCTTTGTGGTACTGTATATCGGGTTTCGGTTCCTGCGGGACAGCGGCGCGCCGCAGATCGTTGTTACCATCATTGCGATTTTCTGGGGTGTCGGCGGAGTTGCCGCCCTCTACCTGGTCGCAAACTGGCTTATTCAGCGCCTGCCGCGGGTGTGGAGGGAGAGGTTTACCCCCTTTCTTTTTGTGGGTCCGGCGCTGATTATTATCGGCTGGTACCTGTTTATTCCCACAATCAGAACTCTCTATCTGAGTTTTTTCGATAAGCTCTCGAACAACTTCATTGCATTTGAAAATTACAAATATATCTTTACCAATAAGGCGATGCTCATCGCGATGAGAAACAATCTCCTCTGGCTGTTCCTGGGGACCGGTCTGTGCGTTATTTTCGGACTTACCATCGCCCTTCTGACGGACAGGTCGAAAATAGAGCGGGTTGCAAAATCCCTCATCTTTCTCCCCATGGCGATATCTTTCGTCGGTGCTTCTGTTATCTGGAAGTTTGTCTACGCCTATAAGCCGGCGGGGATAGAACAGGTAGGACTGTTAAATGCCATTGTCGTGGGCTTAGGCGGTGAACCGGTCGGGTGGATTACCATCCGTCCCTGGAACACCATCTTTCTCATCATCATTTTAGTGTGGCTGCAGACGGGATTCGCTATGGTTATCCTCTCGGCAGCCGTGAAAGGGGTGCCGAAGGAGCTTCTCGAGGCCGCGAGGATCGACGGAGCGAAAGAGATGAAGATTATCTTTCGTGTTATCATTCCCTATATCAAGAGCACCATCGTTACCGTGTCGACAACGATCTTGCTCCTTACACTGAAAGTGTTCGATATTGTCTATGCAATGACGAACGGCCTCTACGGAACGGAGGTGCTGGCAAGCCAGCAGTATAAACAGATGTTCAAATTCCTCCACTACGGCCGCGGATCGGCCATTGCCATGATTATCCTGGTGGCGGTCATTCCCGTCATCTGGTACAACCTGAAACAGTTCAACAAACGGGAGGTGTTCTAATGGCTGCTGCAAGTCTGCATCGGAAAAAAATCGCTTCCTCCGCGGTGGTACATGTCCTGCTGATTGCTCTCTGCATCGTCTGGTCCCTCCCGACCATCGGGGTCCTCTTTACCTCCTTCCGGCCGAGTGACGAGGTGACCCGCACCGGCTGGTGGAAAATTTTTACGGAAGAGGGAGGGGGCACGACCCTGGACAACTACAAACAGGTATTGGCGGGAAAAGACTACACCTTTACCAACGCCGAAGGGAAAGAGGTACGGGCCACCGGAGACAGTCTGCTGGGCGCGTTCCTGAACAGCCTGACGGTTACTATACCGGCAATGGTTATTCCAATCCTCATTGCCGCGTTTGCCGCCTACGGCTTTGCCTGGCTGAAGTTTCCCGGACGAAGAATATTGTTTACCGGTATTGTGGCAATCCTTGTCGTTCCCCTGCACATTGCGCTTATCCCGATCCTTAGGGACTATCAGGCGCTGCAATTGAACGGCACCTTTTTAGGGATTTGGCTGGCCCACACCGGCTTCGGCCTCCCCTTAGCCACCTATCTCCTGTTCAACTATGTCAGTACCATACCGAGGAGTATTATGGAATCGGCATTTATCGACGGAGCCACCCATTTCAAGACATTTATCCGGCTTATCCTGCCGCTTTCCATGCCCGCCCTGGCCTCCTTTGCAATTTTTCAGTTTATCTGGGTGTGGAACGACCTTATCGTGGCCCTGGTTTTCATGGGCGCGGGCGCTCAAAACGCAGTCATTACGCAGCGGCTTCTGAACATGGCCGGAACGCGCGGGCAGGACTGGCACCTGCTGACGTCGGGAGCTTTCGTCAGCATGATCCTGCCGCTGATCGTGTTTTTCGCCCTGCAGCGCTATTTCGTACGCGGCCTGATGGCAGGCTCCGTAAAGGGCTAACGGACCTGCCGGCAGCCCCTATATGGGCACCTGCAGTGCAGGCCGCCGGCGGCACCGGCCGAAAAATCCTTGACTTTGCCGGAAGGCCGGTTTACATTGAAGATATTATATTAACATGTTACAGGAGGAAGGTTTTATGTCTGATGAAAATGTAAATGCTCCCCAGGAAGCCGGAGGGAGTGCCGGCGATAAACCCGGTGCGGTAACGGCATTCGGCGTACTGCACATCGTTTTCGGTGCAATAGGTATTATCGGCGCGATTATCGGTCTCGCGGGTTCGGTTGCCGGGGGCGCGGTAATGGGTGCAATGGGCGCTTCGGCCGGCGGCGCGTTTGCGGTGGGAATTATCTTTTCCATCTTAGGTCTTCTAATCGCGGTTATTCTGTTAGTGGCAGGCATCATGGTTTTAGGAGGCAAACCGTCGGGTCTCTCGTTGAGCCTCGTCTACGTTATCGCTTCCATCGCCGTCCGGGTTATTAACATCATCGTCTCCGCTATTATTATCGGCGGCGGTATCGGATGGACATTTACCATAATCGGGATCGCCTACCCCTTAGTCGTTCTCTTCGCGTTCTACATGAACGACAAGGTAAAGGCCTACTTTGGCAAAAGCGGTGAAGCTGCCGCTTGATTTATTTCACATCTATGTTACAATGAAGGCAGGTTCGTCCTGCCTTTTTTTAGGCGGGAAATGCAATCGATTGCACAAAAATAACTAGAGCGGTATATGGCGTTACGGCTGAAAGACATTGCAAAATTGACCGGGTTCTCCACGGCGACGGTTTCCCGTGTACTGAATAACGACCCGCGGATTTCCGATGAAACCAGAAAAACGGTACTGGCAACCATCGCCGAAACGGGCTACACCATCAATCCGATCGCACGGAGCCTGAAAACGAGAAAGACCGATATCATCGGTTTTATCGCCCCGGAACTGACCAACGATTTCTTTATGAGCCTTGCCCGGGGAGCGGAGCAGGAACTGACTTCAGCCGGCTACAGCATGATCCTCTGCAACTCCCAGGAGAGCGTGGAGCATGAAAAAAAGCAGCTGCGCCTGCTTACCGAAAAATGGGTGGACGGCATTCTCATCATACCCGTCGGCAGTACATGCGCCCACTATGCCGTCCTCCGGGAGCATGATATTCCCTTTATCGCCATGGACCGGGTCCCGGAAGACATCGAAACGGACGCCGTGTTAGTGAATAACATCGACGCAAGCCGGAGAATTACCGAAGCGGTTATTCAAAAGGGACACACCCGAATCGGGTTCATCGGCGGGAATATGGACCTTACCTCCGCGAAAGAGCGGTATGAAGGCTACCGGCAGGCGCTTAGGAACTGTCACATTCCCTACGACGATTCAATTGTTCAATTCGGCGACTTTCACATACAAAGCGGGGCCGAATGCACGAAACGGCTCCTCGAACTGCCCCGGCCTCCCGATTTTTTGTATATCGCAAACTTCTACATGCACATCGGGGCGGTTAAATATCTCATGCAGCTCCAGCGGCGGGGCGGAGACCCCATTCCCCGGATTGCCAGCTTCGACGAAATGGAGATTACATCGGCCCTTGGTTTTTCCGACATTTCCGCCGCCCAGCCGATGGAGCAAATCGGGCGGGAAGCGGCGGCGCTTATCCTGCAAAGAATACAAAACGATACGGCGGCCTTTCCGAAAATCATCCGGCTGCCGGCAACATTGATAGATCATACAACAACGAGACAGGAGGAAAACGTATGGCAAATGTAGACAATTTACGACACACCCCCCCGGCAAACAGGCTGCAGGGGAGACTCCCGAAAATAGGAATCCGGCCGACCATTGACGGCAGGCAGCTTGGCGTCCGGGAATCCTTAGAGGTGCAGACAATGAACATGGCGAAAGCCACGGCAAAATTGCTGACGGAAAACCTGAAACATCCCAACGGAATGGATGTGGAATGCGTTATCGCCGACTCCACTATCGGCGGTGTTGCCGAGGCCGCGGCATGCGCCGATAAATTCGTCCGGGAGGGCGTGGGTGTTTCCATTACCGTTACTCCCTGCTGGTGCTACGGTTCCGAAACTATGGATATGGACCCTTCCACCCCGAAAGCGGTTTGGGGCTTTAACGGCACCGAACGGCCGGGCGCGGTATACCTCGCGGCCGTTTTAGCGGCCCACGCCCAGAAAGGACTGCCGGCCTTCGGCATCTACGGCAGGGACGTGCAGGACGCGGAGGACACAAGCATCCCGGCGGACGTGCGGGAAAAATTGCTCCGCTTTACGAAGGCCGGCCTTGCCGCTGCCCGGATGCGCGGGAAATCCTACCTCTCCCTCGGCTCAGTCAGCATGGGGATTGCGGGATCCATTGTCAATCACGATTTCTTTGAAGAATATCTCGGCATGCGGATCGAATCCGTTGACATGTCCGAAATTACCCGCCGAATTGAAGAGGAGATTTTTGACAAGGAAGAGTATGAACGCGCTCTTGCCTGGGTCCGGCAAAACTGCACGGAAGGGCCGGACATCAACGCGCCGGAAATGCGGAAAACAAAAGAAGAGAAAGAGAAGGACTGGGAATATGTGGTGAAGATGGTCATGATCGGCCGTGACCTGATGACGGGCAACCCGCGGCTGGCGGAACTGGGCTTCGAAGAAGAGGCCCGGGGGCACAATGCCATAGCCGGCGGTTTTCAGGGTCAGCGGCAGTGGACGGACCATTTTCCAAACGGCGATTTTCTCGAAACCATGCTGAACACTTCCTTCGACTGGAACGGTATCCGGCAGCCCTACATTTTCGCGACGGAGAACGACAGTTTAAACGCGGTGGTGATGCTTTTCGGACATCTTCTGACGGGAAGAGCACAGATTTTCTCCGACGTCCGCACCTACTGGAGCCCCGAGGCAATCAAGCGGGTAACCGGCCATACCGTTACCGGAAACGGGGCAAACGGGCTTATCCACCTCATCAATTCGGGCGCCACCGCCTTGGACGGCACCGGAGAGCAGGAGGAAAACGGGAAACCGGCAATGAAACCGTTTTGGGAAATAACCCCGGAAGAAGCCGGAAAATGTCTTGAGGCAGCGGTATTTCCTCCCGCCGAACGGGGGTACTTCCGCGGCGGCGGTTTTTCCACCAGCTTTCTTACCCGGGGCGGCATGCCGTTGACCATGAGCAGAATGAACATCGTCAAAGGCCTAGGCCCCGTCCTGCAGATAGCCGAAGGCTGGTCGGTGGACGTTCCCGAAGAGGTCCATAAAAAGCTGGACGAGCGGACGAACCCGACCTGGCCGACAACGTGGTTTGCCCCCCGCCTCTGCGATAACGTCAGGTTCAAGGACGTGTATTCGGTTATGGCAAACTGGGGCGCGAACCACGGCGCCGTTAGTTACGGCCACATTGGAGCGGACCTCCTTACGCTGGCTGCCATCCTTCGAATTCCGGTGAACATGCACAACGTGCCCGAGGAACAGGTCTACCGCCCTCACGCGTGGGCAAGTTTCGGCAGCGATTTGGAAAGCTCGGACTACCGGGCATGTGCCTCCTTCGGCCCCCTCTACGGCTAAGGACTGAAGAGAGCGGCGATACCGTATATACGGCAGCTTATACAGGCGGGAGAACGGTATACATGGTTTCTCCCGCTTTTTTTATATCTTTTTCTATGATAGAATGCCCGAACTAAAATTTTACAATACAGGCGGGAGACCCTATGGCTGAAACAACGGAAAAAAACGATTTTATCCGGCAGATCATCAACGAAGACAATGCAGCCGGAAAACACGGCGGCAGCGTCGTGACCCGTTTTCCGCCGGAACCGAACGGGTACCTCCACATCGGCCACGCGAAATCGATATGTCTCAACTTCGGTATAGCCGAAGATTACAACGGGAGGTGCCACCTCCGCTTCGACGACACGAACCCCGAAAAGGAGGAGATGGAATATATCGATTCCATAAAGGACAATGTACATTGGCTCGGCTACGACTGGAATGAGCACCTCTATTATGCTTCGGACTATTTTGAACGGCTCTATATGTACGCCGAGAAGCTGATACAAATCGGAAAGGCCTATGTCGACAGCCTTTCGGCTGAAGAAATCCGGGAACACCGGGGGACCCTTACCGAAGCGGGCAGGGAGAGTCCCTACCGCGGCAGGTCCGTGGAGGAAAACCTCGACCTGTTTCGAAGGATGCGGGCCGGAGAGTTTGCCGAAGGGGAACACGTACTGCGGGCGAAAATTGACATGGCCAGCCCGAACGTCGTCATGCGCGACCCCACCATTTACCGCATCCGGAAGGTACCGCATCCCCGTACGGGAGACACCTGGTGCATCTACCCCATGTACGATTTCGCCCACGGCCTCTCGGACGCCATCGAGGGAATAACCCACTCCATCTGTACCCTTGAGTTTGAAATACACCGCCCCCTCTACGACTGGTTTTTAGAAGTACTCGAAACGGAGCACCGCCCGCGGCAGATAGAGTTTGCCCGCCTCAATTTGACCTATACCGTTATGAGCAAGCGGAAACTGCTCCGGCTGGTGCGGGAAGGACACGTAAACGGCTGGGACGATCCCCGGATGCCCACGATCTCCGGGCTTCGCAGGAGGGGCTACACCCCCGAATCGATACGCTCGTTCTGTGACAAAATCGGGGTGGCAAAGTCGGAAAGTTTCGTCGACATCGCCCTTCTCGAACACTGCCTCCGGGAAGACTTAAACAAACGCGCGCCGAGGGCGATGGCGGTAATCGAGCCGCTGAAAGTTATTATCGACAACTACCCCGAAGGGGAGGTTGAATGGCTCGAAGCGGAAAACAACCCGGAAGACCCGGAAGCGGGAAGCAGGCAAATTCCCTTCTCCCGGGAACTGTACATTGAACGGGAAGATTTTATGGAAGACCCGCCGAAAAAATTTTTCCGTCTCGCGCCGGGTAAAGAAATACGGCTGAAACACGCCTATTACGTTACCTGCACCGGTGTCGTAAAGGACGATGCAAGCGGGGAAATTACGGAAGTCTACTGTACCTACGATCCCGCGACAAAGGGGGGGTGGTCGGAAGACGGCAGGAAGGTCAAGGGCACCTCCCACTGGGTTTCCGCCCCCCATTCGGTACAGGGAGAAGTCCGCCTCTACGACAGGCTGTTTTCCGTTGAAAACCCCGGGGCCGCGGAGGGGGGAGAGGATTTTACCGGCAGCATCAATCCCGATTCACTTCGGAGGGTGGACAGCGCCCGTTTCGAACCCGGGCTGAAAAACGCCGCCGCGGGGGACCGGTTTCAATTCCTTCGGAAGGGGTATTTCTGTGCCGACAAGGACTCAACGCCCGCGCGTCCCGTATTTAACCAGACCGTAGGTCTCAGGGACAGCTGGGCTAAAATCCAAAAGAAGCTTTAAACGGCCGTGCAAATTGACCGCGGTCTTGATCATCTGGTCGAGCTGAAATTTTTCGATAAAGAAAGCGGGAATGTCCCCGCCGGGGTCCATCGCGCAGGTAAAGGTGACCCTCGTCCCTCCCGAAGGCAGCTCTTCGAGAACGCAGTCTCCGAAGAGCTTTTTCACCGGTTCGTATTCCCCGGACCTGATATAATAGGAACCTTCCGTCAGTTCAAAATGAATGTACGCCCTGCCGTCTTCAAAGGAAGCATCGAGGGTTACATCCGGAAGGAGATACTTATCGATTATCGGCCAGGGTGTATCGATTAAAAGAAATACGGTTTTTTTAACGTCGGAATGCTCTTCTACGGTGTAGGAGTCCCTGCAGTAGCCGAACCATGTATCGTACCGGTAAAAATCGGCAAACACCCGGTACACTTCCCCGATAGGTTCCGACACTTCGGTTACCGAGCGGAACTCGCGGTACCGGCAGTACGAAACGGGCCTCGAATAGACGGACAGTACGTTATTCCTGTGTTCCAGTTTCCACTGAGGTTCGGAGAAAAGGGGGACGAGAACAGTCATGATCATGCAAACGAAAAACACCCCGCGCATATATACTAAATATCAGCCTTTCCCTTCAATTTTTCAAGAAATTTCACCATTTTCCCTAGAATTATGATATTATATGCCGTAAAAATCAGCAGCAGGAGTATACAATGATTTTTCCGGAAAAAATTACCAACATCGGTTTTATTTCAACCCGTCTGCAGGGTACCGACGGGGTCTCCCTCGAAACGGGGAAGTGGGTCGTGGTACTGGAGAAACTCGGCTACAAATGTTTCTTTTTCGCCGGCGTCTCCGATTGGGACGAAGAGAGGACGATGGTAGTCCCGGAGGCCTTTTTCGATCACCCTGAAATACAATCAATTCAATCGAGATGTTTCGGCACCACCACGCGAACGACGGAATTGACCGGACAGATCCATCATATGCGAATGCTGTTAAAAGAAAAACTCTATGAGTTTATAGCAAAGTTTGCATTGAACTGCATTGTCCCGGAAAACGCGATTACGATCCCGATGAACGTACCCTTAGGACTCGCGATTACGGAAATAATAGCGGAAACGGGGATCCCCACCATCGCGCACCACCACGATTTTTCATGGGAACGGCAGCGCTTCCTCGTAAACGGTATACCCGATTTTCTTTCCATGGCCTTTCCTCCGGTACTTCCGTCAATTGCCCACGTGGTTATCAACTCTCCGGCGGACAGCGAACTGAGCTACCGTACCGGAATTTCCGCCCGGATAATTCATAACATTCTCGACTTTGACACTCCCCCGCCGGGAATAGACGATTTCAACAAAGACGTACGGAAAGATTTGGGAATTGCGGATGACGATATCCTTATCCTTCAGCCGACCCGCATTGTGTCACGGAAAGGAATAGAACATTCCATCGAGCTGGTCAGCCGCCTGAAAAATCCGAAGGCGAAACTGGTAATAACCCATGCCTCCGGAGACGAGGGATACGAATATGAAGGGAGGGTGCGGAATTTTGCCGAGCTGATGGGAATTCCCCTTGTTATCGAGCCCGCGTTATTCGGAGAGAAGCGGAAAACCTACCCCGACGGTAAAAAACGCTACACCTTGTGGGACGTCTACCCCCATGCCGATTTCGTTACCTATCCCTCCATTTACGAAGGGTTCGGCAACGCTTTTTTGGAAGCGGTATACTTTAAAAAACCGATTTTGGTAAACAGATATTCCATTTACGAAACGGACATAGAACCGAGGGGCTTCGATGTAATTACCATGAACGGCTATATTACCGAAGCGGTGGTCAACCAAGTGCGGGAACTGCTGGAAAACAAGGAAGCCGTACAAAACATGGTCGAGCAGAACTTTAAAATAGCCCAAAAGTTTTTCTCCTACCAGGTGCTGACGAGTAAGCTCAAATCAATTCTGCTCGATTTCGAAGGGATCGGGAATGACGCCTGCTCTTAAAGAGCTCGCGGTTTCCCGTCTTGCCTGCAACCTGCAGAAAATGGGCTGGATGGTTGGAAAGTCCTACGATGAGAATTACGACCTTCTCGCGTACAGTCCGAAACATTACCGCGTCTGCAGTATTCAAGTGCATGTCTTCGATATTTCCGGACAGAACCGGGAAGTAGAACTGAAGCGTGTAGTCGATAAGGAAACACTTCCCGGCTGCACGCATATTGCCGTGTATATCGAGCCGAAGGGATGGATATACATTGCCTCGAAAGAAAAAATTATAACGCCCGACGGTTTTGTCCGGAGCGTCCTCAGTCCGGCGGGAGGCTGCCTAGACGAACGGGAGAACCCTGCGGCCTTCGGCCCGTACCGTGAGAAATGGGACGAATTGCTGATGTAACCTTTTTTTTGCAAAATATATTTGACAATTTTTCTATTTTGTACTATATATCAAGAAACTTTGAACGCCATAACATATAGGAGGAAATAATATGGTTGTAGCGTCGTTTGTATTGGGTATATTATCAGTAGCTTTAAACTGGATCCTGTGCTGGCTTCCCATCGTAAGCCAGATAATCTGCATGATCCTCGGTATTGTCGCCATCGTTCTGGGTGTAATCGGAATGAAAAAATTCCCGGACAAGAAAGGTCTGGCAATTGCAGGATTGATCCTCGGTATCGTCGGGACCGTTTACGGCCTGATCTCTCTTATCGCCTGCGGTCTTGCCGCTGCGGCAGTCGGCCGGGCCGGCCTCGGGGGAGATATGGAAAAACTTCTTGAAGAAGCTGTCGAGGAAGCCGGAAAGGCACTGGAATAACAATTTCAGAAACACCGAAAACCGAGAGAGAAGGGTCCCCTTCTCTCTTTTTTTATATAATTTTTTTATAAGAAGGATGAATGTTCCCCTACATCATTAATACCAGTATCGGTAAGTACCGCTTTATTATCTCAACCTACTCCATCCTTGCCTTAGCAGCTATTGTGGTTACCGGGGCCCTTTATATCTTCAATGTAGAAAAAGGCAGAAAAAAAATTACCGCCCACATTATATTCCTTGGAGTGCTCCTCCTCTCCTCCCTCCTCGGCGCCCGGATTATCCAGTTCCTCTTCGACCTGTGGGTCCACAGGGGACAGGATATCCCCTTCCTGGAACTGATAAAAAATACCGGCGGAAATGTAACCGGAGGGGTGCTGTTTGCAATGATAACAATCGCCGTATATTCGAAAATCGACCCGCACCGGATCATGAACTGGCAGACTGTCGACACCGTTGCCATGGCCTTTCCCTTCGGACATATGATCGGACGCATCGGCTGCGTATCCGCGGGCTGCTGCTACGGAAAAATCTGTCCGGACTGCCGTCTTACCCTTACCTACCCTAAGAACTGGCCGATCGACGCTTTTACCGCGGAAGCCATCCCCCACGGTCCACGTATAGCCTCCCCTCTTATCGCGGTTATCGGGCTCTTTATCATCGGCGTAATATTGTTTATCATCTTAAAGGCAGTGAAACGCCGGGGGCAGGTAAGCGCGTTATATTTTATTATGTACGGGACCTTCCGCTTTTTCCAAGAGTTTACGCGTGGCGATGTACGCGCATTTTTCGGCCCCCTGTCGGGGCATCAATGGTTCAGTTTAGTTGAAGTCCTGTTCGGCATTGTACTGCTGGCCTTGTTTGTCAAGCGCCGCCTGGCCGGAACAGCCGGTCCGCCGTATCTCCCCTTTAACGGAAAAGAACCGACGGACAAGGACGTTTTTGATAAGGAGTAAAAGGAGAACAACACATGGAACAAGGAACAGACGGCACGGCGAAACGGCCGAAAGCGGGAACGGTAATTGGTGTGCTGCACATCATATTTACCGGTTTTGGAATCATCGGCGGGTTTATAAGTCTCGGCACATTCAGCATTTTACAAAAAGTACTAACGAAGTTCGGTCCCGAATTTGGAGGCGAATTTCAGATGCTGATGGGGACGATCAATGCAATTTTCAGCCTCATTATTGTCATTACCCTGGTGCAATTCGCTATTAACGCCGTAGGACTCGTGGCTGGCATCGGGTTGTTGAAACGAAAGTTCTGGAGCATCCTGCTCTCGAATATCTACGCAATAGCTACCATTGTCCTGGTGGTCGCGAACTTTTTCGCGGTACGGCAAATTGTTCTGGGGATATTGGAAAATCCGCTTGTTACCGGCACCATCCCGCAGAATGAATTGTTCGCCATAGATATCATGAAATCAATTATACCCGGATTGACGGGCGTTTTCGGCATATTTACGGGATCGGCCTATCCGGTTATTGTCCTTGTTCTGCTGAACAGATCGAAGGTGAAAGATTTTTACGCTGTCCGGCAGGAGGAACGGTAATTGTGAATAAAGTAATACGGCCGGGAGGCTTAACGGTTTTTGCAGTGGGGAATTTTGCTTTCGGGGGCATTCAGGCCCTGGGGGTCCTTCTTTCCTTTATGTCCCTGGGCTGCAGCATGCAGATTCAGGGGATTGAACAGAATGTCAGCCTCCCCTACCGTGCCGTCAGTATTCTCCTGCAGGCCGCAACGGCGGTATTTTTGCTTATTTCCGCGGCAGGGACCTTGAAAATAAAAAACGGGAGCGGGAGATGGTTCGCGAATGTCTACGCCGTGCTGGCAATAATCAGAATTGTAAGTAAGTTCATCTGGGGTCCGAAGGGGGCGGAAAATTTTTCCATGTTTTCCATCATCTCGCTGGTCTACCCGCTCCTCGTGCTGTTTTTCTACAACCTGGTGTTCCGTGACATCTGGAACATCGAAGCCTACAAGGTGGACAGCAGCGTACCGCCGCCGGGGAAAGAAGAAATCCGCCGGGTCCCGCACATCCCCCTTATTGCCGGACAGAGCATTAAACAAACACTGCGCAGTCCGGCGGGGGTCATTATGTTTCTCGTTATTATGTTCATCGGATTGTTTACGGCCCAGCTCCTTCTGCTGCCGATCGAGTTTGTGGGAAACCAGGCGGGGCAGATGGGTATGGAAATGGACCGGGAAAACGCGGTCGAACAAATCGAATCGACCGCCGTGCCGCTTCTAGGACGCATATTGAAACGGGTTACCGGCGAACCGGTGGAAAAGGGGGGCGGATTGGGTGCCCTCCTGCAGATCGAGCCGCAGCAGCAGCGCATGGAACTGAAAGAGGAGGGAAACATCCTGGATGCCGAAGCCTGGGCGTTTTTCCTTATTAGAAAAAAACCGGCTTTTCTGTCGGTCCTGTTTCTCCTGTTTTGTACGATCATTCCGTCGATCGTTATTTTCAGCAGTTTCAATCAAATCGCGGGGGACGCGAAAAACAGGGGGCTGCGCTACATCCTGATGCGGACGGACAGGCAGAGTCTCTTTATCGGAAAACTGCTTGGAAGTATCGCCGTTACCTTTCTCTTTCTCCTGGTGCTGTTTATCTCGATCCTGCTGTATGTGCGGATTAAACTGGACCTGTACGCGGTCTATGCTCTCCTGCAGTGGGGGGCACGGGGATTGATCGGCTTTACCCTCATCTCTATTCCGTACATTGCCTTGGCCCTTACCTTTTCCGGCATCATCAATTCAGGCGCCGGAGCTCTGGGAGCTGCGCTGGGGATGCTTATTATTGTACCGCTTCTAGGCCGTCTTTTTCACTCCATCTGGGGACCGCTGCAGTTTATCTCCGTGCTGCTGCCGTATAAACTCAGTTTTTTCATATTCCATCCGAAAGGATGGGTCGTCCTTTTGTCGGTCCTCGGTCTTCTCGGCTATTCGATATTGTACGGGGCCTTAGGGCTTCTCTATTTTAGAAGGAGGGATGTATAGATGGTCATTACCTGCAGCGGCATTACTAAACGTTTTCCCGCGGTCCTTGCACTGGACACGGTCTCCTTCAGTGTGCCGGAACACTCGATTTTCGGAATACTCGGGCCGAACGGCGCCGGTAAAACAACACTGTTCTCGGTTTTATCCGGTTTTATCCGCCCGGACAGCGGCTCGTTTACCGTATTAGGCACCTCGAATATCAGAGAGCTGCAGGGAAGGGTCGGCGTCCTTCCGCAGGACGCGTTTTTTCAGTCGAATATTCCTATTCTTTACCAGCTGCGCTTTTTTCTGCAGCTGCTCGGCTGGTCAAAAGAACAGGCGGATTCGGAAGTTGCCCGGGTCATGCGTTTGGTGGAACTCGATACGGCGCTCCTTAGGGAAGCCACGACCCTTTCCCACGGTATGTTCAAACGGCTTGCCCTTGCCCAGGCTTTTTTAGGCAGCCCTGAACTGGTCATCCTCGACGAACCGACGGCGGGGCTAGACTGGAAAAGCGCGAAAAAAATACGGGAAACCATACTGGAACTCAAACGCGGCGCCACCATACTCATTAGTTCCCACAATATGAACGAGATGCATGAGCTGTGCGATCATGTGGGCGTTTTACGGGAAGGCAGCCTCGTATCCGTCGGTCCGGTGGATGAAGTAACGGGGACCTCCGTATCCATGACCCTGGCCTTAGACCGCCCCTTGAGCCCCGAAGAGCTGTCAACGTGCTCCGGCTTGGAGGGAGTTTTCGAATTCTCCCCCGCGGGGGAAAGGAGCTACCGGGTGTTTTTCGACGTGAATTGTACCGGCGAAGAGCTCACGGCCTCGGTAAAAAGGCTGCAGAAAACTCTTATCGACACTGGAGTGATGATAAAATCGCTGCAGGAAGACAACAGGCTGGAAGAGCTGTATCTGCAGGTTACCGGAACACCGGGAACGGACCCTAATCCAGAACGCGCTGAATAAGGCTGTTGGTATCGATAATCAGGCTTACTTCTCCGTTGCCCATAATGCTGCAGCCGGAAACCCCTTCCATGTCTCCCATCTCTTCCGGCAGGGCCTTTATTACAACCTGCTTGTTTCCGATTATTTCATCGACTAAAATTGCCGCCTGCCTGTTATCGCTTACTACAATAATAACGATCCCGTCCGTAACTTCGCGCTTATCCGTATCAATTTTCAGAACATCCCACAATTTAATAACCGGAAAAATCTCTCCCCGGAGGTTCAGTACTTCGCTTCCCTTCCGTGTTTCCGTAAGCTGTTCCGGCTCGATTTTGTGAAAACTGATGATGTCCGAAATGGGAATCGTATACATCATCTTTCCGACGGTCAGCGTTATGCCGTCGATAATGGCAAGGGTAAGAGGTATCCGGAGGACAAACTCCGAACCCTGTCCGGTTACGGTAGTTACGTCCACCTTCCCCCGGAGTTTTTCGATGTTCCGCTTGACAACATCCATACCGACACCCCTGCCGGATATTTCGGAAACCTGCTCGGCGGTGGAAAAGCCCGGCTCGAAAATAAGGGGCCAGACTTCTTTGTCCGGCACTGCCGCCGTATCGCCGCTTACCAGCCCGTGGGCCTTGGCCTTTTCCAGTATTTTTTCCCGGTGTAAGCCCTTTCCGTTGTCCTTAACGGTTATCCAGATTTCATTCCCTTCATATTTCGCGTCGAGCCAAATTGTTCCGGCAGCATCTTTTCCCGCGGCGGTCCGCTGCTCCTCTTTCTCAATTCCATGGTCGATGGCATTTCTGATAATATGGACCAGCGGATCGGATATTTCCTCCATAACGTTCCGGTCCATCTCGGTTTCCTGCCCGCTTATGACCAGATTTACGTTTTTGTCAAATTTTCGCGACAGGTCCCGCACCAGTCTGCGCATTTTATTAAACAGACCCTCTAAAGGGATCATCCGGATTGCCATGGTAATTTCCTGCATTTCCCTGGTTATTTTCGATAAATTACTGGCATCGAGATAAAACGTATCCAGATTATGCTCTTCCAGTTCCGGATTATCGATTACCATGGCTTCGGTGGTAATGAGTTCGCCCATCAAGTCGAACAGCTTATCCAGTTTTTCGGTGTCTACCCGGATGTCCATCCTCTGGACGGCAGCACCGCCGCCGGCCTGGCCGCTTAATTTTTGCTGCTGACTGAGGGCCTTTTCCACTACATCAGGCTGGACCTTGCCTCCGTCGATGAGAATTTCACCTAGTTTCCGCTGCTGCAGCTCGAGGGCCTGTTCGACTGCGGCCCTGCTTACACCGCCTATTTCGACCAGGGCCTCCCCCAAAGGTTTGTCACGGAGTCCCTCATTTTCCTCCTTCCCTTCAGAAATGTTATGGAGGGTCTCTTTTATCGCTTTCAGGCTGTCAAAGAGTACGTCAATAACCGAGTCGCTGTATTCCTGTTCTCCTTTTCTCAACTGGTCTAAAACGCTCTCGATGTTCATGCAGACCTGTTCGGTTGTGGTAAACCCGAAAAATCCCGCGTTTCCCTTGATGGTATGCATCAGCCCGAACGCATTCGTCAAGATATCCGTATTGCCCGGGTCCGCCTGCAGTTTTTTAAGAATCTCCTCGACATCCGACAGAAGTGTTTGCGATTCGGCGGTAAATTTCTCTATCATTTCCGGGGTAATCAGTTCCTCTCCCCGGCCGGGCTCTCCGGTATCCGCCGCTTTTTCCTTTACATGGTCTAACGCATCGGTTATCGGGCGTATATCCATCTCCGAATCGAGGCTCTCGCCGCCCCCTTTCCCCTCCCGCCGGGCGTGGGCTTTCATGTCCAGTTCCTGTACCATCTTCAAGAGCATATCGGAACCGGCCAGCAGCAGGTCGATAAGATCGGTACCAATTTCAATTTCATTCATTCGGAGCTGATCCAAGACAGATTCCAGTGAATGACTTAATTCTTTAATTTTATTCAGACCGATAAACGAGGACACGCCTTTAATGGTGTGCATGGACCGGAAAATGTTGTTAACGACAACGGGATCGTTGCCGTCTTCTAAACGGAGGATTTCTTCTTCGATGTTTTCCAAATGGTCCTGGGCTTCCTGAATAAAGGAAACCAGCACCTCATAATCGCTGTCGTCCTCTCCCGCCGGCCGCGTCTGTTTTTCCCCGCCCGATTTCTCCCGTGCCGGGATAATCTTTTTCAGCTGTTCCGCGTAGGCCGCGGCAGTTTCGGCAGCCGAATCATCGGCCCCCTCTTTTACTACGGCTGTAAAAAAATCCTTTACCGCCGTACAGAGCCGTTTTACCTCATCGGAGTTGTCCTCCCGCCGCCCAAGCTGTTCGGCGGCCTCCGCAATTTCAAGACTCCCCACCAGATCACCCGGAGAAAAATCGCCCAGCATTGTTACGAGTCCTGAAAAAGTCGTCTCTTCGTTCATTCCTTTCGTTATCCTGTCAGCATAGTTACGACTTTCACTAAAGAGGGCGGATCGAAGGGCTTAACAATCCAGCCGTTTACCCCCAGTTCCTTCCCCAGCTGTTTTTTCTGTGCCGAACTTTCGGTAGTCAGAAAAACAACCGGGGTGCCGGCGAACTCGGATTTTCCTTTAATATTTTTTACGAAATCGAACCCGTCCATTACCGGCATATTTACATCAACAATAAAAAGCGTAATGTCTTTTCCGGTGGATTTGTCCAATCCGTCCTGACCGTTTTCGGCTTCCACTATATCGAAGCCTGCCGGTTCCAAAGCCTTTTTTACAAGCATTCGTATCGTGGAACTGTCATCCACGCACATTACCGTCTTTCCCATGCCTATCTCCTTGTTAGAATAAGGTTACATCCCCGTCGAAATTGCCCGACCGGGAATTGCCTTCATTTTCAGTAAATTTCTCTTCCAGTTCAAACCCCAGGGCGTCCCATTCCTCGCGGACCGTAAAAAGGCGCTCCGCCCGTTTTTTCACTTCTTCCTCGGCCGCCTCGCTGCCGGTATCGATATCGTACCCGAGGGCCGAAAATTGCTGCCTGCATTCAGTTTCAATTTCTCCGATCAGGCTGATGATGTGTTCCAGTACCTGCCGCGTAATGTCCTGAAACTGCATGGAGGTAATTACCTCGTTCAGACTCTTCGTAACGGAATCGGAAAGTTTCTCTGAATCCCGGATCCCCTCCACAATACCGTTTACCTGAGAAGACAGCGCGTCTGCCATGCCGGATAAAAACCCCTGGGACTGTTTCATCTGTTCGATGGCATTTGCGATATGTTCGCTCTGTCTGCTGAAGGACTCATCCACCGTCTTCCCGGTAGCGGCAATGAGCGTATTGATTTTCTCCGCTATGTCCTTGGAATGGGACGCAAGCGCCTGCACTTCGGAAGCAATTACGGCAAATCCCCTCCCCTTGTCCCCTACCCGGGCAGCTTCTATTGAAGCATTGATGGCTAAAATATTTGTCTGTTCCGCCAAATCGGTGATATCCTCGGTTGACGCGTTGATATCGGAAACCGTATTTTCTATTACCCTCATGTCCGATTTATAGCTGCTGCTGATTGCATCAAAGCGGTCGATTAAATTATCGATGTTTTGAATATCCTCCGAAAGTTTGCGTGAAATATTCTTCAGGCTTTTATCGCCTTCAAACATCTCCGTCAGGAGTTCTTTGATCTTTCTCCCCGCCTCTT
This sequence comes from uncultured Spirochaetales bacterium, assembly GCA_964606455.1. GTDB lineage: Bacteria > Spirochaetota > Spirochaetia > SPDA01 > CAZSGZ01 > CAZSGZ01. The sequence continues at coordinate 24,062 of CAZSGZ010000019.1, forward strand.
TACTTGTCTCGGCAACGGTGAAAATACTGTCGGTTACATTTACCGTTGTTTTTTCAGATTCGTTGATGACGATTCCCGATAATGTATCCATAATCGGGACGGCGCTCTTAAAAAGAAGATATCCGTGAAACAAGCGCTCATTTTTCTCTTCCGCGGCGCGAATTTGTTCCTGCAGCGAGCTGTTTTTCTCCTCTAACGTCCTGACCTTTTCCTGTATTTCTTCCGTATACAGGGCGACTCCCGACTCTCCCGTTACCTGTTCACCCTTCGGTGCTTTGCTTCCAGTTTCCCCGGTTTTACCGGAAACGGACCGCAGAACAATCCCCGCGCAGATAAATACCGCCGCGGCAATTGAGAGGTAAAAGTGATAGATAAAGAAAGCGGCCCCGAGGAGTATGAGTGCTAAACCGAGGATGACTATCGTTACAATCTTTAAACGCATTCCTTCTTTTCCATTTGTTGTACCCATATTATAGGTAAATATTGGGGATTTTCAAGTATTTTTACATAATTCTCGAAAAATTGCACTTACCGTTGATTTCTCGGCATATGTATAGTATAATCTTTCCACTCACCGAACAATAGCGGACATATAGGTTTTCATCTGCCGTAACAGGCAGGTGCTTTTCGCCTCGGCGGACGATCTAACTAACGGGCGACCCTTCATCAAGGAGTTTTGCAATGGCCTTCGAAAACAACGGCTGGCAGCGGGAATTTCACAACGGCATTAAAACCGTTGAAGAATTGGAGGAATTCCTGCCCCTCGGGGACGGGGAAAAAGAGCAGTTATCGGAAGTAATCCGGCAGCACCCCATGCTTGTAAGCAGATATTACCTCTCCCTTATCAATACATCGGACCCAGCCGATCCCCTGAGAAAAATGATGGTCCCTTCGGCACATGAACTCGATATGGCGGGGCTGTACGACACCAGCGGAGAACTCAATAATACCCGCGTGAAGGGACTGCAGCACAAATACCGGCAAACCGCGCTGGTTCTTGCAACCAGTATCTGCGCGGGCTACTGCAGATACTGTTTCAGAAAGCGCCTAGTCGGCCGCCCCAGCGATGAAATAGTGGAAAATATCGACGCCATCGTTGACTATATTACCGGGCATCCCGAAATAAATAACGTCCTGATAAGCGGAGGAGATCCGCTCATTTTACAAACCGCGACACTGGAAAAAATACTCGACAAGCTGGCGGCCCTTCCCCAGCTTTCATTTATCCGAATCGGCTCCAAGGTCCCGGTTGTCCTTCCCCGGCGGATACTCGAGGACAAAGATCTTCAAGCCCTTCTCAAACGCCACTCCCTCCCGCACCGCCGCCTGTACATCATTACCCAATTTAACCATCCCAGGGAAGTAACGGAGCAGGCCGAAGCCGCGGTAAACAGCCTCATTTCCGCGGGATGCATCATCAGCAATCAAACCACCCTGCTGAAGGGGGTAAACGACAACGCGAAAACATTGGCCGCGCTGATGACCAAACTGAGCTCGATCGGAGACCTCCCGTATTATATATTTCAGTGCCGGCCGGTAAAACGGGTCCGGAACTATTTCCAGCTTCCCCTGCACCGGGGTATTGAAATTGTCGAAAACGCGAAGTCTATGCTGAACGGCCAGGCAAAGCGTTTCAAGTATGCCATGTCCCACGAAACGGGAAAAATCGAAATTATCGGGAAATTCGGTAAGGATATTTTCTTTAAATATCACCAGGCAAAAAATCCCGGCCTTTCCGGGGTCTTTTTTAAGACGCCGTTAGAGGAAACAGCCGGATGGCTGGAGTCTGAGGACCTGCCGCTGCCGAACTGATTTATTACACCGCTTATGCTGATCGACAGGAGCTTTTTGTCCATATCGGTTACCCTCGACAATGAAACGCATAAGTGAGCTACCGGGTTAAGGGAAGCGGACCAAACGGAAGCCTAAGTAGTAGCCCCCGCGCGACGGAGGGTTGTGGCTCCGATTGGCCGACCGGCAGTTCTTGGCACTAATGGTCCAACTGCCGCCGCGAAGCACACGGTCCAAGCCCGAAGACGGCCCGGACGGGTCGGTCACGCTCCCGGCGGGATAATCACCGAACAAGTCCCAGCACCATTCATACACATTCCCGCTCATGTCGTATATCCCCAGTTCATTCGCTTGTTTCTGCCCCACCGGATTGGTCGTGCCCCCGGAATTGTCACTATACCAGGCGACGGTTTCAATTCTGTCGCTGCCGGCGTATACGTTATATTCGCCCGCCTTCTGTCCGCCCCGGGCGGCGTATTCCCACTCCGCCTCCGTCGGCAGCCGATACCCATTTGCGTTTTTGTTCCAGGTAACGTTGTTCCCGCTGATTATATACGCCGGCGTCACTCCTTCCCGTTCGCTTTTCTTGTTGCAGTACTCCACCGCCTCGTACCAGCTTACATATTCAACAGGCAGGCTGTCCCCTTCAAAGCTGGACGGATTACTTCCCATGACCGCTTTCCACTCCGCCTGGGTCACCTCGTATTTCGATATGTAGTAGTCCCGGGTTATCCGCACCGTATGCTGCTTTTCGTTGTTATACCGGTCCTTATCGCTTGCCGGCGAACCCATGATGAAGGTACCGCTCTCCACCAGCACAAAGCCCTCGGGGATTTCCAAGCGGCTTGTCGTTGATGATAAAGCACCGGTAGAAGTATCCGTGCCTCCGGTATAATCGGAATTTTCCGACGCCCTTCCTGCCAAATATATCGGATCGAAAAGCTGATCGTAAGATCCGGGAATCTGTTTGCCCCCGGTCTTTTCGTATACAGCTCGGCGGGTTTGCCGGAGAATATCCGTGAAGCTTACCCCCGGCTGTTCCAGATATTCCAGTAAAGTAGGAGTGAATACTCCATCCTCGGCCGCAGCTCCTGCCTCAGCCGAGTAGACAACCACCGTATTCACCGGTGCGCTGAGTTTTGCCAAGCCGCGGGTAGACGTTGATCGGGTTGCCGCGGGCAGAGGATTGTCCCTGCAGGCATCCAGGACAATAATGTTGGTATCGCTCCCAGCCGCCGCCATGAGATCAACGATCTCTGTCGCTTTTACCGCCCTCGATTTTACCCGTCTTTCGTCGGGGATATTTTTATCTATGGGAAGCAGGTAATTATCTCCGTCCACCTGTATACCGTGACCGCCGTAATGAAAAAAAGCGATCCCGCCCCGCTGCTGCAGCTTCCGCTCAAAAGTATAGAGCGCGTCGTACATCTGATCGTATGTGCCGTCTACAACATAGACCACATCGAAACCGAGCCGTTCCAGTGCGGCCTTCATGAGCCCGGCTTCCTGCCAGGGGCGTGATAATATTGGAAAATGCTCATAGGCACTGTTCCCAATGACCAGAGCCGTTTTGTTTTCTGAAAAGGCAATTCCCGATACGACAATAAGCAATACCAAACTGCATACAACTTTTTTATTCATCTTTTTTACCCTTGCTAATAACATTGTTTTTGTTTCAATCTACATTTCTGCATATTCCGTATCGATAGTAGTCAGAATATTTCCCTTTAAGGCGTTGTATATTGTTCTACGCCTTCCGAAATTAATAATATCGCATTAATTTTTTAATTAAGATTTCTTCTAAATTTCTTCTTGAATCTACAATTGTATGAATATAAACGGTTTCTTCTTGAATTGAATAAATTATACGATAATTTCCATCTGTTAATTCTCGGTAGTTGCTTATATTTTGTTTTTCTAGTTCTGGTACAATTCCGCCTTGTTCCGGAAAAGTTTTCAAAGTATCAATTTTATTTTCAATTGTTTGGTTTATTGAATAAAAATAATCAATAATTTCAATTAAATCATCTTCCGCATAGCGGGAGATAAAAGTTTTGTATTCTTTTTTCATTATTTTTTATCAAATTGATATCTCTCTTTTAATTCTTTAAAAACTTGACCGCTTTCTTTTTTATTTCCAGATCTTATATCTTTTTCTGATAATTGTATCATATTTAATAAAGTAAAAGCATTTTTCATAGTTTGATATGATTCAATATCAATTAATACAGCTTTAGCTTCGCCATGTTGCGTTATCACAATTGAGTTTTTATTATCGTTG
>CAZSGZ010000020.1:0-27342 GCA_964606455.1 uncultured Spirochaetales bacterium
ACGTAGAGCATTACAGAGAAACAAAATAAATATACCCCCGACGCTGCGGTCTTTTTGCTGACGCAAAAACCTTGCGGGCTGGTCATAAACCTTCGGTTTCTTGCTCGCCCATGCAGCCATGCTTGAGATATTGCCTTCGGCAAATCTCCGGGCTCGATCCTCACGCATAACATGGGTTCGGCACACAACGAAGAAATAAAAAGGACGACCCTGGATATGACCTACTGCTTAGATGTTTTGTCACTACGTTCCAAAAATCAAAATATTTTCTCGCTTTGCTCAAAAAATCCGCGGATGGAATATGCAGTTGACTCCTCCGCTGTAAATATGGACGTTTTATCCAGGCTTTGATACAGTTATTCAAGATGGGTAAGAGATGAAAGAAAGACTTTATCTAGAAACATCCGTTATCAGTTATTATACAGCTAGGCCTTCTCGTGATCTGATTCTCCTCGCTCACCAGGAAATTACCCGGCAATTTTGGGAAAAAGCCCTGAATGATTTTGAAGTATTTATTTCTCAAGCTGTAGTAGATGAAATTACTAAAGGCGACCGGGAAGCAGCGGAAAAGCGAATGAAGCTTATTAAAGGTTTTTCATATTTGGCAATTACTGAAAACGTTGAAAAGCTGGCTGAACTGTACATGAGACGCCTTGGTTTACCCTCAAAGGCATATTCTGACGCAATCCATATTGCTGTTGCGTGTAACCATGATATTGATTATCTCGTTACATGGAATTGTTCTCATATAGCAAATGGTGTTATAATAAAGCAGGTGATGAAAATAAATTCTGAAGAAGGTAAAAAAACGCCTGTAATTTGTACACCGGAAGAATTAGTGGAGATAGAAACTAGTGAAAGACCCGATTATTGAAGAAATACATAAAATTCGAGAGCAGCTCGCAAAAGAATCGAATTATGATTTACATACTATGTGCGAAAACATGCGAAAACGAGAAAAAGAGAGCAACGCCAAAGTTGTTTCCTTCGATAAAAAAGCTGCACCCAGTAAATAACAGTCGAGGAATATGCACCGGCCTATATTAGACATATTAGGCCCGATTTAGGGCGATTTTCGGGTAGAATTAGGCGAATTTGTCATATACAGCATATCTGTTGCAGGAAATTGATGTAAATATTTAGTTTGAATTTTATCGGTTTATTTAAAGTGTTGAATTATCAGGGGCTTGGCATATTTTCGATAAATTTCATTTTGCTTTATTTCACAAAAAAGGATTGTCCTATAGCTTCAAATTCTTTGGTGTCTTTCCTTTCTAACTTTTTTCGAATTTCTTCAAAACGTCGTACCGTCGCTTCTGAGTACAATCGTTCACCGCAATGCAAGCAAACCTCAGCCTTTACAAGAACCGTTGCTGTATTGCTGCCCCCTTTTAGGATTTTCTCGACTTCCTTTTCTACGAGTTCGCCGCCGCAAACCGGACATTCTTTGAAAGGCACCATTATTTCTTTCTCCTCTCTTTCCAATTAATCCATCGAGCAGGGTTAGGATGATATATACAGTTATCAAAACTGCCCATCTATTTCCCGGATTCCAACCCTAAACGCTATGAATATGATCCCCTATAACTGCTTGCCCATGTATAATATCCGCAATATTCATCAACTGGGGATGCTCATTTAATTCTACTGATACAGCCGGGACATTAGCTTACCTTTTCATTTTGAGGTATGGAATGAGAAATCCCTAGCAACCCATCGATAGATAGGTCTTCATCGATGAGTGGCCAGTGAATACCGTATCCGGAAGGGGATATTTCATATTTTTCTTTTTGTTCAATCGACGCATTAAATAATTTCCTAGAGCATGTGCTCAACTCAACTTGATAATCATTTCCGTCTATAGAAATGAACATAATATTATCCTGAAAATGGATATCTTCAATATTGTGATATTTATTCATATTTATTCTCCTGAAATTTATTCCATTCGTCATAGATGTAATCGAAATGTTGAAAGATTATTTTCCTGATTTCCCGACTGTCCCTGGGGGATAGGTTATAGGTATATGCCTCAGTTATTTCAAAGGTTTCAACGTGAAGCCAGTATTTACATTCACATTCACCTTTTCGGCAATGGATATGAGGAGGTTCATTGCCTTCGTTGGCGTAAAAAAATAACCGCCATCCTAATATAACAAGTATAGTCGGCATGAATTAAGTATAGCATTTATTTGGTTTTTTTTATAGAGAAGCGAATAATCATCTGATAATCGTAAGTGCTCCATAAACTGCACCTGTTAGCACTGAAGGAAATCAGAGAAACTACTTCCAAGAATATTATAGAGGGAATAAATGAAATACGATTGCGCAAGTGCATATTTCGCTGATCTGGGACAGTAGGCTTGGATGAAATGAACACCATTAGGATTGTATAAACCGTCACTGTAATTCTAAAACTGTCGATCTGGGAAGACCTTGATCCAGTAATAATTTCATGCAGTCTTTACATCAATTATTTTATCTTCAAGGTTTGCGGCAGCGTATTCGAGGGCTTGCTTCAAATCCTGTTCTTCAAGCTCCGGATACTCATGAAATAATTCTTCTCTGTTATCGTACAGTGCTAATATTTCCAGCACTCTACGCACTGTAATTCTCAAGTTCCGAATACAAGGTTGACCATCGAGAACTTGTGGATTTCTTGTAATCCTGTCAAACATATCTGCCTCTACTTTAAATGATATTACACTATAAGGAATAATTCTGTAAAGTCGAGGCGGTTCACATACAGAATAAAAATACCCCCGACGCGATTCGAACGCGTGACCTACTGCTTAGGAGGCAGTCGCTCTATCCTGCTGAGCTACGGGAGCTTGTTCGGTGGATAGTTTAGCCGGATGGGATGGGGCTGTCAATCGTCGTCGGGGCCGGCGGTGTCGAAGCGGGCCCAGAGGGGGCGGTGGTCGGAGACGGCGAGGCTCGCGGCTTTGTCGTCATCGTTGTAGAGGAGCTCGTCGAAGGAAAAAACGCCCCATTCGCCGGTGAACTCGCCGCAGTATTGGGACTGCATCCAGATGTTGTCGTAGAGGCTGTCGTGGATGGTTGTCGGCTTCGTACTGTTTAGCGGGAAGATGCCGGTTACCGCACGCAGCTCGGAGAAGCCTTCGTCATCCGGCGGGAGGTTGAAATCGCCTAAGAGCAGAACGTCGTTTTCCCCGTCCCGGTCCTGTACCGCCCGGTATACATCGTCGAGGAGGGCGGCTTCGGCCCGCCGTTCCCCCTTCGAGTCGCCGAAAATAGCGTGGACCGTGACCGCGTAAAAATCGAACTCTCCTGCCTGAAACAGGGCGCCGAAGGGTTCCCGGATAAACCGGTCTCCCGGGTCCGCCGCGGTAAAAGAAACGTCCTTCCAGAATACCTTGTCCGCATCGTAGAAAAAGGCGTACCGCTCTTTTACGCCCCGGCCGACTGGAGGACTTGCTACATATTCGTAGGCTTTGTCGAAGAGCAGGTCCAGAACGGCAACAGCTCTGTCGAGTACTTCCGTGTCGCGGAGTTCCTGAATTGCGATAAAATCGTAGCGCTGCAGGATGGAGCAGATGGCAATTAACTCAGTCTGGTCCCGGGAACCGTCTGAAAAGATCCTGATGTTCCAGGAGGCAACGGAGATGGTCCGGTCCCCGGCGGATGCGGCCGCGGGAGAACCGAACGAGACAATACATATGAAGAGAAAGCTTAGTTTCCCGATTCGAGCTTGCCTAGGCCGGTAACGCGGCTCTCGATTGACGGTCCGCCTTTGTATTTTACCTTGCCGACCCCGGTTATCGTCACGTCCAGCTTTTTTGTAACGTTTATGAAAGCCTGGCCGCTTCCCGTGGAATGCACCACCGCGCTGTCGGATTGAAGTTCGAACCCTTCGTACTTCCCGGCCCCGGTAATGGTAACATCCTGTGCCGTGGTTTTTCCCGTTATTACGACGCTGCCGGCGCCTGTTACCTTCGCCAAAAGGGTGGAAGCTTCCACGGAAATCTCGGTGTTTCCCGCGCCGGTTGATTTGATCGTCATCTCCTTTGCCTTTATCGTGTTGGTGCTTGTGATTTTCCCGGCACCGTTGGAGATAACCGTATCGATTGCGGGACTGGTAACATGAAACTCAATTTTACCGATATCCCCTATGGATTGGAGCCACCGGAACACGGCGAACTTAAAGCCGATTACGAGAAGATCGTCTTGTATTTCGGTTTTTACCTTTTGCAGCATTGCCGCCGGGGCTTTGACTTCGAGTGACGTGGTTTCTCCCTGGGTGAGAAACACATGCCCGATTCCGGTAAATTGAATTCCTGAAAACGGACCGATTGTCCGCTTTTCGGTAATAATTGTATCGCTGTTCATTTCCGCTCCTTCAGGCACTGGCTAATGACGGCGCGGCATTTTCTACCGGTGTAAGGTATCCGGTACGCAGACAGGTTTCAAACAGCTGCCTGTTGATGAATTCGTTCATCTCTTTCTTGTAATCTTCGTATATACAGGTAATTCGGACGTTAAAGCCGTCGCTTTTTTCCTTTGTTACTTCAAGAAATGATTGAATTCCTTCGCTGCTTTTTACTCTGTATTGGATCATCACTTCCTCCTGAAAAATCTATTTACTCTTATTTTCGGCAAATTTGCTCGATTATTAACCTTCCGGACCTTCTAAAGCTACTTGACTTTTCTATGTACCGTCCGTAATGTAAATCTATGAAATTGGAGAAGGTGCTGCATCCGGGTGTCGTTAGACTCAATTTGCCGGGAGAAACAAAACAGGAAATTATTGAAGCTATGCTCGATATTTTAGTTGAAACGGGAAAGGTAGGGGACCGGCATACCGCCCTTGCCTGTCTGTTAGAGCGGGAGCGAAAAATGTCCACCGGTATTGAAAACGGAGTTGCAATCCCCCACGGGAAAACGGTGGTTGTGGACGAACTGCTTGCCTGTGTCGGCATAAAGAAAGAAGGCGCGGATTTCGATTCTCTCGACGGCGAGCCGAGTAAAATCTTTATTATGACCCTCTCTCCCCTCCACAGTTCGGGGCCGCACATCCAGTTCTTGGCCGAAGTGAGCCGGCTGCTGCAGGACGGCGACAGCCGGGAGAAAATTCTCTCGGCACGGAGCGCCCATGAGGTGCTGGAGGTTCTGCTGTAGTGTCCGGAGTTAGTCCGGATCCTCGTTTTTCGACTGCAGCTCCGCGTGAAACCGTTTGCCGAACTGCTTCCAGATAACGATAAATAACGCGGCAATCATCGGGCCGACAAGAAAACCGATAAGGCCCAGCCAGGCGATCCCGCCTAAGGTAGACAGAAGAACGATCATGGGATGGAGGCCCGAACGGCCGCCTAACAATTTCGGTTTAATGATGTTCTGTGTTATTGCAATCCCCGCAATCCCTAAGGCGATGATGATGATCCCCGCGGCATAGCGCCCGCTTACAATGGTGATAACGCCCGCGGGAACAATAATTACATTTGCCCCGATAATGGGGATCAGCGACATAAACAGAATAATGACCCCCCAGAGCATGGGGGAGGGAAGCCCGAAAACGGCGAAAATGATACCGCCGTAGGTCCCTTCGATAAAACCGATAATCAACGTGCTGATAATTGTCGCCCGCGTCATATTTGCCGTTTCCCGAGTCAATTCGTCAGTGTCCCGATCGCCTAATGGGATAAGGGACTTTACCCGGGACAGGAGTTTCTGCCCGTCGATAAATACAAAAAACAGTATAAAGAACGTAAACACGAGGTGCAGGATAAAATTCGATATGGAAGTGAAGGATTTACTGGCCAGCTGCATCAGGAGGTTTGAACTTTTCGACAGGGCGGTTTCCAGTATTTTGTTCAGTTCAACCGCCCCGCCGTTGTCTTTCATGTTCTGTAGAAAAGGAAGCCGCTGCAGAAACCCTTGGACCTTTACCCCTTCAAGGCGGGTTTTGAGTTCCGGCCACCAGGTTTTCAGGCTTTTGACCCCGCCGCCGATTTCGTTTTTCAGAGTAATAACGATAAACGTCAAGACTCCTCCTGTCACAATCAGGATCAGCAGGACGGTTACAATCGACGCGGCCCCTTTTCTTTCCCGGAAGAGTTTTCGAAAAAACAGATACACCTTCCAGAAGATATTCGCAAGGATAAACGCAAGGAAGATATCGATAACAAACGGCGCAAGTACCCGGTAAAAGGCGATGGTAAGTCCCACGAGTACGAGGACGAAAAAGGAATCGACAATGGTCATCCGGCGAATCGGTTTCATGAGCGAATATTAAATATCGTAGTACAGGGCAAACTCCCATGGATGCGGCCGGAGGTCAAGGGCCTGTACTTCGTGGACCATTTTATAGTGAATCCAGGTTTCTATAACGTCGGTGGTGAATACGTCACCCTTTAGGAGGAATTCGTGGTCCGCTTCCAGCGCCTGCAGTGCTTCCCTCAGGCTGCCGGGGGTATGGTCTACCTTTGCAAGCTCTTCCGGCGGAAGGTCGTAAATATCTTTGTCCAGGGGTTCGCCGGGATCGATTTTATTGATAATACCGTCAATTGCCGCCATGGTGAGGGCGGAAAAGGCAAGGTAGGGGTTGCTGCTCGGGTCGGGACAGCGGAATTCGAACCGCTTTGATTTTTCAGACGTCGAGTACATGGGGATCCGCACCGCCGCGCTCCTGTTTCTGCTGGAGTAGGCAAGGTTGACCGGTGCTTCGAAGCCGGGGACCAGACGTTTATATGAATTCGTCGTGGGATTGGTAAAGGCTAGAATTGCCGGTGCGTGTTTCAGCACTCCGCCGATGGCGTACATCGCCGTCTGGGAAAGACCGGCATAGCCGTCCCCCGCAAAGAGGTTTTTTCCTTCCTTCCAGAAGGAGAGGTGAGTATGCATACCGCTTCCGTTGTCGTTGAACAGCGGCTTCGGCATAAAGGTGACGGTTTTGTTATATTTCCGCGCGGTGTTTTTTACCGTATATTTATACTTCAGCACATTGTCTCCCATCTCCACCAGGGTGCCGAAGCGCATGTCGATTTCAGCCTGCCCTCCCGTAGCAACCTCATGGTGCTGACACTCGATCTGTATACCCATCGCTTCTAAGGTAAGCATCATTTCGGACCTCATGTCCTGCTGACTGTCCGTCGGCGGTACCGGGAAGTATCCTTCCTTGTACCTCGGTTTGTAGCCGAGGTTCGGACCCTCGTCACGCCCGGTGTTCCAGCGCCCCTCTACGCTGTCGACGAAGTAATATCCGCAGTGTTCGTTCTGGTCGAAGCGGACATCGTCGAAAATAAAGAATTCGGCTTCCGGGCCGATATACGCGGTATCGGCAACGCCGCTGTTTTTTAAATAACTGACTGTCTTGCGCGCAATGTTCCGCGGGTCTTTCGAGTAGTCCTCCCCGGTAATGGGGTCGCAGATATTACAGATTAAAACGAGGGTTTTGTGCTGGAGAAAAGGATCGATGAAGGCGGTTTCGGGGACCGGCCGTACGATCATGTCCGATTCGTTAATTGCCTGCCAGCCGCGGATACTCGACCCGTCAAAGCCGAGGCCTTCCGTAAAAGATTCTTCGCTTACTTCGCTTACCGGAATGGAAAAATGCTGCCATAGGCCCGGAAAGTCCATAAACCGTAAATCGATAACATCGATATTTTCCCGGTCGATGAGTGAGAGTACATCTTTTGCTGTAGTCGGTGTAGTCATTATTAGAACTCCTTTGTATCATTATCTCTTCTATTCAATTATTTAGCAATAGCCGTGCCATCCTGTCATGTAACTGCATAATTCGTTGTCTAATAACACATTACAACGTATTATTTTGAATTTTAACCGGTAACTGCAGCGCTAAAAGCTACAAAAATGTTGCTGTAAATACGGAAAACAACAAAATTGTATTGTAACGCTCCGCCGGCATACCCCACTTGCAAAAGACGTCTCCACGATTATAATGGGAGCAATGACTGTAAAAGAATTGGATGCCTATTTCCGGAGTATACTCCCGATTGAAGATCTTGAGAAGAGTGATTCTTCCTTAAACGGCATACAGGTAGGCGACAAGTCCCGGAAGGTTGAGAAAATTATTTTTGCCGTCGATGCCTGTATGCGCACCTTTGAGGCGGCCCGGGCCGCGGGGGGCGACTGCATCGTGGTACACCACGGTCTGTTCTGGGGGAAGCCGATACCCATTACGGATACGCATTTTTCCCGGGTGAAGTATCTTCTCGATCACGGTACGGCGCTGTACGCGGTCCATCTCCCTCTGGACATGCATCCGGTTTTCGGGAATAATGCGGCACTTGCCCGTATGCTCGGATTGACGTGTCTTGAAGAATTCGGGCGGTACAAAGGGTTTGCCATAGGCTTAAGGGGAACGCTGCCGGAGCCGATGGGGATGGACGAAATTTTGCGGAAAATCGGACTGGATAGGGGGGACTGTTTGTCTATTTTACCCTTTGGTCCGGAGAAAATTGCAAGCGCTGCCGTTATCTCCGGCGGGGCCACCCATGAGATAGCCCAGGCCGTCGATGCCGGGGTTGATCTGTATCTGACGGGAGAGGCGTCCCATGTAATGTATCATCAGGCGCTGGAAGGAAAAATCAATCTCATTGCCGGGGGGCATTACAACACTGAAATTGTCGGAGTAAAACTCCTCGCCGAAAAATGCTTTGCCGATACGGGAATTCAAACCGAATTTGTCGACGCCCCTACGGGATTATAAGAGGAAACGAAGGATGAAAATATCAGAGGAAACACGGAAACGGCTGGTGCCGTTTATCCTGACCGCCGCTATTATTATACTCGACCAGGTAACAAAGGCGCTTATTGTTCAGACAATAGATAAATATACGGTGGGTACATCGCTTTTTAACGGTTTTCTGCGCATTATCCATACCCGGAACCTTGGAATAGCCTTCAGTTTGGGAGGCGGAGCGCCGGAAGGCGCCCGGGCGGTCCTCTTTACGGTACTGCCCCTGGCGGTGCTGGGTGTGTTGACGATCTTTTATTTCAAGGACAAAACCCTTACCCGGCTGCAGCAGTGGGCGGTTGCGGGAATTATAGGCGGCGGCCTTGGAAATCTTATCGACCGGATTTTCCGGGCGGACGGTGTCGTCGATTTTATCGATGTCAAATTTTTCGGTATTTTCGGTTTAGACAGGTGGCCCACCTTCAATGTTGCCGACTCAAGCGTTGTCGTCTGCGGTATCATTCTGGCTGTTGCGTTTGTATTTGCAAAGAAACCCGCGGACGGGGAGGTGAACACGGATGAATAAGAGGCTGAATACGATACTGTTTATTTTCGGCGCCACCGTGGCAAATCTCGTTATTATGGCGGTCTTGGCAATCGGCGGATTTCTGCTCCTGTCGGTCCTGCCCATCGGCAGTTCCTCCCCGGGAATAAAAAACCTGCTCTTGATTGTTGTCTTTTTCGGGGCAATTGTCGGGTCGTTTTTTATCTATCATGCCATTGTCAAGGCAATTTCAAAACGGGTCGATATGGACAAGTACTTTCATCCGATTTTTAAGCGGAAAGAGGACCGGGAAGAGTAGAATCCTAATAACCGTCGGACATGGATATGTTGACGTCTTTCTTGTAGAGTTCGTTGTAGACAAAACCGCGGTTCTTCAGTCTGTCTTTAATTTCCTGGGGAAAGGGGATGTTCCGCCAGAAGACACCCCGGGCGTCCCGAGTCAGTTTTTGGGTCCCCTCGCTTTCTTTGTTTATCCAGAGGATGTAGTCTTCAATGAAGGCCTCTTTCACGTCGCCTTTCATTTTATTGTCTTCGAAATACTGATAATACTTTCCCGTAAGTCCTTCTTCCATCCAGTAGTGCTGGGCCTTTTCCTTGGCAACCTGCCACCTGAGGTCGCCTAAGGCGAACAGGACGGCGGTTTTTATGTCTTTCGGATACAGGGGAACGGCGACGCGCCCCCTGCTGGTGGCCTTGTTGAATTTTTCGAAAGGCTCCCAGCAGATTCCTTTGTCTCCGTAACATGGAACGAGAATTATGTGGGGAACGATCCTGTTTGTCTGCCGTTTGAATGTGCGGTGAAAGAGCCCCGGGTCGATTGCCTCGATGGCGGCCATCTGACGAATGACGTTTTCCCGGGTGGCCACGTCCATAATATTTGAACGCATGTACTGTTTCAGAAGCACGGGGAAATGGTTCCCCTGCCGGCCGACGCAGAGTTTCGCCATCTGGCGGACGGTATTGAATTCTTTTGTAATACCTTCGTCGTCGACACCCACGGAATCGCCGAGTTCTTCGAGTTTGTCCTTCATCTCCTGCAGCTTTTCTTCCGCCCCCTCGAGCTCCCGGTACAAGCCGCCGAGTTCTTTGTCCATCATCAGTATTTTTTTCAAAAGTTCGATGGATTCGCCGACATTCGCCCGCTGGTCGTCGCGCAGGACGTCGGAAAGTCCCGGATATCCCGCTTTTTCTTCCCGTTTGAAGACCGCTTCAATAACGTTTTTCAGCTGGGATTGGACGGTCTCGATTTCTCCGATTTTCCCCCGTATCAGACCGAGCTGTATTTCATGCTGTCCCCGCGCTTTTTCGTAGAGGGTCCGGACCCGCTCATTGTCGTTTTTCCGGACAACTTTCGTTTCATCCGTTGCCGATGCCCGTATCTCCCCCAGCGCCACCTTTTTCAGCCATTCGTCTACATAATGGACCGGTTCCCCCGTTGTATTTTCACAAATGACCGTGGTTATGACCTTTCTCTGCTCGGCTGAAATGAGGGTCGGCAGGAGGACACCGAAGCGCAGGAGAAGCATCTGTGCGTAGCTGAGGTCCTTGTAAATTTTGTGGGCAATATGTCCGGCCAAGTCCCAGAACGCGGGAATGAGTTTGCTCCGGTAGAGTGATTTGTCCTGGGGGTCTTCCGCTTTCAGGAATTTGGTCAGCAGCTCATGGACCCTGTTGGATACCGTCCCCTCGCCGGAGAGAAGCTTTTTATAGTAGTTTTTATCCGTAAAGTAAGGCTTTGGCGCTTCTTCGAGCCGGGTAATTTCGGGAAATTTTTCTTTCGAGAGGTCTACCTCTTCCGTTCCCGTGTCGCCCTTTTGCGGCCGTTCCTCTTCAAATAGGTCTTCGAAAGCTGGTTCGCCGTCCGCGGCAGGCTCTTCATCAATACCCATCAGATCAGCGATTTCCGGGTCTATATCACCTGCAAATACGCCGCTATTTTTCTGATTCTCACTCATAATTTTTATCTTTGGAGGTGACGGGAGTCGAACCCGTGACCTCGTGAATGCCATTCACGCACTCTACCCAGCTGAGCTACACCCCCAGAGGTCATTACCTATTATTATGGTAATTATCTCCGGGATGTCAAGCAGTTATGGAAAAAATTGGTATTCCGGCTGGATAATCGTGCCTGTTTTCAGCAGTTCGAGATTCCGTTTCGCGCAGTCCATCCCCTTCGCGGCCGCGTTGTGGAGGCTTAGCTTTTCCATCAGTCCCGCCGTGAGACCGCCGGTAAAGGCGTCGCCGGAGCCGATGGGATTGACCGCCTTCACCCTCGCCGGGGAAATACGGCTTATCCGTTTACCGTCGATAACGAGGGTGTCCCTGCTGCCGTTGGAAAGGACGAATTTCGACCCCGTATTGCCGTAGATAGCGGCGGCCCGTTCCGCCGCCGTGTCGTACAAGGACTCCGCCACGTCTTGAGAGGGAAGTTCCTCCTCCGGCATAAAGGCCGTGATAAACTCATACATATTGATTTTTATCACATCCGGAGAATGTTCGAGGGCCGCCTGCAGTTCTTTGCCTGCTAAGTCGATTACCACCGTTTTCCCTGCCCCGCGTGCTTCTTTCATCATGCCGAAGTATATGTCCGGGCTGAAGCCCTCCGTTTTCGACCCGGCGATAATAAGGGCGCCGCATTCCGGAAGGAGCTCGGTAAACCGTTCCCGCACCCGGCCGTCGGTCCCGCCGTCGACGGGGACCCCGTTTTCCGCAATTTCAGTTGCCGAATACGGGTCTTTCCGGATAATTGTGTAGCAGAACCGTATTTCCGAATTCGACTCGACCCATTCGGTCCGTACGCCGTCCTGTTCCATTTGGGACAAAAAAAACGGACGCAGCTGTCCGCCCGCCTGGGTAAGATAGACGGGATTGTGTCCGAGCTGCCGCAGGACCCGGGAGGCGTTTGCTCCCTTCCCGCCGACGGTAAAGAGGTATTCTCGGCTCCGGTTTACCCCTCCGAGCTCGAAATCGTCTACTACCAGGGTTTTCTGTACGGTGGGGTTGAGGCTGACCACGAGGACCGGAGGATAGTTTCCGTGTTGATTGTTCATAACGGTGCTATGCTACCGGGGGAAGCGGATATTTGCAAGGCCGTGCCCCGGTTTCAATAATACCGCAGCCGGTAATACAAAAGTCCCCAGTATTCCCGGAGCGCGGCGGCCGAAGCCTGCAGGCTGCCCATGGACGGTAATTTTTCCATAACGGTCCCGCCGCCCCGGTCAATTTTATAGTCCGTCGGGGCGGGAATAACGGTAAACCCCCGGGCTTCGAAGCATTCTACGCTTCGGACCATGTGGTACGCCGAGGTAACGAGGATGACGGTGTCCGTGTCCGGGATAAGCTTTTTGGTTTCCGCGGCATTTTCATAGGTGTTTCTGCTCGATGTTTCGGCGATAATACTGCTTTCCGGTACTCCGAGGGCGGCGGCAAACCGTTTCGATGCAGCCGCTTCCGGTTCCGCCCCTTCCCGGGGGTATACCGTTCCGCCGCTTATAAGCAGCAGCCCGCCGCCGGCTGTTCGCGTATCGAGTGCTTTTCTCATCCGCACGGCGTAGACGAGGCGTTTCAGCGCGTCCGGAGTCGGAGAGGTTTTGTACGCTTCCGCCGGGGAGCGGGCTATGGCGCCGCCGCCGAGGACTACCACCGGTATTGCCGCGGCGGTTTCGGCGGGCGGAATGGACGCGGCGGCGTATTCGGGTCCGCCGGGAAGGGGCGGATGCCGGTTTTCCAGGGGCAGCAGCAGAACTTCGGCCACCGGCCCGGTGGAGAGCAGATACATTGTTCCGAGGGACAGTGAAAGCAGTATAATCGCAAGGCGCCGTTTTTTTGCGGCAAACAGAATGAATCCCGCCGCCGTTACCAGGATAAAGAGTCCCGGCGGGAATAGAAACACCTGCAGTATTTTTGATATCATAAACATAGTTAGACAATGGGAGAAAGAAAAGCAGTTGTCAAGCCGGGGAGAGTATATGAAGGACGAATGTATTGAACATACGGTTGTTATGGGGTTTATTTCAGCCCCCGAGGCCGAAGCGGGAGAGTTGGCCGCGAAACTGGTACGGGAGAGGCTGGTTTCCTGTGCCCAGGTTACCGGAGGAATTACCAGTTACTATTGGTGGGAAGATGAGCTACAGCAGGACCGGGAAGTCCTCATCATCATAAAAACAAAGGCCAAACTGCAGCATGAAGTTGCCGATTTTGTCCTAAAGGAGCATTCCTACGAAGTGCCGGAGTGTGTGTTTCTCCCGGCAGCAGGCGGCATCAATTCCTACCTGCGCTGGGTGGGGGAAGTTACGAAGGACGCTTAGGGTTTTTTTCGGCTCCCGGTTTTGCCGCCGGCCGGGGGGACGAGACATTTTTTTCCGTATCCGATAAGGTCTTCCCTGCCTGCCTCCCGCAGCGCGGTGCGTACTTTCGGGTAATTGTTCGGATTGGTAAACTGCAGCAGCGCGCGCTGCAGGTTCCGTTCCCGGTCGCTTGCGGGGATGTATACCTCTTCGCCGTTTCGAGGGTCGATACCGGTGTAGTACATGCAGGTGGAGAGCGTGCCGGGGGTCGGATAGAAGTCCTGGACCTGCCGAGGGACAAAGCCTGTTTTTTTTAAGTAGAGGGCAAGTTCTATCGCTTCGGTCAGGCCGGAACCGGGATGGGCGGAAATAAAGTAAGGGAGAAGATATTGTTTTTTCGAAATCCTTTCATTTTCAGCGATGAATGCCCGGCGGAACCGGTCGTAAACGTCTATTCCGGGTTTTGCCATCCGCTTGAGCACTTCCGGAGAAACGTGTTCCGGCGCTACTTTCAACTGGCCGCTTACATGGTGGGCGCAGAGCTCCCGGAGGAACAGGGCTGATTTGCTGTCGGCAAGAAGGTAGTCGTAGCGGATGCCGGACCGGATAAATACTTTTTTTACTCCCGGCAGGTTTCTCAGCTTCCGCAGCAGTTCGAGATAATCGCCGTGGTCCGCCCTGAGGGCCGAACACGGGACCGGGTAGAGGCATTGTTTATCGCCGCAGGCGCCCCCTTGTTCCTGCTTTGTACATGCCGGAAAGCGGAAATTTGCCGTGGGGCCTCCCACATCGTGGATATATCCTTTAAACGCGGGGTGCCGTGTCAGCTTCTTTGCCTCCCGGAGTATCGAATCATGGCTCCGGGACTGCACGAATTTCCCCTGATGAAAGGTGAGGGAGCAGAAGCTGCAGTCTCCGAAGCATCCCCTGCTGGAGGTAATACTGAACTGCACCTCCTTCAGGGCGGGCACTCCGCCGGCGGATGCATAAGCGGGGTGCGCTTCCCGGCTAAAGGGAAGCTCGTAGATCCGGTCCAGTTCTTCCCGCGTCAGCGGCAGCGCCGGCGGATTCTGCACCAGGGCGCCCATCGGAAGGGGCTCGACGAGGGTTTGTGCCGCTCCCGGATCGGCATTCTGATACTGAAGCCTGAAATGTTCGAGGAACGCGGCCTTGTCCCGGGAAATATTGTCGTAGCAGGGCAGGACCGCGGCACCGCGGGGTGCTTCGGCACTCCGGAAAACGGTGCCCCGGACATCGGTCATTGCGGCGATGGTATCGGCCGGGGTCCGTCCTTCCGCGCGTCCTTCCGCGAGCCGCCGGGTAATTTCAAGGGTCTGCCGTTCCCCCATGCCGTAGATAAGCATGTCCGCCTTCGCGTCCGTTACGACGGACCTGCGTACCGAATCGGACCAGTAGTCGTAGTGGGAGAGCCTGCGGAGGGACGCTTCGAGGCCGCCTATAACGACGGGAACACCTTTATACGCCTGTTTTGCCATACCGGTATAGACAATCAGCGCCCGGTCCGGCCGTTTCCCCGCCTCGCCGCCGGGAGAATAGACGTCTTCGCGCCGGGGGTGTCTGTTCGCGGTGTAATGGTTTACCAGTGAATCGACATTCCCGGCGCTGATGAAAAACGCCAGCTCCGGCCTGCCGAAACAGCGGAAGGCTTCGACATCCGTCCAGTCCGGCTGCGGGACAATGCCCACGCGGTACCCTTCCGCTTCCAAAAGCCTGCCGATAAGGGCCGTGCCGAAACTCGGATGGTCGACGTAGGCATCGCCCGAAACAATAACGACATCCAGGCTCTTCCAGCCGCGTGCCAATGCCTCCGCTTTGGTTATCGGTAAAAAGCTTGTTCCGGGGGTTGCGGTTTTCATTGCCAAGGCTTTAGATCAGGTCCCTGCAGGACCCCCGTTCGACGATGACGGGGGTTACTTTCAGGTGTTTCACTTCCGATTGCGCGTTTCTAATTTTTTCTTCTAGTAGCTGGCTCGCCAGTTTGCCCATTGTTCCCGTATCAATTTGAATTGTCGTAAATTGGGGAGTAAAGGGTTCGTTGAAATTCAGGGTGTCTCCGGGGGCGATAACTGAAATATCCTCGGGAATTTTCAGCCCCATCCGCTCCAATTCAGGAATGCCCCATGCTGCAAGATAATCATCGTGAAAGACGATAGCCGTGGTGTCCTGATTTTCTTCCAGGGCCACGTGGAGGGTTTGATACAGTTCCTGTTTGTTTTCGAGAACAAGTGTTATCCGCTCATGGCTTCGGATATTGTATTCTTCCGCCGCTTTTCTGAATCCGAAATACCGGTCGGTAACACAGGCTTCGAGATCCGGACGGATGTAATCGAAGTACAAAATATTTTTATGTCCTTTTTCGACAAGATAGGAAACACCGTTGTAGACCCCCTGGAAATCATCGACACACACGGCGGAAAAATCGTTTTGAAATATATTGTTGTTCAGGAGCACCACCGAAATTCCCGCCTTCTCCAGCCGGGAGAACAGGGTTTTGTTGAAATAGTGGATTGAGCAGATGCCGGAACAGTTGGAAGATATAATAGCCTGTTCAAGAACCTCCGCGGGCCGTTTTTTTTCAATATGATAAAAGATGGGATAAAAGTTGTCATTAATGAGTGAATCGGACAGGTTTACCATAAAGGGCTTGATAAAATTCCACTGATACTCGAAGGATTCCCATTCTACAACCATGATGTATCGGGAAATGTCCTGTTTTTCCCCCTTCGGGGACGGTTTTTGATATCCCCCCTCTTCGGCGATTTTCATAATTTTCGACCGGATTTTATTCGATATGTTTCCTTTCCCGCGCATTACCATCGACACGGTAGAGGTGGATACTCCGGCTAAGCGGGCAATATCTTTCTGTGTAACTTTCGCGCTTATTTCATCTTCCATATCATCTTTCCGTAACTATGATACGTTTTCCCCTTTTTGTAAATACTAAACATGAATTAGAAGTTGACAGATATTACGCTATAGTTTACTATATTTAGAGTAAATTATAAACTGTTTTGTATATTATTGTGAAATGCGGGGGGTGTTTATAATTTTTTTGACTGTTTTGCCGGTTTCATTTAAAATAATTTACTAAATATTTACTATATTGGAGAAGAGCAATGACATCACGGGAACGTATAACAGCGGCGCTTCATCATGCCGAGAGCGACCGCATACCTATCGATTTTAACGGCCACCGGTCGAGCGGAATTATGATCCGCCCATATCAGCGTTTACGGAAAAAACTGGGCCTGCCGGACAGCCCGCTGTATGTATACGACTTTATTCAGCAGCTGGCAATTGTCGAGGAGGACGTCTTGGATATAACCGGAGCAGATGTTGTAGAGCTCGGTCATAATTTTTACAGACAGTCTGAATACTGGAAGGATTGGGAACTATACGACGGGACGAAGTGTAAAATACCGGCTTTCATCGATGTACAGCGGAATGAGGAGGGGAATGTCGTTTACGGAGACAGGGACCAGGTAATTTGTATTCAAAAACCGGGTTGTCTTTTTTTCGAGCAGACATATTTTCCCTACTATGACAGTGACGACGCGGCTTTTACGAATTTGCAGGATGATTTAAACCAAATTATGTGGGTGCGCCTCGGTATCCCTCCTGCCCCGTTTTCCTTTGATGATGAAGGACTGAAACAGCTGGAAGCGGCGGCGAAATCACTTCGGGAATCGACGGACCGGGCCATTTACGCGACCTTCGGCGGAAATTTGGTGGAAATAGGCGAGTTTGCCTTCCGGATCGATAATTTTCTCTATCAGCTTGCGGCCGACCCGAAGCGGATCCATACGTTTTTAGATAGATTAACGGAGCTGCATCTGCGGAACATGGACAAGTACTTAAGCGCCGTCGGACCGTATATCGATGTGCTGGGATTCGGGGATGATTTGGGAATGCAGCAGGGGCCGCAGTTTTCGCCTGCTATGTACCGGGAGTTTTTCAAGCCAAGGCATGAAGTCCTTTGGAACCATCCGAAAAAGAACTACCCCCATATTAAGTCGAGCCTCCACTGCTGCGGAGGGATTTATCCGCTTATTCCGGACCTTATTGACGCGGGTCTCGATGCAATTAATCCGGTGCAGTTTACCTGTACCGATATGGAGCTGCCCCGGCTTAAGAAAGAGTTCGGAAAGGACCTGGTATTCTGGGGAGGCGGATGCGATACCAGGCATATGCTTCCGAAGGGTACTCCGGCGGAGGTAAAACGGCATGTAAAAGAAAATGTCGAAATTATGCGTCCCGGCGGCGGTTTTGTTTTTCAGCAGGTCCACAATATTTTAGACGAAGTGCCGGCGGAGAATATCATTGCAATGTTTGAGGCGGTACGGGAAGTGTGAATGGAAGGGATAATGTGGAGATCATGCCGGTAGGAACGTTATGCGGTTAATGGGTATCGACATCGGTTCAACCTCGATTAAAGCGGGGCTGTTTTCCCCCGAAGGGAAGCTTCTTTCACTTGGAAGGACCGAAACACCCCTGGATAGCTACGTGCTTCCTGAAGGCGGCGGTGAGCTGCAGGTATGGCTTCCTGAAAAAATGTGGAAGAGGGTGGTTTCTTCAATTCGGGAGTGTTTGGGGAATATAGAGGGGGACGCGGATGTGCGGGGGATTGCCGTAACCGGCTTCGGATCGGACGCGGCGGCCCTGGACACGGAGGGGAACGCGGTTTTCCCGATTATCAGCTTTTATGAAAAGGCAACTATTGAGCAGCGGGATGAATATCGGGAGCTTGTGGGGGATTTTGAATCGTACTCAATCTCCGGCATCAGTCCGTGGTACTATCTGACCCTTTTCAGGATGATGTGGCTTAGAAAATATTTTCCGAAGCTGTATGAGAAAGCTTCGATATGGCTCAATGTTCCGGATTACATCAATTACAGGCTCTGCGGAGTACAAGCCGGCGATTTTTCGGAAGCTTCCACGACTATCATGTTTGACCAGACAAAGCTTGCGTGGTCGGATACAATTTTATCGAAAACCGGGATAGAGAAGGACCGTCTGCCCGGACTTTCACCGTCGGGTACCGTCTTAGGCGGCATAACCCGGGCGGCGGGGGAACAGACCGGTTTACGAGAAGGAACTCCGGTTGTTGTAGGCGGCCACGATAATGTTACAAGCTGCTTCGCCTCCGGTTCCGAAGATAATGATGTCGTTACCGTAACGGGCACGTTTGAATCAATTATGATCAGCCGCGGTGCTCCGGTAATAACACGGCAGGGCATGGAATCCAATATAGTTTGTGAAAAGGGAGTGGCGGAAGGTAAGCATGTCCTTATCGGGGTGCAGTACGCCGGAGGGATTATCGAATGGATCCGGAAGGCGCTTTTCAGTTCCGAATGCGACAGTAATGAATCACTCTTTTCCGATATAGAAAACAGCAGTGCGGGGTCAAAAGGGCTGATGATGCTGCCGCATATTTTCGGCAGTGTTACCCCGGTCCAGGATGCCTATTCCAGGGGTTGTTTCATCGGTATTTCCGGCAAGACGGAAAAGAGAGATTTCCTTCGGGCAGCGGTTGAGGGAATTAACTACCAAACCCGGCTTATTTATGAAACCCTTGTCTCCGCCGCGGATATTGATCCGTCGGAAATTCTCAACATCGGCGGCGCTGTGTACAGCAGTTTCTGGATGCAGAACAGGGCGGACATTCTCGGGGTTCCGGTAAGAGTTTTAGATGTACCCGAAGCGACCGCGTTAGGCGCTGCGATGCTTGCCGGAGTAGGTTCTGGAGTGTACAATAGTTTTGAAGAGGCACGGAACACGGTGCGGCACGGCGGTTCGGTATTCTGCCCGGACCCGGAATGTTCGAAATTATATGAGGGTTGTTATGAGGATGCCTATAAACACCTCTATCCCGCGGCAAAACACATCAATCATTATATCGCGGAAAAGTTTTAAAGGGAAAGCAGTATGAGTGAAGAAATTTTTGTCATGAAAAACATTACAAAACAGTTTCCCGGTGTAAAAGCCCTGGATAATGTGACTTTCGGAGTGGAGAGGGGAAAGGTCCATGCGCTTGTCGGTGAACACGGCGCGGTTAAATCTAAATTGATGAAAATTCTTTCCGGCCTCTACCCGCTGGAGGAAGGGGAGATCTATTTTCATGGTGAAAAAATTGGACATTTAAATCCGAAGCAGGTCCAAGAGCTCGGCATCTGTACCATCTATCAGGAACTTAATTTGTGTTCGAATTTAACGGTGGGTGAAAACATTTTTCTGGGGAAAGAGCCCGTAAAAACGTTTTTAACCATTGTCCAGGAAGACCGGATTGAAGAGGCGTCGGGAAAGTATCTTCAAATGCTGTCCAGCGATATCGATCCGAGGCTGATGATTGATCAGTTAAGCATCGCGGAACAGCAAATTGTCGAGATTGCAAAGGCACTATCGTATGAGAGTGAGGTAATTATTATGGATGAACCCACCTCCTCTCTTACGCTGAGGGAAACGGAGAAGCTTCTGGGAATTGTAAAATCGCTCCGCGACCAGGGTCATTCGATTGTGTACATTTCCCACCGCTTAGATGAAGTTTTTCAGGTTGCCGATGTTGTTACGGTGCTGCGGGACGGCAAGCATGTGGGTACGGATACCATTGGAAATCTTAATTACGACAAAATCGTTCGGATGATGGTGGGACGGGAAATTGAGAACAAGTATTACCACACCGCAAGTGAAAGCATCCGCACGATAGGGCAGGAACATCTTTTAGAAGTGGACAACCTTTCAATTAGGGGCTTGCTGCAGGATATATCGTTCCACTTGCGCCCCGGCGAGATCCTCGGCTTTTCCGGAATTGTCGGCGCTGGGCGTACGGAATTGATGGAGGCGGTCTTCGGAATTCGCGAAATTGATTCGGGGGAAATAAAGCTGAACGGGAAGAAAGTGCGAATTAGAACACCGAAGGATGCTATTCGCTTCGGCCTGGGAATGACAAGTGAAGACAGGAAAAACAAGAGCCTCTTTCTTAACTTCAATGTCCGTGAAAATATTACAATAGCTAACCTGTGGAAACTGACGAATACCGGCTATATTTCGCTGCGGGAGGAACGTGCTATCGTAGATACGTTTATAGAATTACTGAATATTAAACCTCCGAATACGGAGTTCCCGACGGTCACGATGAGCGGCGGAAACCAGCAGAAGGTTGTTATTTCGAAAAGTCTTTCA
Source organism: uncultured Spirochaetales bacterium (assembly GCA_964606455.1). GTDB lineage: Bacteria > Spirochaetota > Spirochaetia > SPDA01 > CAZSGZ01 > CAZSGZ01. The sequence goes on from CAZSGZ010000020.1 coordinate 20,708, forward strand.
AACGAACCGCAGATTTTGATTATGGATGAACCGACCCGGGGCATAGATGTAGGAGCGAAAGCCGAAATATATAAAATAATCAAGACGCTTGCGGATGAAGGAAAGGGGATCCTCTTTGTTTCTTCCGAGCTGCCGGAAATTCTGTCACTCTGCGACAGGATCTTGGTTATGAACCAGGGGGCGATTGTCGGCGAATTTATGAACGCGGAAGCAAGCGAAGAAAAAATCATGGCATTATCTATTTAGAGAGGGGAAGATGGAAACGAAAAGCAGCAGAAATAATTTTTTCCGGCGGATACTGAATCCGCAGCTTTTACAGCGGTTAGGTGTACTCATAGCGTTAATTGTGTTAAGCATATTTTTCGCTATTGCATCTAAAGGCAGATTTTTTACCGTCCAGAATCTACTCACCGTGGCCAGGCAGGTATCGATTACCGTCATTGTCGGGGTCGGGCTCACTTTTATCATGATTACCGGTAATATCGATTTAGCCGTCGGTTCCTACCTCGCGCTGACCGGTATTTTTGCCGCGAAAGTGCTGCTCTTAGGGGTACCGTGGTGGATCGCGGTTATTTTTACTATGCTGGCGTTAGCGGGGGTGCAGGCGATAATCGGCACCTCCATCGCGAAGCAGCGGTTGATGGCCCTCATCGTGACATTGGCAATGATGAGCATTGCCCGCGGCTTGTCGTTAAGCTGGTCGGGGGGGAAACCCGTTTACATAGAAAATGACACCTTTATGAAACTGGGGATTGGATATGTCGGACCTATCCCGGTCCCGGTTATTATTGCCGCTATCGTGCTGGTTATCGGACAATTTATTCTGCGGAAAACACGTTTTGGACGATATGTGTACGCCGTCGGCGGCAATGAAGAAGCCGCGCGGACCTCGGGAATTAACGCGGATCGGATTAAAATTATCGTTTTCATTATATCGGGCGCGTTAACGGCCTTGGCCGGCTGTGTTATGGCGGCGCGCCTTTTTTCCGGCAGTCCGGTTACCGGGCAGGGGTTTGAGCTCGATGCAATTGCCAGTGTCGTTATCGGAGGGACCAGTTTAAACGGCGGCCGGGGAAGCATGGTCGGTACGCTGATCGGGGCCTTTACCGTCGGTGTTATCAGTAACGGTTTGACGATTTTAGGTGTCGAATATTACTACCAGCTGATGGCGAAGGGCTTGATTATTTATATTGCAATCGTCATCGACCAGCGGGCACGGGCCGTAAAGATTAGGTGATAAACAACCGTTGGTTGTTTTAATAAATATTGCTCGAAAAGAGCGAAAAAGGAGAAAAGTATGAAGAAAGTACTTGTAATGTTAACAGTACTGCTGTTTGCCGTTGGCTCTCTTGTCATGGCAGGCGGACAGAAGGAAGCGGATGACGGCAAGCTGAAAGTCGGCGTTATCCAGATTACCCTCGAGCATGAATATCAGCTGATATTGAACCAGGGGTACAAGGACAAAGCTGAAGAAATGGGAGTCGATGTTGAATTCAGCATTACCGAAATGAGCCCTGAAAAAACAGTTACCGCAGCGGAGAACTTAATTGCCGCCGGCTGTGACGCTATTATCGCGGCCCCCGCGGATACTGCAAGCTGGAAGGCCGTCGAAAACATCTGTAAGGAAAATGATGTCGTTCTTGCCAACGACGGATCTCCCCAGGAAGTAACCGGTAATTTCATTCCTTTTATCGGAACGGAAAGTTATTACGGCGGTCAGCGGGCCGGCGAATTTGCGGTCAACTGGATTGAAGACAACATTCCCGCCGGCGAAGATCTTGTTATTGCTCATCTTACCCTGCCTACCTTTACCGATTGTGTTCAGCGGAACAAGGGTTTTGAAGAGTATTTGGAAGAGAACCTGGACAGAGATTACGAAATTTACGACGAAGCCGGTATGGGGACCCGGGAAGGCGGACTGAAAGCAATGGAAAATCTGCTCCAGGCCCACCCCGACATCAATGTAGTGTTCGGCTGTAACGACGACTCCGCCTTAGGTGCCTTGAGTGCCATGAAAGCTGCCGGCAAGAGCGATGCGGATAACCTTGTAATCGGGTTCGACGGCGCTTTAAAAGGCTTCGAGGAAATTATGAAAGAAGGGATGTTCCGCGCGGACATCGTGCAGCAGCCCTATCTTTACGCGGAAATGCTGATGGAGCGTGCCGTGAAAGTTGCCCGCGGTGAAGAAGACCTGCAAAAATACGTGGATGAAGGAATTATCCTTATCGAAACTCCCGTGGTAACGATTGATAACGCACAGGAATGGTACGATAAGTACTCCCAGTATATGCCCGACTAATAAGGGTGTAGTAAGCTGACAATTTATTGGAGCGGCCTTTCCGGCCGCTCCGTTTTTTAAAAAGCCGTTCTGTACAAATGCTGCGTGATTTTTTCCAAAAACAGAAAGTAATTATTATGCTCGTACTCTGTCTTCTTGCGGTGGGCGAAGGGCTGTACAGCAGTTTCGCCGGCGCCGAACGGGGGACTGTCAGGAACAGATATACCGATTTTGTGCTGTCCCAGTACGAACGGCTGGATGACGGTGAATATGAAAAACTAGCGGAAAATTACCTGGAAGGTATTTGGGAAAAACAGGGGGATGAATACGCCGTGTCCGGCATCATGGACCGGGAAGCGGCAGCCTCTTTTTTAAAGGATGATCTGGGTGTAAACGGCTGGAGAATACGCTTCGTTATTTTAAAAGCCATCGACTATTATACGCTGTCCCGGGAAGCGTTCCCAAAACAATTTAAACGGGAGGCGGCGGTCCTCGACTATGCCGATCCCGGCGACGAGGTCGAGGAAATCCACATTGTCGTGCTGACGGGACACGTAACCGGGAGGTGTTCGATCGTGGACTGGGTCAGGCCTGTTCCCGTTGTTCGGCTGCATGGAAAACTGCAGATGATTATCCGGGGCATGCCCGAGGTATACTATCTCCTGCACAAGGAGCAGTGGTTCAAGCCGCTTCATTTTTAAAAAATATTTTTAAACACCACAACAACAACGGTGTAGTACACGATAATCCCGCCGTAAAAACCGATAAAATAAAAACCCGAATCGATCCTTCCCTGGCCGAACAGCACATGATGGCGCATCGGGCAGGCCCCGGAAAGGGTGGAAAAGAGTCCGACAATAAATCCGCCGCCAATTGAAATAATTCCGAACCTGGTCAGGAATATGCCGGTAATCGGCGGATAGCTTGTCTGGGTCAGTCCGGTCAGGCGCATAATAAAAATGAAAAACCAGGTGGCGGCAAGGAATGTAAGAATTCCCTGCAGGAGTCCGGTATCGCGGACAAAGAGAAAGTCCCGGAAGCCCCCGATGAAACACATCCGCGAATTCTGTCCTAAGTACCCGATAATGAAGCCGATAAAAATAAAGGTAAAAGACAATACAAACGCCATTATTGTACTCTCCGCTTCATAATAAAAACAGCGGCGGCAATACCGAGAAACAGCCCGGCTGCTGCAAGCATCCCGAAGGTGTCTCCGAAAGCAACCCTGAGAATAATTCTGGTCGGGCAGCTCATAATCAGCAGTCCCGCTGTCGATACAATAAACCCGTAAACAATCATGAGCAGGGGGTTGGACAGGCGGAGTAGTTTAAACTCCTTATTCTGCCTGGCCGCCGTAAACGAACCGAGTATAAGCCCTAAGGGGGTAAGAACAAGGGCCCGGCGTGCAAAGTCGGGCGTGTCCATTTCCAGTTTTCCTATATGATTGACTATCCAGCTTACAAGGTCCCGGGCGTGGCAGATCGTACAGATGCCGTAGGCCTGTGGAATGACCCTGTTAAAAAGCAGCTCCATTCCTGCCACAATTACGGCAAGGGCTAAACCGAAAAAGACTGCGGATTTTTTTATTTTTTTTAGTTCCACCCTTTACAACCTTTCGGCAAGCCTCTGTATGGCCTGCAGCGTATCCGCGTCATCGGCGGCTTTCCGGTTGTCCGTGTCGGAAAAGGTGACAAAACCCAGGTTTTCCGCCCGGAAATCGTCAAACAGACCGGTAATGACCACCTCGGAGCCGGTAAACTGGCCGTTAAAAAACGGCGCTCCGCCGACAAGCAGTCCCGCCCCCTTTTTTGCCAATTCTTTCGGCTTGTCTCCGCGAACTTCGGAAGCCCAGAACATCTGAAACCGGTCGATTAACACTTTCATTTTTCCCGGCAGTGAGTTGAAATATACCGGCGCGGCGATAATGATATTGTCCGCAGCGTCGACTTTATCGTAAATTTCCTGCATTCCGTCTTTAATTGAGCATTCCCGCTGTTTCCAGCAGTGTCTGCAGTCGATACAGGGTCTTACCTCCGTCCGGTAGCAGTCGATAATCTCGACTGTTCCCGCCTTTTTCCCAAGCGCCTGAAGAAAGAGGTCGAGCATTGCCTTTGTCTGTCCCTTCTTCCGGGCTGATCCGTAGAGTACCAGTGTCGATAATCCCATTCTGTTCTCCGTCCGCCGGCACATACTCGGGCAGTACCGGATATGGAAACTATAGGATATCTAGGGTAAAATTACAACAAATGAAGGAGTTGGATGATGCAGCATAAATGCAGATTGCCGATTGCGGCGGGCTTGGCGGTGCTCGCTGCAGCTGTCGTGCTTGCCGGATGCGCGTCGATACCGCCGAAGGGGATGGGTCCTGTGGAATTAGTCGATACGGTTGATGTAGAGCGGTATTTGGGAAGATGGTATGAAATTGCCCGGTACCAGAGCGGTTTCGAGAAAAACATTTACGGGGCGACCGCGGAATACAGCCTGCGGGGTGACGGGCGTATTCAGGTAGTGAACAGCGGGTTCAAGAACAGCCTGGACGGCAAATACACCCAGGTAAAGGCCGTTGCCTGGGTCCCCGACCCGGCGGTACCCGCGGCGCTGAAGGTAAGGTTTTTCGGACTGTTTGCCGCGGATTACTTAATTATCGGCCTCGACCGGGAGAATTACCAGTGGGCCATCGTGGGAAACGACTCTAGGGATTTTCTCTGGTTCCTTTCCCGCACCCACGAAATCGACGAGGCCCTTTATGCGAAGATGGAAAACATCGCCCGGGGGCAGGGCTTCGATGTTGATGTTCTCTACCGGGTGCCGCAGAAACCCCGGGATTGAAGAAAGAACCCGCCGCCGGCCTTACGGGCTGATGATCGATACGTTCGGGAAATAGTAACGGACCCGCTTCGGGCCGCGGGTCAGAGCGAGGATTTCCTCCGTACTCATGTTTGTATCGGCGGTACCTGCCGCGCGGCTGAAGATTCCGTCTTCCGGCTTTTCCCGAACCAGGAGAATACCTTCCTCCTTTTCTTGGAACCGCACTTCCGTATGAGGCGCAATGCCGTATTTCCTTCGGAGTGCCTGGGGAATTGTTACCTGTCCTTTGGTTGTTACTTTCATAGTAATACTCCTACTGTAAGTGTAATACATTATATCGAATTTTTCAACGTAAATAGAAAGGCATTGCAGCGTCGCCTGTAACGGTCTACAATTATTCCGGGAGGCAGAGATGAAACGATTTTTTACACTGGCGTCGGTTGTGCTGCTGACGGTATGTGCGGCCGCCGGTTTGGCTGCTCAGGAAGAGCGGGGGGTATCGGTGGGTGTCCATATTTTAGGCGGCGGCAGGTACGACAATGTTCGGATGTGTGTCGGCTCTCCCGCGGGTGTTCCCGGCGGGCCGATCGGCGAGCTGTATTTCGATATTCGCGTGCCGGTGAGTACGCGGGGGACGGTGGTGGTAAACATTCCCCTGTTCCGGCCGATAATGTTTGCCGCCGCCTTCGATATGCTGCAGCTCGAACCCCTGGTGATGTACGAACACATGTTAGGCGAGGGAGCCGGAACGCGGCCTGTTGTCGGCGGGGGACTGGGAATTGTTTTCCATTACGGACCTGACTACCATTCGGACCAGGAAAATCCGGGGGAGCCGTTTTTCTCCATCGGCCCGCTCTTAAACGGCTTTGCGGGCCTTACTCTCGGGGAAAGCAATTTCACCGCCGGGGTGAAAGGCTTCTTTTCCCCCTTGTTTACACCGGACCGCTCGCCGGGCGTTATCGCGGGCGGCGGCCTGGAAGTGCATTACAAATTCGAATATGAAAATTGATACGAATACCGCTATCGTTATCAAAGCCGCGTATTTTGCCGCGGAAAAACACCGGTATCAGCAGCGGAAAGGCTCTGAATTTTCTCCCTATATCAATCATCCCCTGCAGGTTGCCCTGATTCTTTCCGAAACCGGGGGCGTCGACGATCCCGAAATTCTCGCGGCGGCGCTCCTGCACGATACCGTCGAAGACACCGATACCACGCCGGAGGAACTGGAACAAGAGTTCGGGCCCCGGGTCCGGGACCTGGTTCTCGAGGTGACGGACGATAAAACACTGCCGAAGCAGGTCCGGAAACAGCTGCAGATCGACCATGCCCCGGCTAAAACGGAGGGCGCCGCGCTTATCAAGCTTGCGGATAAAATTTCCAACATCAAGGACGTTACAACGGCGCCGCCGGAAGGATGGGGCCCGGAGAGAAGACGCGAATATCTGGAATGGGGCGAGAAAGTTGTAAAAAATCTGCCCCGGGTCAACGAGGCGCTGGAGAAGTACTTTTATGAGGTACTGCAAGCGGGCAAGGCCGAAGTAGGGGAACG
>CAZSGZ010000021.1:0-25891 GCA_964606455.1 uncultured Spirochaetales bacterium
ATTACCGATTTGCGAATAGATGAGAAATCCGACTCCTTTCTCATCACCTATTCTTCCATACATACGAACGGTGAAATCCGCTTCGTTTGGAATGCCCGAATCAGTGGAAGCAGCAGCGGGGTTATTATATTCAGGTTCGACGGCAAGGCGCTCAGTACATTCCGACGGAACAGGATCGGTTTTTGTTTACTGCATCCTATGGAGGCGGCAGGGAGGACGTGCCGTATCACCCATGACGACGGCACGGTGGAAGAGGGGTGTTTCCCCAAACTCATTTCTCCCCAGCAGCCTTTTTTCAATATTCGGGCAATGTCCTGGAGTGCGGCGGAAGGCATCACCGGCAAACTTGAGTTTAACGGTGATGTTTTTGAAATGGAAGACCAAAGAAATTGGACGGATGCCAGTTTTAAAACATACTGTACTCCCTTGTCTCTTCCCTTTCCAATCGAGGTTGAGAAGGGCACAAAGGTATGTCAGGAGATAACCTTCTGCGTGGATACAGCTGAAGGTGATGCACAGGCCGAGGAAGACGGTGAACAAAAAAAGATTGTCGAAGTGAGACTGTCGGGTACAGCCGATGCTGCTTTGCCGGAAATAGGACTTGTTCTCGGAGAGAATCCAAGGGTAATTTCAGACAGGCAGATGCAGCTGTTATCGGCGTTACAGTGCTCCCATCTGCGGTTAGACCTCAAACTATGCGATACAACTGCCGCTTACCGTCAAGAGACCTGTCCAACGGATTATCTGAAAACGGCACTGATAAAAGCGGAAAAACTCGATATCCCGCTTGAATTGGCCCTCCATCTCGGGGCTTCTCCTTCTGAAGAACTGGACGGACTGATAGATGATCTGAAAAAAATCAATAGCAGTATCGGTGAAATTCCGTGTGCCGGCGGTAATATATCGAAGAAGCTATCCGTAATACGTTTCTTTATATTCAAAGAAGGGGAAAAATCAACCGAGAAGAAGTGGATCTCTCTTGCTGCGGAGAAATTGAAGCCGTACTTTCCGGAAACGAAAATTATAACCGGTACGGATGCTTTTTTTACGGAATTGAACAGAGGACGGCCGGACACCTCGGTTCCGAACGGGGTTGTGTATTCACTTAATCCGCAGGTGCACGCCTTTGATAACAATTCTCTTGTTGAAACTACCGCGGCACAGGAAGTAACGGTTATAACAGCTAAAAGTTTCAGCGGCGGTCTCCCTGTCCATGTCGGGCCGGTAACGTTGAAAATGCGGTGGAACCCGAACGCCACCGGCGAAGAACCTCCCGTTCCACCGGGAGTCCTGCCGCCGCAGGTCGATACCAGGCAGATGTCTCTGTTTGGAGCTGCATGGACTGCGGCAAGCATCAAATATCTATCAAAAGGCGGTGCTGCATCGCTTACGTATTTTGAAACGGTTGGGTGGAAAGGTGTTATGGAAATGGAGGAGGGTTCCCCGCTTCCTGGTCAGTTCCCATCCATTTCGGGTGGAGTTTTTCCCCTGTATTACATCTTCAGATGGCTTGCCGGAATGTCCGGAGCCGGACTGTTGCAGCTGCAAAGCGGGAAGCCTCTCTCTGTTGACGGGATTGCCCTGGAGAAAAACGGCAGTACAATAATAATTCTCGGCAATTTTACCGGTGAACGTCTCTCTTGTAATATTTATGGACTCCCGACAGGTGCTGTTTCAATGATTACACTTGATGAGAGTAATTACGAGAAGGCTTCGCTTCGTCCCGAATCTTTTTATAATACATCTGAAACGAATTATACCATGGTAAAAGACGGAAGGCTAGATGTAGAATTGTCACCCTATTGTGTGACACGGCTGAAAATAAAAAAGTAAAATTGACAATAAGGAGAAACTAGCATGACGAAAGTAGCACTATTAGGAGCAGGCGGGAAAATGGGCTGCCGGATTACCGGCAACATAAAGGATAGAACAGAATACGATGTAGCTTACGTTGAAATAAATGAAGACGGTATTGCCCGGCTGAAGGATATAGGTGTTTCCGTTACACCCCGGGATGATGCAATTAAAGATGCCGATGTAGTCATTCTTGCGCTTCCCGATATCCTGATCGGGGAAATAAGCGGAGAAATTATACCCATCCTGCAGTCTGGAACAATGATAGTTGGTTTAGACCCGGCTGCCGCTTATGCGGAAGTAATGCCGGTGCGGAACGATCTTACCTATTTTGTTACACATCCCTGCCATCCGCCGTTGTTTAACGATGAAACAGACCCTGCGGCACGAAAAGACTGGTTTGGCGGAACTGCAAAGCAGGATGTGGTAAATGCTCTTTACAAAGGGCCGGATTCGGATTACGAAAAAGGGGAGGCTTTTTCCAGAATAATTTACGCTCCTGTACGGAATACCTACAAAATAACAGTCGAGCAGATGGCTCTGCTCGAGCCGGCACTTGTAGAAACGTTTACCCTTACACTCATTGATTCCATGAAAGAAGGGCTTGATAAAATTGTCGAAATGGGAGTCCCCGAGGACGCTGCAAAGGCCTTTCTTTTCGGTCATATTCGGATCGAACTGGCCATTACTTTCGGGCTTGCCGGATTTACCGTTTCGGATGGTGCTAAGCTGGCCATGGAGAAAGCCCGGGAACTAATTTTTAAACCTGATTGGAAAGAAAACATTTTTTCAATTGATAAAGTTAAGAAAAGTGTTCGGGAAATTACCGGGAGTTTGAAAAGGTAAGTGATGAAAGTCGGTCTTGGATCATATGCCCTGGACTGGTCTATCGGTGTTCCGGGGAACGAACCGCGGCATCCGATGGATGCCTATCAGTTTGTACATTTTGCACGGGAGGTAGGGGCTGAAGTGGTACAATTCGGAGACAACCTTCCGTTGCACGCGTTGTCGAAAAATAACCTCGAACGGCTCCTTTCGCTGACACGACAGGCCGGTATCGATGTGGAAGTGGGAATCCGGGGAATTCAGCCGGAAAATCTGCGGCGCTATATCACCATTGCCCGCCACTGCGGTTCTTCCATACTCCGTGCCGTTATTGATGCTGAAGGTTTTCATCCAAATATACCAAAGATCGTCGATATTATTCGCAGCTCGGCGGAAGCACTCAAGGAGAGCGGTGTTGTTCTTGCACTGGAAAATCATGACCGGTTCAAAGCTGCCGAGTTCGCGGAAATTATCGAATCTGCAGGGACCGACATTGCCGGTATCTGTCTCGATACGGTCAATTCCTTCGGCGCGTTGGAAGGGCCTGATGTTGTTATAAATACATTGATTGGCTATGTGGTGAACCTTCATATAAAGGATTTCCGAATCTATCGGCCGTCACACAATATGGGCTTTATTATTGAAGGCACCCCCGCCGGAGATGGAATGCTCGACATCCCCGCCCTGGTCCGTAGGTTAAAGCAGCGAAAAAAGAACTGTAATCTGATTCTCGAACTCTGGCCGACTCCTGAAGAGTCGCCCGACGCTACGTCTACAAAGGAAAAATTGTGGGCCCGCCGCAGTATGGAATACCTTCACGGGTTGAATGTATAATTGTCGGAATCTAGTACATTTCCGCCCATGCTTCGATGGAAGTAGTAATCGCCTCTTCGGCCTGTTCGAGGTTTTTCGCTTGTATTCCTTCAAATATCATCCGATGGACCTTGATGCCGAGGGCACTTCCTCCGGGTTTGCTCTGCGTTTCCACGATGGATGGCGCGAATAGGTCTAGAACAAACTTGTATATTTTCATGATAAGCTCGTTATGCGTGGCCTGGCCCATGGCCATGTGAAATTCTAAATCTACTGCAGTCAGCTTGTTGGGATCATTTTCGCCGCCGGCAACCATCTCTTCCATTTTATGGAGTGACTGTTCCATCTTTTGGATATCCGCGGGTTCCGCATTGTTGATAATAATCTTTATTATTCCCGATTCAATCAATTCCCGCATTTCCATCAATTTTTTTTTGTCCGCATCGCTCATGATAAGCTGAAACAGAATGTGGTCAATTGCGGTGTTGCTAGTGTCCGTGGAAATGTAGGTGCCGTCACCCCGCTTGATTTCTAAAATACCGAAGGATTCGAGAATTTTCATTGCCTCCCGGACGGAGCCTCTGCTTGCGGAGAGACTTTTCGTCAGTTCCATTTCGTTCGGGAGCTTGTCTCCAGGTCGAAGCTGTTTGGTCAGCAGCAGCTCTTTAATTTTTTCTATTACCATGTCCACCGCGGACATCCGCTGAGGGGATTTAAATAAATTCGGGTCAGCCGTTCGTATATCAGACACATGCACCACCTGTTTTAAATTTGTCTAACATCATATGTTTAATTGTAATGATATGGGTAAAAGAAACTCCTGTCAAGAAAATTGATTTTTTTCTTGACAGAAGGTAAAAGGGCATGCTACTATATTTTAACAAACGTTAGACATCATATGTTTGATATCTAAGAAATCTAGTAAGGAGGATTACTATGAAGGTTATGGGAAAAAAACTTCTCATTATGGCTCTGTGTTTACTATTCGTGGGTGTTTTTGTATTTGCCGGAGGTAAACAGGAGGCAGGCAGCGGCGAAAAGGCCGAAACGACAAAAGAAAGCGGCGGTTCCGAAAAAGTCGCGGAAAAGGGCGGCGACTTTGTAATTGCCCTTTCAAACAGCTACTATGGAAACACATGGCGAAAACAGATGGTCGAAGCTTTTGAATTTGCCGCAGAAAAGGCAAAAGCGGAAGGAAAAATCAAAGACTACGTAGTAGTCAACGGAGACGGGACCCAAAATCAGCAGATAGCGCAAATGAACAGTTTAATTCTGAAAGGGGTTGACGCAATATGTATCAATTCCGCATCTCCTACCGCGCTCAACGGAGTTATTGAAAAAGCCGCAGATGCGGGAATTAAGGTCTTGGCCTTCGACTCAATAGCGACAAGCCCTGATTGCTGGAAGTTAGATTTTGATTTTGTTAAAATGCAGCAGTTACCTTCAGAATGGGTTGCGGAAAAGATGGACGGAAAAGGAAATGTCCTTATTGTTCGGGGTGTATCAGGTTCCGTACCGGACCAGCAGATGTATGAAGGACATATGAATGTTATTAAAAAATATCCCGGGTTAAGCGTAGTGGGTGAAGTCATCGGAGAAGCTAGTACAACGGTTACGCAGCAAGCGGTTTCCAATATTCTCCCGAGCCTTCCGGCGGTAGATGCCGTATTTACTCAGGGTGGCGGCGATGCATGGGGAGTTGTTCAAGCATTTGAAGCATCCGATCAGGACAAAATGCCGTATATTGTTGGCGACAACTCTTCTGAATTCCTGCGCTGGTGGTATGAAGAATACCAAGAAAATGGGTATGAAACGGTAAGTGTTTGCTCCGCACCCGGAATTGGCGGCGCAGCATTTTGGGAAGCTCTGAAAATACTTGAAGGAATGAATGTTCCTCAAAAGATGAGCCTTGCAGCAATTCCTGTTACAGTTGATAATTTAGAAGAGTATCAGGATCTTAAACCCGGTACTATTGCTTCACCGGTTTTTACCGAGGAATGGGTCGTAGAGAATCTAATCAAAGAATATCAATAAAACCCGCAATGATTTTTTCGGGCAGAAGTTCCATTCTGCCCGAATTTTTTTCCATAAAACAATTAAAATCTGCTATCCTATTCGAAGAAGGATTTTAAGGAAAGAAGAATGACAGAACAGGAAACGCACAAACAGGTAGACGTCACTGGCGAGCTACTTCATGCCAAAGGTATAAGAAAGGTATACGGCCCAACGGTTGCAAATAATAATGTAGAGGTTTTTATTCGCCGGGGTGAAGTTGTTGGTTTAATCGGTGCGAACGGTGCGGGGAAAAGTACATTAATGCGAATTCTTTCCGGTGTAACGGAACCTGATGCAGGTACACTTCTAATTGCCGATTCACAAATCGAATGGGGTGGCTACAGTCCTACGCAGGCAAGTAAGCTGGGGATTCGAGTTGTCTATCAAGAACTTTCACTTTGTACTAATTTGACAGTTTACGAAAATTTTTATATTGAACAGGCACAGCGCTTTCGTGGAGAAAGAAAATGGAGGCAGTTAGCAAGGAAGATCGCAAAAGAATCCTTAGATGCCGTGTTTCCAGGCAATAACATTGATGTCAATATTAGATTGAGTAATTTGAAGATTGCTCAACAGCAGATGGTAGAGATTGCCCGCGCAACCAGCGACCTCGATTTGAAAATTCTCATACTCGATGAGCCAACGTCTTCATTGGGAGCGGAACAAACGCGTCAGCTCATGAATTATGTTAAGCAGAGACAAAAAGACGGGATTTCATTTATTTTCATTTCTCACCGTTTAGGAGAGGTCATGAATCTCGCCGACAGGATATTTGTAATGCAGAACGGCTTAATCCGCTGGTCTGGTATGGTGGAGGAAACAAATGAAAATGATTTAGTCCAAAAAATGAGTGAGGGTGCAACCGAAAAAGATGTTCATGGAATTGAAGAGAAAGAAAAAAGTGTTGTTTTCCAGGAGAAGACATTAGTAGCAATAAACGATCTTACAACTAAAGAATTGGATGAAATCAACTTGACTCTTAATAGAGGGGAGATTATTGGTATTGCCGGTCTCGAAGGAAGCGGACAGCGGGAACTGTTGCAGACTATTTTTCGACCTCAAAAAAATGCCTCCCACGCTATACAACGTTCCGGAAAAATTGCATATGTAACCGGCGATAGGAAGACGGAAGGCATTTTTAGTCTATGGTCGATTGCAAAAAATATTGCTATGACAAAAATTGCACAATACCGTTTTTTTCGTCCAATAATAAAAGAAGAAGGGCGTAAGGGGATTGAAAATTGGTATAATCAACTCCAAATTGTATCAGACGGTATCGGAGCACCAATAACAAGCCTAAGCGGCGGGAACCAGCAAAAAGTGCTTATAGCCCGTGCAATGATGGCGGACGCTGATATCATCCTTTTAGATGACCCCACTCGGGGAGTAGATATTGCAACCAAGAAACAGCTATACAATCTTTTTAGAGAGACTGCCCGGTTAGGTAAATTAGTTATTTGGTACAGTACTGAAGACGAAGAATTGACAATCTGCGATCGAATTATTGTTTTACGATATGGAACAATAATGAAAGAACTAGACCGCAACAATGCAACGAAAGAAAATATTATAAATGCTTCATTTTCCGGTGAGAAGAAAAAACGGAGTGAGGTAGGGGAATTCGAGAATTTAAAGCGTTTTCAGTTCGATTTCGGCGGTATCGGCATTCCCTTGGGAGCCATGCTATTAATCTATATTTTAAGTGGTATTCTAACTCCTCCTGTTTTTTCGCGTTTTGGAATTGAATTATTGATTGGTGGTTCCATCCCCCTTGTTCTTGCAACTCTTGCACAAATGTATGTTATCGGATTGAGTATGGTGGATCTTGGGATCGGTGCGTATATGGGTCTGATTAATGTTCTATGTGCAACTTTACTGCGTACTCATCCTGTGTTAGGAGTTCTTTCCTTGTTTCTTGGGCTCGGTTTTTATGCCCTTATGGGGTTTCTTATATACAGCAGACAAATCCCGGCAATTGTTGTTACGTTAGGAGCCTCCTTTGTTTGGACTGGCATTGCCTATAGTATACAAAATATTCCGGGTGGCGCTGCCCCTGAATGGCTTATAAAAGCGTATTCATTAAATATACCAATCGTTCCGGAGGTGGTATTAATTGTAATAATTGCCGCTGTAATAGCTTATATCGTTTACCGTTCGAAGTATGGAACGGTCTTGAAGGGATTTGGAAACAACCCGACGTCGATGGAGCGAAGCGGTTGGTCACCTGCACTGGCTTTTTCAATGGGGTTTTTCATTGCCGGTGTTTTCGGTATGCTTGGCGGATTATCCGTTACTGCTATTACAACGGCCTCCGATGCGAATGCCACATTATCCTATACGCTCTTAACAGTGGCCGCTGTCGTTATGGGAGGCGGTGAATTGACTGGTGGAATTGTCTCTCCTGTCGGAGCAATATTCGGAGCGATAACATTGTCATTAATCGGATCTCTTCTCGGGTTTTTAAATTTAAGCTCAAACTACGTAGCGGCGGTACAGGGGGGGATATTGATTCTTGTTTTGGCGCTCCGTTTACTAAGGAGGGGAAAATAAAGATGGTTAAAGCAATAAAAACCTTTTTAAATGACAAGTACTGGATATGGGCCTTTCTTGGTTCCCTCATACTGTGGCTGGTTATTGGTATTGTAACATCGAAGCTGAATGTTCAAAGCTTATTGAGTAATGGTACCTCCGCGGCTTTTTTGGCTATTCCGGCTTTAGGGCAGATGTATGTAGTATCCTGCGGCCGTGGTGCAATTGACCTTTCGATTCCAGGTGTAATAACTTTAACGGCTTTTCTGTCAACTGGTATTATTGACGGACTTAACGCAAACGTTTTTCATGGAATGCTTATTTGTCTGGCCGTAGGAGCTGCTATCGGATTGACGAATTCAATTATTGTTCTTTTTCTCAGAATACCTCCTATTATTGCGACATTGTCTATGGGGTATGTTCTTACGACAGCATCTCTCATTTACAATGAAGGGTTTTCAACATTCAAGATGAGTCCTTTCCTGTTGACGTTGTCGAGGGGGAAGGTTGGCGGGATTCCCTGGATCATTATCCTTGTTATCGCTTTGGGAGCGTTAGCTGCATTCGTTATGCATAGAACGGTCTATGGAAGAAATTTGACCGCCGTTGGGCAAAATATAAAGGCGGCCCATTTGTCGGGTATCAATACGAACCGGACACAGATGATTGCGTACATAATCAGTGGTGTTTTTGCCGGTTTAGCAGGCGTGTTTATTGCGTCCCGGGTAGGGGGGGCATTCCTCGGCATGGGCAATACCTACCTGCTGGAAACTGTCGGGGCGGTCGTTATCGGCGGAACACTTATTTTTGGCGGGCGGTCTACCATTGTGGGAACGCTTTTCGGCTGTATGTTTCTCGTTCTGATTGTAACGGCGATGCAGGTCGCGGGCCTGCCGATTGGGACACAGAATATCGTGAAAGGCGCTCTTATTATCCTCGTACTAATGGTGGCCACAAAAAAGCAGGAGCAGTAAATATGAAACTGGAAAAAGAACGAGCATTATTGGTTGAAGCAGGAAGACAGCTTTTGGGCACCGGGATGACTGTTGCTACCGGGGGGAACGCCTCTATCTGCAGCAGGGCGGAAGGTCTTGTAGTGATTACGCCGAGCGGAATGAATTACAACACCCTTCGTCCCGAAGATATGTGCGTGCTCGAACTATCTTCGGGGGAACAGATTGAAGGAGATCGGACGCCGTCATCGGAAACGCCGATGCATCTGGCGGTATTGCGGAACCGGACCGATGCCTTCGCCGTAGTACATACCCACCCGCCCTATGTAACCGCGTTTTCCATCACCCGTGAACCGATACCGCTGGTGCATTATCTTGTACCGGTTATGGGGCCGTATATCCCGGTGGCACACTACGCTACTTACGGTACCGATGCAATGGGGCCGGCTGCGGTAGAGAAACTTGCCCTTGCCGATGCGGTTATACTGCCGAATCACGGCCTGTTGACTGTGGCGGAATCGCTTGAGAAGGCAATATACAAAAGTGACATTACTGAATACATCGCTCATTCATACTATCTTGCCCGCCAAATGGGGGAACCGGTCATTCTTGATGAGGCGGAACTCGAAAATCTGCGGAAACAGTTCAGCGTATACGGGCAGCGTGGGTAATTAAACCTCCGCGACAATGCGGCAGGGCAGTCCCGACATCCCCTCGAACTTAACGGGAAACGTGTAAACGGTAAACGGCTTGTTGCCGGCTGCTGAAATCAACGACGACAGGTCTGCTATATTTTCAACGACAAATACGCCGCGGTCGGCACAAACTTGATCGGTGGGAGTATGTTCCTCGCCGCGCCGGATACCGGCGGCATCAATACCGATCATGGCTACCTGTTTATCTAAAAGGCATTGTATAAGCCTATGTGATAACTGAGGATGCTTGGTAAAATAATGCTCCGTTCCATATTCCTCCGTATCCGAAAAACCGGTGTAAAACAGGACGAATAAGCCCGCTGCAATACGGTCCGTATCGATGTCGTCGATCTTGATGTCACGCCCTGTGACGGTGGAGACATCCAGGACAACTCCGGGTCGTTTACAGTTTGCAAGATCGAAGGTTATATTCATTCCGTCAAAATGCGTTCCCAGATGTCCGAAGGCAGTCATCTTTTCATTTGCAAAAATTTTCTCCCATTTTTCCCGTTTCACTTCGACGGTTAAATCAATCAGCGACATGGTTTTTTCTCTTCATTCCAGGGCTTTCCCTTCGAAAACAGATTCGAAGTATCCGGCTTTCCCATTTTGCCCGCCTTTCAAAGAAATTTCCATACCGTCAAAGCGGGAGTCTTTTGAGTGCGCGAGGCAGAGGGGCGCGCCTGGGGCTATAGGAACAAGGACTTCCAAGGCATGAATGCCGAGTTCGAGGGAAACATATCCGGAAGTGTCGCCGCCTGCTACAACTACACGGGGCAGGGTTTTGGAATTGTTCAGGATTTCGAGGAGAATTTTCCCCTGAGCTTTGGAAATACCTTCACTTGTTGCTTCTTCCGGTAAAGAAAGATCCTTCATTTTATCTTTTGTTGCCTGTATCGCAGTATCGGCTGGGCCGATTGCGCTGTAAATAACGGCATTTTTCCCCTGCCGCAGAAGTTTTACGGCAAGGGAGATAACACGTTCCATTTCAACATCTCTGTTGTCTGCATCTATCAGATTGACCGTATCGATCCGGATCGGCTCAAACCCTTTTTTCTGTATCCATTCAATCTGCTTTCCAGTGGTGGGAGCGCAGCTGCCGGCCATAATGATCATCTGTTCCGCTCTGCCCGGCGAAGCAGGCGGCGGTGGATTGGATATCAATCCCTTGTGCTGCATGTATGCCGTAAGGGCGTATTCAATTCCGGAGGATGATACAAGGAGCTGCGGAGCAGGTCCCCGTTTTTCATATACCAGCCTCCCGACATTCTGAAGGTGATCACCATTGTACGTGTCGAAAAGGAGAAATTCGCCGGCCCCTTCGATCAACCCTGAAAAAATCTTTTCCTGGTTCTCCCATGCCTTCTCCAGCGCAAATAGATCGTACAGTTTTACCGGGCGTTCCGTCTGTTTTGAAAGGTGAACTCTGATATCGCTTTCCAACATCGGGGTTACGGGATGTTTCGACATTGTCGGATGTCTGTCAAGTCGGTAAGTGACCCCGTCTACCCTGGCAAAGAGATTTCCGAAAATGCAGAATCGATTTAACGGGGGAGCCCCTACCAAAAGAGGTATGTACCCGGCGGGAAAATACTTTAGAATAATCTCGACAGCATGGCCGATATTACCGATTCTCGGAGAGGAGTCGAAGGTTGAGCAGACTTTGTAATGAAAAAAATCCGCCGGTACTTTTCGAATTGCTTCGAAGACGGCAGGAAGTTCGCTGTCCATCTGCTCGGGGGTCATGCTCCTTGAAACCCCGGCAACACCGAAAGCCTCCACTTTTCCGCTCGGATTGTACCAGTTATTCTTTAAACGGAAGCATTCAACCTCTTCTTTGGAAGGAGGGGATAAAAAAAGAACGGCCGGTATCCCGTTCATGGTCAAGGATTCCATAACATCTGTAGAACCGGTAAAATCATCGCCGTAAAAACTTAGGAATACACTGTTTTCTGTTTTTATCATCCCGCTGCCCTTGTTATGTACCAAAAAAGCGTATTGCTTCCGCTAATTCTTTGTGTTCCTTTGCATAGTTTTCTAAGGGAACCCCCGCCGCTGCACCTTCCCAGGCTTGCCGGACACTGGCAACTCCTGCCTGTATGCCGGACGGGTGGGCGAGGATACCGCCGCCGCAGAGGTAGAGCATATCATTGCTCCCGGTCAGTTTGTAGGTGTCTTCCGCCTGTCCCGCCCATTGTCCCGATCCAAGTACCGGCAGACACTGATATCCGCCGAAGAGCGGAGTATAGCAGGCACGGATTGATTTTAATACGGATTCATCGGATTCATAAAATTTATTTCGCAAGCCGTTTGTATGGATATGATCGATACCAAGCATTCTCCAGAACTTGTGATAGGCGGTAAACTCCATACCCAGCAGGGAATGCCGGTTTAACGCGCCGAAGCCGCAGCGGTGTCCGTGAATCGGAAGCGCGCTGTGTTTTCTAAGCTCTGCAAGACCGGTAAAACCGATACTGAGCACATTTGCCATCACACAGGTGCCTCCGTGTTTTACTACAATATCGTGTTTCCGGTACATATCATCCAAATTGCCGGAAATATTGAAGGCATACATTAGCTGTCTGCCGCTTCGATCCGCATGCCGTTGAATAACTTTCATTACTTTTTCCACCCGTTTTGCGAAGGGTGATACGGGCGCATCGCTTAATATTTCATCGTCCTTGACAAAATCGATACCGCCCTCTACCAGCGCGTCTACCCGTTCCGCCGTTTCTTCCGGTGTTAGTCCGATGCATGGTTTGATAATGGAACCGATAATAGGTCGCTCGAATACGCCGGTCAGTTTTCGTGTCCCTTCGATTCCAAACTGCGGGCCGGGATACACCTCGGCGTATTGGGGCGGGAATTCAATGTCAATGAGTTTTATTCCGGTAAAAACACTTAGATCGTATACGCCCCCGGCAATGGTCGAAAGGAGGACCGGCAAATTGATACCAACATTTTCATAAGGCCATGATATTGTTATACATGCACGGTTATATTTACCGGTACCGTCTTTCGGCCAATCCGGGGGAATTTTTCCTCCTTCGAGTGACGGTGAATCCGCCGGACTGAACTCCTCTATTTTCTCAACCTTGGCACCGTACTTTTCTTTCAGCTCGTCCGTTTCCCCCGGAACTTTTACAAAGGTACCGCTGGACTGTTCTCCTGCCAGGATCTCGGCTGCCTTTTGAACGGGAAATGGAGTTTCCACAAAATATGTGGCAATTAATGGACGTTGTATTTCCATAACTAATCCCTCTATAAATCATACGTTTGATGTTAGACATTTCCATATTACGATACCATGCCCGGTCCCGGATGTCAAGAGAAAATGGTGGGTGGTTTCTGGAATCCCCCCTTTACAAACTGGAAATTTATGCTACAATAGTAGTCTGTAAACGTTTACAAAACCGTTTACAAAATAGAAAAAGGAGATGTGGTGGCAGACAGGGCTGCTAACGGATGCAGGAAAAAAACGGTGACCATTAAAACAGTGGCGGAACGTGCCGGTGTGTCCATTGCTACCGTGTCCCGGGTGCTGAATAGCCCGGAAACGGTAACCGAGGATAAGCGCGTCCGTGTCGCGGAGATTATTGAAGAGCTGCAGTACGTGCCGAACCCGATAGCACAGGCGCTGGGGAACAACCGGATCGAGACAATCGCCATCGTTATCCCGAATATCACCAATCCCTGCTTGTCGGTTATTGTCTACGGTATTATGGATGAGCTGGAGAATGCCGGGTACAGTGCGCTTATCTACGACACCCAGGAGGATGCTGACAAAACCGACCGGTTTATCCGGAATCTTCCGAGGAAAATGATCAGCGGTGTCATTATCATGACCGAGTGCGGAAGGCCGGAACCGATGCGGGAAGCGGCGCGGACAACACCGATGGCCGTTATCGATTGTCCGGAATGCGATGTGCAGGTGGACAATTTTTCATCCGATGATGCCGGCGGGATGCTGCGGCTGGTGCAGTACCTCGTCGATTTAGGGCATACCGATATCGGGCTTTTGGCAGGTGATTTTTCAACCAGTTCGGGACCGAGACGGGTGCGTACCTTTATCGATGCACTGAAAACGGAATCCGTTCCGTACAACAGGGGAAATGTCGTTACCTGCGGGTGGAATATGAGCGGCGGATACGCGGCGTTTTCAAAGCTGATGCGGCGGGAATCGCCGCCGGGGGCCGTTATAGCGGCAAGCGATGTTATTGCCCTGGGTGCCCTGGGCTCGGCGCATGCCCTCGGGCTGCGGGTGCCCGAAGATGTTTCGATCGCGGGATTTGACAATTCACCGAACGGTGCTTTTTCGGTACCGCCGCTTACAACCCTCAAGTATCCGGGGACGGGTCTTGGAAGAATGGCGGCGCGCAGCGTTTTACGGCAGCTTGAACAGGGGTCGAGGCCGCCTGTTCGGAAAGTGCTGCCGCTCGAGCTTTTGGAACGGGGATCCTGCGAACTGAACAAAGAGAAAAAAAGGTAGGCAAGGGGGAAACAGTGGCGGAATACAGGGACGATACCTTGGTGATGATCGATTTCGACAATGAAAAAATTTCGTTCGACATGCGGTATGAAGACAGAGAGACCGTCAACGGCATGATGCAGGCACCCGGCTCTCCTCATCCGCTTCCGAAAATAGAAAAACGCTACGGCGATATGGCCTTTCCTCCCCCTCCCGAAAACAGGCCCTATACGTACTCATCCATCGTACTCTCCTCCGACGGGAAGATGGCTTTCACTGACGACCCTGCCGGGCCGGTAATCGCGAAGAACAACTACCTCGACCCGGACGGCGCGCTGACCGATTTCTGGCTGCTGAACGCGCTCCGGGCGAATGCGGACGGCATTATTATCGGAGCGAAGACCCTCCATACCGAGCCGCTTACCACCTGTCATATCTTCGACCCGGATCTGTTTGAACAACGCCGGAGGGTACGAAATAAAACCGAGCACCCCCGAAACATCATTGTTTCCTTTGACGGTACCGACGTTCCCATGGGGCACCGGATTTTCGGCATTGCCGACGGGCAGCACTTTCATGCGGCGGTAGCGACGTCACCGGCCGGCGGAAAATATCTGGGCCGGGAATTCGGGAGAAAGCATTTTTTTATCGGGCCGTATGAGAGGCGGCCATCCGAGGCGGAATGTGCGAAAGCCCGGGAGCAGCTTGCAGCCGGCGAGGGGGTCCCGGTGTTCGTTACGGGGAGTGCCGATGTGCCCGACGCGGAAGTGCTGCTGTATCTGCTGCGGCATACCGGCCATGAGTATCTATCCGTTGAAAGTCCGAGCTATGCCGCTCATCTAATCAAAAACGAAGCCTTAGATGAAATGTTTATCAATTATTCCCTTGTGTTTGCCGGCGGCCCGATTACCCCGAACGCGGGGAATGCGTTTTCGTGCACCCGGCACCCCCATGCGGCGTTAATTGCCTTAGCCATTCACGGCCGGCACTTTATGTTTACCCGCCAGCGGATGATCTACGGTGTTACCGAAGAGGACGGGTGCGGCGCAGGCGTAACGGAGATGAAATACTGAGAAGGAATGCTGAGATGAAACAGGCAAATGTACTGATTACCGGCGGGACTGTCATCACCATGGATGAAGAACGGCGGATTATTGAAAACGGCGGAATTGCCGTAACAGGCGATACCCTTATCGATATAGGGACGGAGGAAGAGGTCCGCGGCAGGTATACCGGTATCGAGACGATAGATGCCCGGGGCAAGTACGTGTTTCCCGGCTTCATTACCACCCATACCCATCTGTTCCAGACGCTGCTGAAAGGGCTTGGCCGGGACAAAACGCTGTTCGACTGGCTGAATAGTTCCGTACGGGTGGCCCTCCACAATTATACCGAGGAATGCATGTATTACGGGGCCATGACCGGCCTTATCGAGGCAATCCGGACGGGGACCACAACCGTAACCGATTCCCAGTATTGTCATGTCGGGAAAGGGTTCGACGAACCCGTTATCCAAGCCTACAAGGAACTGGGTGTCCGGGGAGTGTTGTCGAAATGCCACACCGATATCTCCGGGCTGCCTCCGGAAATCCGGCCGGATTACGTGGAGTCGGAGGATGATTATTTTCAGGAGATGGAAGATTTATGCAGCCGCTGCGCGGCCGACCCCATGATGAGCATGTCCCTTGCCCCTGGAATTATTTGGGACCACAGTAAAGAAGGGTTTTTTACAACGAGGAGCATGGCGGACAGGTACGGCATACCGATTACCATGCATCTGCTGGAAACGGAGGATGACGACCGGTTTTCCATGGAAAAGTACGGGAAACCGACGGTAGATGTGCTCGAAGAATGCGGTATTTTAGGTCCCGATTTTGTATCGGTGCATTCGGTGCATATGAGTGAATCCGATTTTGAGAAGTTTAAAAAGTACGGAGTGTCGGTAAGCCACTGCCCCGTTTCCAATATGATTCTTGCCTCGGGGGCGGCGCCGGTGCCGAGGTTCCTTCGGGAAGGGATGAACGTTAGTCTTGCCTGCGACGGCGCGGCATCCAACGACACCCAGGACATGCTGGAAGTGCTGAAAATGACGGCGCTGCAGCACAAATTGATGACCCGGGACGCCGCGACGGTTTCGGCGGCGCAGGTATTGGAAATGGCGACCCTCCACGGTGCCCGGGCCCTGTTACGGGAAAGGGAAATCGGCTCTCTCGAAGAGGGGAAGAAGGCCGATATGTTTATTTTCAATCCGCTGCGGGCCAGATCGATTCCGCTCCATGATCCGGTATCGACACTCGTTTACTCGGCGGGGCAGACAAATGTTGAAACCGCGATTATTGCGGGCAAGGTTGTCATGAAAGACGGCGAAATTACATCTTGTAATGAAGAAGAAGTTTTACGGAAAACACAACATACGGCCGCTAGGCTGGTAGAGAAATCCGGATTAGGAAACGTGCAGTGGGGCCGGACGGTACAAGGCTGCCGGTGTATATAAGGAGGAACGCGGTGAGATTTAGGGATAAAGTTGTCATTATAACCGGTGCCGGTCAGGGTCTCGGCGCGGAGTATGCAAAGGCATTTGCCGCGGAGGAGGCTTCGGTGGTCCTTGTCGGCCGGACGGAATCGAAACTGCTCTCGGTTGCGGAAGAAATACGGAGGGCCCTCCCCGTTGTCTGCGATATCAGCATCGAGATGGACGTACGGGAGATGGTTGCCCGGACGGTGAAAGAATTCGGTACCGTCGATATTCTCGTCAATAATGCCGCTGTGCACAAATCGGCGCTGATAGAGGAAACATCAAAGGAGCTGTGGGACATGCAAATCGGCGTGAACCTCACCGGGGCCTTCCTCTGCTGCCGTGAGGTTGTACCGATTATGAAAGAAAAACGGTACGGGAAGATCATCAATATCTCCTCCTCCGCGGCAAAGCATTATTTTCCGGGTTTCGGCGCGTACGCCGCGTCGAAGGCGGGCATGGTAAGCCTTACCCGTACACTGTCGGAAGAAGTAAAAGAATACGGCATCAATGTAAACGCTCTGTATTTGGGAATGACAAATACCGAATACACGAGGGAGCGGATGAACGAGGATGCCGCGGTAACCATCCCCTTAGACGAAATGCTGCAGGTGGATGAGGTGGCAAAGGTGGTGCTCTTTTTTGCATCCGATGAAGCCGCACCGATGGCAGGTGCCGCGGTGGATGTGTTCGGGAAAAAGGCATAGAAAACATAGGAGGAGCAACATGGCGCTTGAAAAAGAACGGCTGAAAGACCTGTATTACGATATGGTTTCAATCCGCCGGTTTGAAGAGGAAGTAGAACAATATTCAAAAAACGGCACGATCCCGGGGTTCATTCACTTAAGTATCGGCCAGGAGGCGGCCCAGGCGGGTATTGTCAGGGCCCTGCGCACAACGGACTATAAATTTCCGGACCACCGCGGCCACGGGGCAATCTGTCTGTGCGGGACCGAGAAGAAGCTTGTTATGGCGGAAATTTTCGGGCGGGCGGCGGGAATTAACGGCGGCCGCGGCGGATCGATGCACATTAACGATTTAGAGTATCGCAACATGGGGTTTAACGGCATTCAGGGGTCTACCATGGTAACCTGCTTAGGCACCGCTTTTGCTTCCGTGTACAACAAGACGGACGACGTTACTGCCGTTTTTTTGGGCGACGGCACCTTGGGCGAGGGAACCTGTCACGAAAGCATGAACATGGCCGCCACCTGGAAGCTGCCGATAATTTACTGTTTGTTAAACAATCAGTATGCCATATCCACCCATTATAAAGAGGCGCACCCGCAGAAACAGCTCGCAACCTGGGCCGACGGATACGAGGTGCCGAACGAGGTGGTCGACGGCAACGACATAGAAGCGGTTGTGGAGGCTTCCGAACGGGCCGCCGAACGGGCCCGGAAGGGTGAAGGGCCGACGCTTATCGAGTTTCTTACCTACCGTTGGCAGGGACACTTCGCCGGGGACCCCGCGGCGTACCGCCCGGAGGGGGAAGTTGAAGAATGGAAGGCGAAGTGCCCCATTACACGGGCGAGAAAAAAATTGATCGAGGTCCACGGGTACTCGGAGAAGGAACTGCGGAAGCTGGAGCAGAAAGCCGACGAGGAAATCGCGGACGCGGTGGAATTTGCCCTGAACAGCCCATGGCCCGATCCGAAAAATGCCGTCGAACATGTGTATGCCGATTACCAAGCGGAGGACTGGAAAAATGGCTAGAAAAATATCTTACGGAAAAGCGATAAACGAGGCCCTGCTGCAGGAGATGGAGCAGGATGAGCGGATTTTTGTTGTAGGTGAAGATGTGGCAAAGATGGGAGGCGATTTCGGCATTACCCAGGGGATTTGGCAGAAGTGGCCCGAGCGGGCGAAGGACACCGCCCTTTCGGAGTCGGCAATCCTCGGGCTGTCGGTGGGCTCCGCGGTGTGCGGACTGCGGCCGGTTGCGGAACTGATGTTTGCCGATTTTGTAACGGTCTGCTACGACCAGCTGGTGAACAACGCGGCGAAAATCCACTTTATGTACAACGGCAAGGCAAGCTGTCCGATCGTTGTCCGGGCGGTAACCGGCGGCGGGATCCGCTGCGCGTATCACCATTCCCAGTGCATCGAGCCCTGGCTCATGAACATTCCCGGTCTGGTTATCGTCGCCCCGGCGACCCCCTACGAAGCAAAGGGACTACTGATAAGCGCTATAAGGAACAACGATCCGGTGGTATATTTGGAACACAAACTGCTGTATAACAAGAAAGGGGAGGTCCCCGAGGAAAATTACGCGATCGACCTGTTTCAAGCTGAAGTCGAGAAAGAGGGGAGCGACGTTACCCTCGTCGCTACGTTACGCATGCTCGATTTAGCCCATGAGGCGGCAAAAACGCTGGAAAAAGAGGGGATCAGCGTGGAAATTATCGACCCGCGCACCCTTTACCCCTTGGACAAACAGACCATTATCGAATCGGTCGCGAAAACCGGACGCCTCGTTATCGCCCAGGAGGGGCCGAAAGTAATGGGCTTCGGCGCCGAAGTATCGGCAATGATCAGCGAAGAAATATTCGAATACCTGAAATCACCGGTGAAGCGGGTCACTAATCTGGATGTCCCTATTGCCTTTTCGCCGGGTTTAGAGGATTACGTTATGCCGAAAACGGAGCACATCGTATCCGCGTGCCGGGAAGTCGTGGATTTTTAGAGGGGGACAGTGATGGGAATACTTGTAAAAATGCCCCGCTACGGAGCGAACATGGAAGAAGGCACCGTCGGCAACTGGCTTGTGTCGGAAGGTGATGCGGTAAAGGAAGGGCAGATTATCTGCGAAATTGAAATAGAAAAGCTTACAAACGATTTCGAAGCTCCCGAAGACGGAGTCTTGCGGAAGATCCTGTGTGAAGAAGGCGATACCCGCCCCTGCGGAGAGGCAATAGCTGTCATTGCGGCGGCGGATGAAGACATCAGCGCTCTTCTCGCCGAGGCGGAAGGCGCCGGCGAAGCCGGGCCTGCTTTTGAAAAAGAAGCTGCAGGCGGTACCGCTTCCCGGGCCGCGGGCTCCGGGATATCGATAACGCCGAAGGCGCTGAAACTTGCCGAAGAGAAGGGTGTCGATTATTCCGGTATACGGGGCACCGGTATCCACGGCGCGGTAACCCGGCAGGACATCAAGGATTTTATCGCCGCGGGGGGAGCTGCTGCAGGAGCAACTACATTTGCAGCCGGCGGCAGCGTACCGATGAGCGCGGCGCGAAGAGTAACCGCCGAGTATATGATGCGAAGCCTCTCCGAATCCGCCCAGGCAACCATTGCCATGGATGCCGATGTAACGGATTTGGTAGAGCGGTACCGCTTGAAAAAATCGGAATATGAAGAAAAACACATCAAGCTCTCCTACACTGCCGTGCTCGTTAAAGCCATAGCGGCAGCGTTGGTTGACCATCCCGTTATTCGCACGGCCGCGGGGGAGGGGAGCACCCTTCGAACGGCGGAAGAGATCAACATCGGCATCGGCGTGGATGCGGAATACGGCTTGGTAGTGCCTGTCATCAGGCATGCCGACGGAAAAGAATTGCCGGAACTATGCACCGAACTACAGCGTTTAGGCGACAAGGCACGGTCCGGAGATCTTCGTCCCGAGGACATGAAGGGAGGGGTTGTAAGCCTCTCGAATCTGGGGATGTTCGGTGTCCGGTATTCAACGCCGATTCTCAACCCGGGCGAGAGCGCCATTGTGGGCGCGGGAACACTAACGCAGCAGCCTGTAATACTCGACGGCGGAATACACACCCGGTGGATTATCTCCCTCAGCATGACCTTCGACCACCGGGTTATTGACGGGGCCCCCGCGGCGCGGTATCTGCAGTCTCTTGTCAAGCATATGAACGGGGAGGAAATATGGTAAGCATTAATCAACACGTTATGGGCAGGGTCCGCGGCCTGGTTGAAAACGCCGAAGCTTTGGGCTGCAGCTACGTTCGCCTGCCGAACGGCGCCCATGTTGTCGATATGGGAATCGATGTCCCCGGCGGCTGGCAGGCGGCGCAAATTTTTACCGAAATCAACATGGCCGGTTTGGGGACCTGCAGTTACCGGGATTTCGAACTGAATGATGATATAAGCGTGCCCGCGGTGGAAGTGTATGTGGACAATCCGGAACTGGCCTGCCTCGTAAGCCAGATTGCCGGACTCCGTCTTACCGAGGGTGAATTTGCCGCCATCGGTTCAGGCCCGGCCCGGGCCCTTGCCGCGGCGGAGGACGACCATTGTTTCGAGCTTACATCCTACCGGGACCTGTCGGGGACGGCGGTTTTAGGACTGCAGATGACCGCCCTGCCGGATGAAGGAATGGCCCGGAAAGCCGCCGAAGTGTGTAACGTTAGTACTGAAAACATCTATCTTCTTGCCCACCCCAGCGCCAGTATGGTAGCGTCGGTGCAGGTGTCCGCGCGTATTGTCGAGCAGACCATCAACAAAATGATACGAAAACAATTCGATTTGCGGCAGATCGTGTTCGCTCGCGGATACTGCGCCGTAGCGCCTGTTACGGATAACGAACTGCAGGCGATGGGGGTCATAAACGATTCACTCCTGTACGGCGGAAAGTCTTCATTCTGGGTCCGCTGTGAAGATGCGGAAATCGAGCGTGTCCTGCCCCGGCTTGTTACCGAAAGTTCCGCCGGCTACGGAAGGCTTTTTATCGATCTTTTCGAAGAGGCGGAGCGCGATTTTTACAAGATGGACCTGGACATCCATTCACCGGCTGCGGTGCAAATCTATAATATGAACACCGGAAAGGTCTTTTCGGCGGGTAGGATTCGGAAAGACATCCTTTTGAAAAGCTATTTCGGTCTGGAGGGATAAACGTATATGGCATACACGGCGGAAATTGATTTAACAAGCGGTGAAATAGCGGTGCGGGAAAGTCCTGCTGAAACGGTGGCGAAGTATCTCGGAAGCAGGGGATATGCCGCTAAGCTTCTGTACGACATGGTCCCCGGGAATATCGACCCCTTAGGGCCGGAGAACTGTCTCATTTTTTCAACCGGCCCGTTTACCGGCACCCCCTGGCCGACCGCGGCGAGGTTTACGGTAACCGCGAAATCGCCCCTTACCGGCGTCTACGGCTACGCGAATTCTTCCGGTTTTTTCGGGCCGGAGCTTCGGAAGGCGGGATTCGATGCTCTGGTATTTACGGGGAAGGCGGAAACACCGAAGGTGCTGGTCATCGAAGACCGGAAACTCGAGCTCATCGACGGCGGCGGGTACTGGGGGAAGGACACCGAAGAGACGGAGGAGCTGCTGAAAGAACGGTACGAAGGCTGCCGGGTCGCGTCCATCGGTCCCGCCGGGGAGCGTCTGGTAAAGATCTCTTCGGTCATTAACGATTTCGGCCGGGCCGCCGCCCGCTGCGGAATGGGCGCGGTGATGGGTTCGAAAAACCTGAAGGCGGTTGCCGCCCGAGCTTCCGGGGATGTCCCCTATACCGACGGGTTTAAGAAGACCGCCCTGGAAATGATGCGGAAATGCGGCAGACATCCGGGTTCGAAAAGCTTGCGGAAATGGGGCACGGCGGAACTCATCGATCCAAAGAACATCAGCGGGGACCTGCCCGCGCGGAACCATCAGGAGGTGCAGTTCCGCACCGCGAACAAGGTAAATGCGGAAAGCCTCTCCAAATTTCTCGAGAAGAACGACGGCTGCTACAGCTGCCCGATCCGCTGCTCCCGGTTTACCAAGGTCGAGTCCGGTCCCTACGCCTGTAAAACCGAAGGTCCGGAATACGAGACGATCAATGCCCTCGGTCCGCTTCTCGGAAACGACAACCTGGAATCGATCATTTACGGCAACCTTTTGTGTAACAAGTACGGTATCGACACGATTTCCACGGGAATGGTCATTGCATTTGCCATGGAATGCCGGCAGAACGGGATGCTTACGGAATATACCGATGTAGACTTGAGCTGGGGTAATGTAGAGAGCATTATTGCCCTGCTTCGAAAAATTGCCTACCGGGAGGGGATCGGTGACCTTTTGGCCGAAGGCGTACGGCGTGCCGCGGCAAAAATCGGCGGTACCGCCAATAAATACGCCCTTCACGTAAAGGGGCTCGAAATCCCGATGCAGGAACCGAGGACGTGCAAGGGGATGGCCTTGGGACATGCAACCTCGAACCGGGGGGCGGACCATCTCTATGCCCTGCCGACGATCGACCTGACGGGCAATGCGGAAGTTGCAAACAGATATTTTCCCGAATGCATGCCCGATATCTTGGAACCGAACAAGGAGACCTACAAGCCGGAAATGAATGTGTTTTCCGAGGCCTACTGTGCAATTTCCGATGCCCTTGGTGTATGCAAATTCTCCACTACCGAAAATTTTGCCCTGCTGCCCGAAGATATCGCCGCGGGGCTTTCCGAAATGGAGGGGTATGAATATGACGGGGAAAGCCTTATTCATGCCGGTGAGCGCATTGTCAACCTCGAGCGGATGTTCAACCACCGCTTAGGCCTCGACAGAAAGGACGATCAACTCCCCGAACGGTTTCTGCAAGAGCCGGTAACGGTGTACGATACCGAAACCTGGGAACCGATTAAAGAGGGGCTGGTCGTTGACCTCGACTTTATGCTGGACAAGTATTATAAACTCAGAAAATGGACCGGCGCCGGCACACCGACGGCGGAGAAGCTGAAAGAACTCGGCCTGGAAGAAATTGTCAAGGATTTGTGAACTATTTGTTAACAATATCAAAATATAATTGACAAAAATGGTCTCCCGGGGTACACTACTACCATCACAAAACACGGGAACAGACGGTCCCCGCCCAGACAGTAGCGGTATAATATGGAAGAACGGGTACAGGAAAAAATAGAAATAGGCGAGCGGCTGAAGGCGCGGCGGCAGGAGCTGAAGTACACCCTGAGAGATTTGGCGGAACGGACCGGATTTACGGCAAGCTACTTGAGCCAAATTGAACGGGACCAGGTGGACCCGTCTATCAAGTCGCTCCACCGGATTGCGGGGGCGCTGAACGTTCCGATTCTCTACTTTTTGGAAAAAAAAGTCGATTCCAATCCCGTAGTCCGCGGAGGTGAACGGAAACATCTCAGTCTGCCCAGTTCCCGGGTAACCTATGAGCTGCTAACTCCGGATTTGGACAGGAAGATGGAGATGTTCCTGTGCCGGGTAGCTCCAGATGGTGAGAATATCGCCCACAGCCTTGGAACGCCCACGGAGGAGTGTATCCTGGTCTTAGAGGGGACACTGCATGTGAAACTTTCAGGGGGGGAATACAAGCTGGAGGAGGGCGACAGCATTTATTTCGAAGGGACCCAGCTTGTGCAGATCTATGCCGAAGGAGAACGGGAAGCGGTTTTTGTTTCCGCCCTAACGCCCGCGGTATTTTAAAAAAGACTGTAGGAGATAGTTACAGGAGAGAGATGATGGAGAAGAATGAGCTGCCGGGAACAATTCAAGAGTATATGGACGGACAGCGGGACAATCTGGAGAAATTTTTGTGCGACTTGATAAATATCAAGAGCCTTACCGGGGAGGAACGGGAAATCGCTGCCTTTGTAAAAACGGCGATGGAAGGTGCCGGGTTTGATGAAATTATTACCGATTCCATGGGAAACGTTGTCGGGAAAATCGGCAGCGGCCCCGTTTCCATCCTGTTCGACGCTCATCTCGATACCGTCGATGTTGAAGCGGACAAATGGAACACCAGCCCCTTCCGGGCCGTCGTGCAAAACGGTACTGTGTACGGCCGGGGTGCCGCCGATGATAAAGGTCCCTTCGCGGCAATATTTTTCGCGGGAAAGGCTATCAAGGACCTAGGCCTCGGGGAAGATGTAACGGTATACATAAGCGGAAGTATTTCCGAAGAGGACTGTGAAGGACTCGCCTTAGGCTCGTTTCTAACCGAAAAAAATATCCGCCCCGACTATGTCTGCGTTTCCGAGGCAAGCGGCTTGAAAATATGCCGCGGTCACCGGGGCCGGGCATTGGTTGAAGCCCGTTTTCGGGGGAAGTCGATTCATGCGAGCATGCATGAAGACGGGGACAATCCCATAGAGAAGGCCCTTCCTTTCGCGCAGGCTGTAGCCGGGCTGGACAAGAAACTGGCCGTCGACCCGGAACTCGGAAGGGGGGACATCGTCGTTACCAGGATCGACAGCAATTCCGTTTCCCCGAACACGGTCCCGTCGATCTGCACGGTTATTATGGACCGGCGGCTGACGACGAAAGACGGCAAAGAGGAAGTCTTGGAACAGCTTCGGGAACTCCCCAACGGGGACCGGGCGGAAATCGGTTACATCCAGTTCGAGGAACCGAGCTATACCGGCTTTCCGAAGAAAACGGAAGAGTATTTCCCGGCATGGGTCATCGATGAAAATCACGGCCTTATACAGTCGGCGGCGGGTGCTTTTCGGGGAATGTTCGGAAAGGAGCCTGTCGTTACGGTTTGGGGGTTCAGCACCAACGGCAACTACACCATGGGGAAAGCAGAAATACCCACGTTCGGTTTCGGCCCGGGAAAAGAAGTAATGGCCCACAGCGACAACGAATGTATTGAAACCGCGGATGTGGTGGAGGCGGCGAAGTTTTTCGCCTACCTGCCGTCCGTTGTTGCGGAGAATACAAGAAAGGAATAGTTCAGGTATGGGTGAACTTTTTTTAGGGAAATATCTTGTAACGGCGGACGCGGCAGGGGAAATGCGGGTGTATCCGGACCGGGGCGCGGCAGTCTCGGAGGGGACGGTCCTCGAGACCGGGCCGAACGGTGATCTACGGAAAACATATACCGATTTTACCGTCCGGGACTACCGGGATAAAATACTGCTGCCCGGTTTTACCAACGCCCACATGCACTGCTACGGGGTCCTTTCCCACGGAATAACTCCCCCGCCCGGAATAGACAGCTTCGACAGTTTTTTACACGACTTCTGGTGGCCCATGGTGGAGGACCGGATTGACAGCCGGATGATCGATGTTACAACCCGGGCAGCCGCTTGGGAGCTTTTAGACAGCGGAGTTACCGCTTTTTGCGATGTTTTGGAAGCCCCGAATGCAATCCCCGGCGGTCTCGAGACACAGGCCGAAGCTCTGGAATCAGTCGGGATAAAGGGGGTGCTCTCCTTCGAGGCCTGCGAGCGGATTAGCGGGGAAAACGGGGAGCTCGGTCTTGCGGAAAACAGGGACT
>CAZSGZ010000022.1:0-18506 GCA_964606455.1 uncultured Spirochaetales bacterium
GTGCTTTATTTTTTCACAAGCAGTTCTGCTGTAGTCGCCCAGCAGGGAGGAGGAAGGCCCGGCGGAGGGGCGGGCGCCCCGGGGGCGGGACCGGCAGGAAACGGCGGCGAAAAGTCTCCCTTTGCCTCGGCGGCTGAAGAAACGGAAAAGTATCAGTCCATTTCCGCTGGCGGCAGGCTTCGGCCGGAACTGCGGGTCGACCATCAGACACCGGCTGCCGGTATTGTCGCGGAGGTGTTTGTCCGGCAGGCCCAGCGGGTCCGGGCCGGGCAGGAGCTGTTCAGCGTCGAGAGGGACAGTACCGCCGGCAGTTTTAAACCCGCCGTTGTTGTTTCGAGAATTACTGGAATTGTCTCGGAGATCTTCCTTCAGCCGGAAGACGATGTCGGGGCCGGACAGAAAGGCGTTACCGTCATCGACACCGGCGGCTTTGTGCTTGAAGCTACGATAAGCGATAAAGATGCCTTCAAGGTAAACATCGGCGATCCTGTTACCGGGCATACCGTGGACGGAAAAGACCTTACCGGACGCCTTATCGGCCGCTCGGTGGAACCGGATTACGGTACCGGTCTGTTTTTGCTTACCTTCGAGTTTCCGGAAAACCGTGGCATCAATATCGGCGAGTATGTACTGGTCGATCTGCCCGTGGACAGGACCCGGGGTATTTTTATTCCGAGGGAAGTACTCCTGCGCAGGTACGGAAAATTCTATGTGTGGGTGATTAATGAGGAGGACCTTCTGGAACTCCGGGAGGTCGAAACGGGAAAGGTAATTGAAAATGAAGTTTTGATTGCCGGCGGCCTGTCCGAAGGTGAACGGTATCTAATTCGCCTTACAGGCCGGGAAAAAGAAGGCGCTCCCGTCGGACCTCCGGAGCGATAAAAGATATGCTGCGGTTTATTTTCCGGAAACAGACCGGCTTCATTCTTCTTGTTGTTCTCCTTGCCGGGTTAGGGGCCATCCTCCTTACCAGACTGCCGGTGCAGCTGTATCCGAGGACAAACAGACCGCGGGTCCGGGTCAGTATCAGCCATCCCGGCTATTCAGCCGTTGATTTTTCCAAGGAATTTTCCTCTTCCATTGAATCGCAGTTTCTCGCGGTAGAAGGGGTTGATGTTCTCGAAGTACAGTACGGCAGCGATCAGAGCAACTTCAGCATGACCTTCGACTGGAGCGTGGACGCCGAAAAGGCCAAGGCGGACGTAGAGGCCGCCATGAACTCCATAAAAAACCAGCTGCCTTCCGATTTCCGGGACAATTACCGGGTCCGTTTTTTCAGCGGCGAAAACGCGGGCTTTCTTATCGTTGGGGTCTCCTCCGGCAGTATCAGCCCGGAAGAGCTGTACTCGCTGCTGAAAACATCGGTGGAGCCGAAGCTGAACAAAACCGAAGACATGGAAACGGTTGAAATATTTAACGTGGAGAACTTAGAAGCAACGGTTACGCTGCGGCAGATTGATATGCTCCGTTTCGGCTTGACCATACGGGAGGTGGACGCGGCAATGCGGGAAGGGTATCTGCCCCAGTCCATCGGCGTCCTGCAGGAAGCCGACACCCGCTATACCGTCCGCTTTTCCGGAGGAAGCAGTTCCCTCTACGATGTGGGAAAGATACCGGTACGCGAACTCGGTGATGTCCGGGTCCGCCTCCAGGATATTGCCGACATCGATATCCGGTATACGGTTCCCCGGCAGCTCTTTCTTATGGAAGGTAAACGGGGCATACAGATTACGGCATCCCCTATCGACGGCGGAAACATCAAGGTAATGTCGGAAGAGATCCTGCAGACCCTGAAGGACGCGAAGGAGGCCGGGACGCTGCCGGAGGACACAATCGTCAATCCGTATCTCAATCCCGCCGAATATATCGACAGGTCCATCAGCAGCGTTGTAAAGGCCGCCGTTCTCGGGGCTGCCCTCGCCATGCTGATCGTGCTGCTTACCCTAGGAGAATTGAAAAACACCCTCCTTATCGGTATTTCGCTCCCCCTTACGTTAATTTTAACCTTTATCCTGATGTACGTCTTTAAAGTCAGCCTCAATCTCATCTCCTTAGGCGGCATGGCCCTCGCGGTGGGAATGGTGGTTGATTCATCCATTGTGGTAATGGAGAACATACACCGGCACCGGAATGACGAGCGGCCGCTGCAGGGAGAAACCCACTTGAAGGACCTCATTATCAGGGCGGTCCGGCAGGTACGCTCCCCCGTTGTCGCTTCGACCCTTACCTCGATTCTCGTTTTTTTGCCCATTCCCTTTACCGCCCGGCTGACCAATGCCATATTAGGAGACCAGGCGAAGGTCGTAATATTTGCCCTTACGTTTGCAATGATTGCAGCGCTGACAATCATCCCCGTCATTGCTTTTCTCTTAGACCGCGGAGGGGTAACCGGCAGAACCGGAAGAAGGCGAAAAACGGTGCCGGGGGGCGGGGACGAACCAAGGGGACTTGCGAAACTCTCTTCCGCTGTTATGGGCTGGTTTGTCCGGCTGTATAAACGAATGCTGCATGCGGTCATCGGCAGGGCGTGGTCGTCCCTCTTTGTCATTGCCGCCGCGGCGGGCATCTTTGCATTCTGTATTTTATTTCTCCTTCCGCGGATCCCGAAGGAGATTATATCCCCTCCCCAAAGCGACCGGATTGTTCTTTTCATGCGCCGGGCCACCCCGATTGAAACGTCGGAACTGGTCGATTCGGTTATTCCCGATATGGACCGGCGGGTGAGAGATGCCGTGGGGGAATATGTTGAAAGCACCTACGCCGAGGTCCGGGGATTTTTTAACCGTTTTTTCGTTTTACTGAATGACAGCCGGGACGCCGATTATGTAATGTCTGAACTGCAGAAACTGTTTGTCTCT
The DNA here is from genome assembly GCA_964606455.1 of uncultured Spirochaetales bacterium. Classification (GTDB taxonomy): domain Bacteria; phylum Spirochaetota; class Spirochaetia; order SPDA01; family CAZSGZ01; genus CAZSGZ01. The sequence goes on from CAZSGZ010000022.1 coordinate 2,859, forward strand.
GACAATACCTGGTACTATCACATCATGATGTGGGACCCGGCGCAGCTTCCCCTGCCGAGGACGTTGGACCTGCAGATTAACCTGCAGGGAGATGATGAAACCGAACTTGTCGCCTATCTGGAACGGATCCGCGACATTATAAACGGGCTGGAACTCTACGGCTGGGTATTCACGAGTCCGTCCACGGGTTACACCAACGAATATCTTCTCAGCCCCCGCGCGGAAACCATTGACGGCATCCCGGCGTACGGCGAATCGGCGCTCCTTTCGCTTATACGGCGGATCCTTCAGGGCACGGGAACAATTGAATACGAAGAAAGCGGCCGGACGGTAACGGTTTCAGCGGAATACCCGGAAGATCTGGTTGACGGGAGATACAGCCTCGAGAACTTTCTGCTTCCCTACAATCAGAGCACCGTCCCGCTGAAACACTTTTTTTCTTTTTCCGAAACCCAAAGTGTTTCCGAGATCGTTTCCGAAAACGGGGAGCGGGTCTTTCGAGTGTACGCGGCAATGCCTCCCGGCTCTCCCGCCGCGGACAGGGATTTATTTGAAAACAAGGTGCGTGAGGAACTTTCGGACAACGTCTCTCTCCCCGCGGGTTACAGCATGACCTTCGAAAATCCCCAGGCCGAAATGGACACGGCAATTAGTTCTCTCTTTATAGCCCTCGCTGTATCGGTTGCTCTTATATATCTGCTCCTCGCTTTTCAGTTCAATTCTCTCACAATTCCCTTCGTTATTCTTGTTACCATCCCCTTAGGGTTTGTCGGGCTGGTATTCAGCCTTTTCGTTTTCAAGTCTACCTTAAGCCTGAACTCCCTGTTAGGCGCCATTCTCTTAAGCGGTATTGTGGTAAACAACGCGATTATTCTCATCGATTTTTACTTAAACGCCCTTTCCGCGGAGGACAGCGCCGCGGGAAAACGCAGAATCGAAGTTTTGGTGGACACGGCGGGCCTGCGGTTTACGCCGATCATCATTACCATGCTTACTACCTTTCTCGGTATGCTTCCCATAGCGATCGGCATGGGGGAAGGGTCTAACATTATCAAACCCTTAGGCATTGCCGTTTCGGGAGGGCTGTTTTTATCTACCGTCCTTTCCCTGTTTGTCGTTCCCAGTGTCCTCCGTTTTCTAAACATCAAGCACAAGGGATAGGCCGGGCTCCGTTACTTTGACTGTCCGGCAAAGAAGGTCCGTTCCGCATCTTTCGGAAGCTCCACCCCGGTTATCCGTGCTTTCCGCAGGAGTTCCCAGTAGTAGCGGTAGGAGGCCCGGTCGTAGAGTTCCCCGTTATACCGGACCGGTCCCCAGTCCCCTTTTTGCGCGGCAAGCAGAACTTCAGTGCCGGTTATCACCTCTTCGTAATCGGGTTTCATGGCGTCAATAATCGGCCGGATTTGGGAGGGGTGGATGCTCCACTGCCGCAGGAAGCCGAATTCCCGGCGGGCGCGGAGAGCGTCGTTATAGGCGGTTTCGGGATTTTTTAGGTCCAGGGTAACGTTGTGGGAGGGTACCAGGCCGTTTCCCAGAGCCGCGGCGCAGATCTCACTTTTCGCCCGGACAATAAGGCGGTGTTCGAATTGGCCGGGGCTCCGCATTGCCTCGGCGCCGACGGCGCCGTGATGGCCGGAGATAAAATCCATCAGCCCGAAGTCAAGCACCTGTACCGACGGGAGCCGTGCTATTTTCCAGATCTCCCGCAGTGCGCCGTGTGTTTCTATGAGGATGTGAATAGGTATTTCTCCGCCGTGCCCGCTTTCGGCCGACCGCTCTTGGATGTAGTGAATCATTTCCGCCGCCTGCTGAACACCGGTCACTTTCGGCAGGGTAATGTAGGCCGCGGCGTCCGCGGCAGCGTCGAGGAGGATGTCGGCGTCCCGGCGCCAGGAAGGGTGGCTGTAATCGTGGATGCGGGCCCCTGCCATGCGGAAGCGGTTTCCCTCCGACCGCAGCAGCCCGGCTATCATTTCCGCGTGCTCCTCCTCCCGTCCGGCCGGAGCGCCGTCTTCGCAGTCGCAGGTGATGTTGAAAACCGGGCCGGTTTCCTCCATTAGAGCGAAGGATTTCAGAATCAGCTTTTCGCTGCCCGCGAAATGTTCACAGGCGGGAATAACCGGAAAAGGTTTCTCTCCTGAAAACAGCGCTTCTTCGGGATGGGCCGGCATAGATTACAGCTCTTCCACCTTCAGGCCGAAGACCTTGGAAATAAGGTCGATATCTTTCCCCCGGTGTCCGGTCATCAGCAGAAGGTGGTGGGAAAAAATGTTGTTTACCAGTTTATGGCCGTCGCTTACCTTCATGACGGCTCCGTTCAAGCAGTCCGAGTCCGAATACTGGACGTAGCCTTTAATGGTGCCCTCGATAACCTGGATGTCCGCCAGGGTGGGGCCGATTTTCGCCATGGTCGAAGGGCCCGCCTGCATCCGTGCGTCCAAGGCATGAGCGTTGTCATCGACGATGGCCAGCACCTTTTTCCGCATTACCCAGTCGGTGGCAAAACACTGGGGTACAACGCCTAAATATCCGCAGTGCGCCAAAAGCATGTGATTGTCCGGTTCGTCAACGACTTCGGGAAAGCTCGGAATCCGTTCATGCGCCAATGCTGCCTGTCCCATGAGAAAGGGATAAATATTGGTCATCATAATGGGCATGCCCAATGATTTATTCAAAATGTATTTCGTCAGCATGGACATGGTATCGGCTTCGCAGCCCCAGATCAAACCTTTCTCGAGATGCAGCAGGTTCCAGGCCAGACAGGGGGTTGTGTCGGAGTAGCGGGATTCGTTTAGGCAGTTTATACCCATGCTCCGGATCGACGGGTCCGCTTCGAGTTCCTCTTTCAAAACCAGATACATCTTTAGGGCGCTTAAGACCGCCTTTTCGGATAGGGCGTCGTCCGCGGCAAATTCCCACTGTTTTCCCGCGGTTTTCGCGTCGGCATCGGAGACATTCTTCGCCCGCTCTCCCAGCTCTTTGAAACTTTTCTTTTCAATAGTTACGCCAAACCTGTCCTTGATAAGGCCGATGCTTTCGTTTTCCCACCAGTAAAACCGTTTGAAAATTTCCGCCTGAAACCCCTCTCCCGGGTTGTCCTGAAACACCAGAAACTTGCCGCCGTTAAGCTCCCGTTTTGTTCCCAGGGCCGTGCACAGTTTTTTTGTCTGTTCCAGGCTGTAGGGGGCAATAACGTTTTGTATTCCTTTCGACTTCAGGAAGCTGACAATTTCCCAGTCCCACATGAGGACGGTGCCGAACTCGCAGGTAACGACTAACATCGGCAGGTCGATTTTTTTAAACTCATCGACCATCCGATAGACATCGCCGAGCATTTGAGGAAAGATAACCGCGTCCGCTTCCGGGAGCTTCGACCCCACTGCCGCCGGGGGCAGAAACTCGGCCTCCTCCGTTAAAAGACCCTGCAGTATTGCAAGCTGCTTATCAAAGTCTTTATCTTTATTCGGCAGGTAAAGAGGTACTAACCGTGCTTTCATTTCATTTTCTCCTTATCAACAGTAAATAGCAGTATATGATATAAAACGACAGTAAATGATAAACCGGAACTATCCGGCTGTCAAGCATAAATTGCCGTTGCGCGGCTATAAACTCCTCCCGTCATTTTCAAAAAAACGGATAAGCTTTTCATAGATAAACCCGCGGAGAGTACTGTCGATGTTCCGCCCCTCACGTTGAAACTGCCGAGCTACCGCGGTATTGTCGAAATTTCCGTCTGTTTCGAGCATCGGCGTCCGGGAAGCCGTGGGGTCGTCTTCTCCGTCGCTTACCCCGGTGTGGGTAATTCCTCCCCGGCGGGTCCACGTTACCGCCCGTTCTTTGTGTCCTTTGTCGTAGGTAAGCTGAAAGGAGCTTATTTCCCCGTTTTTATTGTACCAGACGAAGAGATCGAAATAATCGTCGGTAAACCACCGCCTGAAATCCTGCCCCTCGTTTTGTTTGACCTTTTGTATTTCATACAGCATGTACCCGCAGTATAGCAGAAATTGCCGGGAGCATCACCATGGGCGGGAGCCTTGACGGAAGGATAAGCTGAATATATAAAGAGTGTATTCAATAATCGGGAGATGTGTATGGGCCGGAAAAAACGATTACCGCGGAAGGGGGCGGTCCTCTTCCCTATCCTCGCTGCCGCCGCCGGGTTTCTGACATTTATCTGCTTTCCCCTTACTTCGAAGAAGTGGGACCTTGAATACAATGAGGAGATGACCGCCCGGAAGGATGAATTCCTCGCGCGCCTCGAGGAAGGCAGGGAGCAACGGCTGGAATCGGTCTGGAGTGAAGAACCGCCGCCGAATATCGTTATTATTACCGCCGACGATTTAGGGAAGACCGATATGTCCTTTTACGGCGGTACTGCCGTAGAGACGCCGAATATGGATAAAATCGGTGAAAGCGGCGTTGCCTTTACCGAAGCGTACTGCACCTCGCCAATCTGCAGCCCCTCCCGGGCGGGGATGCTTACCGGGCGCTACCATCAGCGCTCGGGCTTCGAGGTGCAGCCGCAGAACCGGTATGCTGCGAACCGGCTCGAATATTTTATCGTCGATCATTTTATCGATACCGATCCCTGGTTTTTGGTGGATCTCGAACCGACCCCCCGGAAAAGTTCGATCGAAAAACAGGGTCTGCCGCCGTCGGAGCTTACCTTAGCGGAGCTGTTGAGCAGCTACGGATACGCAACCGGTATTACCGGGAAATGGCATTTGGGGTATTCGGAAGAGCAAATCCCGAACAGCCGCGGGTACGATTATCAGTATGGTTTTTACGAAGCTTTCAGCCTCTACGCTCCGGAAGAAGAGCCGGGAATTGTAGAATACCGTCACGATTATTACGCTAACAAACACATCTGGAAGCAGCGCCGGACGAAAACCTGCGCCATTCGGCGGAACCATGAGGAAATATACGAACCGGGCTACCTCACCTTCCGGATAGCCGAGGAGGCCGTCGGATTTTTGGACCGGCACCGGCATGAGCCCTTCTTTTTGTATGTTCCCTTCAGCGCTCCCCATACCCCGTTTCAGGCGCCGGAGGAATATGTCAACCGCTTCTCGCATATAGAAGACCTGAATAAACGCGTGTATTACGGGATGATTGCCGCCCTCGATGACGCCGTCGGGATGGTCATCGAAGCCCTCGAAAGGTTTGGTTTGGCGGAAAACACGCTGATTATGTTTGCAAGCGACAACGGCGGGGCAACCTACACCGGGGCCACCGAAAACGCTCCGCTGAAAGGCGGAAAGTTTTCCAATTTCGAAGGAGGCCTTAATGTTCCCTGTATGGTCCGCTGGGACGGCCGTATAGGGCCCGGGACCGTTTTCGATGATCCCGTCATCCTAACCGATTTTTTTGTTACCGCCGCCGCCGCCGCGGGGGCCCCGCTGCCGGAGGACCGGGTGTTCGACGGAGTGGACCTGCTGCCCTATGTAGGCGCGGCGGAAACGGTTTCGTCCGGGGCCGGAGTACAAGGTCCGCCGCATGAAATTCTTTTCTGGCGGGCGGCATACAACAAGGCTGTGCGGCAGGGCCCCTGGAAACTTATTCTCGACGAGAAGGCGGGCAGGACCCTGCTCTACAACATGGAAGAGGATAAAATTGAACGGCGGAATGTCGCTTCGGAACATCCGGAGGTGGCTGCCCGCCTGAAGGAAGCCCTGGCGGACTGGGAAAATGAGCTTCCGGGTCCGCTGTGGCCGCGGGTGATGGATTTCCGGTTTACCATCGACGGAGAAGAGTACGATTTTGCCCTCTGACAAGGGAACTTCCGCGAAAGCATTTTCACTGCTGGTAAAACCCGCCTCGGCGGATTGTAACCTCCGGTGTGAATACTGTTTTTATCTCGAAAAGGCGGCGCTCTACCCCGAATCTCCGGTGCACCGGATGGACGATACAACCCTTGCGGCATTGATACAAAGCTATATGGCCACCCGCCAGCGGGTATACACCTTCGGCTGGCAGGGCGGAGAGCCGACGCTGATGGGCGGAGACTTTTTTAAGCGGGTAACGGAACTGCAGGAGCGGTACGGCAGGGCCGGCAGCAGGGTATCGAACGGGCTGCAGACAAACGGCACCCTTGTTACCCCCTCTTTCGCCCGGCATTTGGCGGAATACCGCGTTCTTACCGGTATCAGCATCGACGGACCGGAGGAGCTGCATAACAGATACCGGAAGCGGGCCGACGGAAGCGGGTCGTACGGGGATGTTATCCGAGGTCTGGAGGCCCTGCTGAGCGGCGGCGCGGAGGTGAACGCTCTGGTGCTTGTCAGCAGAGCCAATGTCGATAAGCCGGAAACGGTATACCGGCATCTGAAGGAGCTGGGACTTGCCTACCATCAGTATATCCCCTGCGTTGAAACCGACGACGACGGCGGCCTCCTGCCCTACGCGGTTACCGGGGAGGAATGGGGGAAGTTTCTCCTCGGAATTTTTGAACAGTGGCGGCACCGGGACATGTACACTGTTTCGATACGGAATTTCGATGCCCCGCTGCAAAAGCTGGTGCACAATCAAACCGCCATGTGCACTATGGGCAAAAATTGCAGCGATTATTTCGCGGTAGAGCACAACGGAGATGTGTATCCCTGCGATTTTTTTGTGGAACCGGAGCTTCTTGTCGGGAACATTCACCGCAACAGCTGGGATGAAATGAGAACGTCGAAAGTATACCGCCGTTTCGCGCGGATGAAATGCGAATGGGACGCGGAGTGCGCCGCCTGTGAATATCTTGATTTCTGCGGCGGGGACTGTCCGAAGCACCGGCCCGAGACGGGGGTGAGCCGCCTCTGCCCGGGAATAAAAAATTTTTATCACTCCACCCTTGAGACATTTAAAAAAATAGCAAATAATATAGCATCATGAGGAAAGGTTGGTTTTTCATTATTCCGGCGCTCATAATCGGTATCTGTGCCGGGGTCTACTATACCCCCCTCTATTCCGTTCTCGATAAGAAACTCTTCGATTTGCTGGGCTATATCCGCCCGCCCGCCGGCACGGAACAAAACATCATTCATCTGAAAATTGAAAAACCTTATCCGGACCGGGAGCTTTTCGGGAAAGGGGTAACGGCGCTGCGGGACTTGGGTGCGGATGTTCTTGTCTTCGCGATGGATTTCGATGAGCTGTACGCCGCCGCCGGCGGCGCGTACCTCGGCGAAACACTTCCCGGGAATGCCTATGTCCCTCTGTACGCGTCCGCGGAAGCGGAAGCGGGAGGTCCGGGGCCCGCGGCAATTACGGAGGAACTGTTTTCTCTTCGGAAAGCGGAGGTCCGGGAGGAGTTCCCCTTCCGCCTGGAAGGGTACCGGGCCCCGTCCCTCCCGCTGCCCGCCGGCGCCGGGGGCGGAGGTTTTATCTATTCCGAAGAGTCCGCGGCCCGGGACGGAAACAAGCTGCCCTTTATCCGGGGCTATGAAAAAACATATTACCCACACCTTCTGTTCGCGGCGGTCCTCGGGTGGATGCGGGACCCTTCCGTTTTTATCTACAGCGACAGAGCGGTGCTGCGGAACGCGGCGGTCCCCGGCAGGGAGATGAAGGATGTTGTCATCCCCTTTACCGAGTCCGGTGACGTTTACGTACGCGGGCCGGGGGCGCCTTCCTATCCGTTTACGCCCTATATTCAGCAGGAAGAAAATATCGGAGAACTCTATTCCATCCTGCGGCGCCTGGAGGACAAAAATCTAGTACAAAATTTGACGGAAATCTACCGCTCCGCGGAGGGTGAAGTTCCCGATGACGGTCAGAATAACGGCAGTAAAAATAGAAGGGCGCTGCGGGAGCGGTTTCTCCGGGAAGCAGGGGCCTTTTTCGTAAGCAATGAAAACGGGAGCGTTTCCGCGGGTGATGATGCGGCTGAAATCGAAGACCTGTTTGTCCGGGGGAGACGGCTGTACAAGGAAATTACCGATAAACGGGGGGCGCTGCAGAAAATTGTCGAAGGGGCGTTCTGTATCATTACCTATGAAGATATTCCCGCCGAGGCAGCGGCCGCCTACACCGCCGCCGTGCATACCATTGTAACCGAAGATTTTATCGACGATTTCCCCTGGTGGTATTCCCTCATTGCCGCTTCGGTTTTGGCCTTTCTTCTCATGTTTGTTCTCACCCGGCTGAAACCGGCGGCAGCCGTTATTGTCGGTCTCCCCGCCGCCGCCGTATTCGCGGGACTTCCCCTTATCAGTTTTTACTTTTTTGCTGTATATCTGCCCCTTTTCTTTCCCGCCGCGGCCGCCGTGGCGGTGTACCTTGCCGCCGTGGCTGTACAAATAGCCGCTTTCACCAGAGAAAAGCGGGACATTACCGTCCGGTTTTTCAGTTCCGTCCCGAAATCCCGTATGGGCGATGTCGCGGGGATGTACGCCTCGAAGGCGGGTGTATCAGGGATAAAACTGCCCATGTCCGTTTTATACACGAAAATCGGCAATCAGGCTTCGATGATTAGAGACAATTCACCGGAAGAGATCATGAAAATGTATACGGCCTTTAGCGACATGGTCCGGGAGGTAATTTTGTCCTTTGAGGGCTTAGTGGGGGGAATAGACGGCGGCACGGGATGGGGCGTGTGGGGAGCCTTTTCCGAAGACACCAGTGACGCCCTTGAAGCATGCAGCGCGGCCCTGGCCCTGCGGAAGAGGCTTCATGATGAAAAACATCCCTTTGATCTCATTTTTTCACTGACATCCGGAGCCGGTATCCGGGGAAAGAAGGTAACGCTCAGCAGCACGGGAATCCCCGTTGCCGGTCTGCCGGTGCTGCAGGGCGAGAAAATCCTTCAGGCCCAGGGACTGTATGGCGTTCCCGTTATTGCCACCGGTAAAATCCACGGCGAAACCGGAGACAGGTATCTTTTCCGGAGGCTCGACCGGGTCCGTATTGAAGGGTTTACCGAATCTGTCAGACTGTACGAGTTAATCGGCACGCCCGAGGCTGCCGACGAAAAAAAGAAATCGTTTTTGGATATCTATACAAAAGCACTCAATTTGTTCGAAAAGCAGGAATGGAAACAGGCGCATAAACTGTTCATCGAAGCACTGCAAATTGATGAAAGCGATAAAACAACCGTATTATTTGCCAGAAGGTGCCAGAAATTTGTAAAAGATCCTCCTTCAGCCTCCTGGGACGGCACTTTTTCCATTTTATAAGCCCCGAATATTTGACATTCTCATCCGAAAAACTACAATTAAAGTATATGGCAGGCAAGAGAATTGAAGAAGAGCTGCGTATAAGTGAAGAACGGTATAAAATGCTCTTCGAATACATGACAAACGCCGTTGTAATACTGCAGCCCCGCAGCAATGGTGATGACTATGTTGTGCGGGACATAAATCAGGCGGGGCAGTGGCTGGACAAGGTCAAGCGGGAAGATGTTATTGATGTTTCCATCGCGGAAGCTCAGCCGAGTGTTATGAAGAACGGTGTTTTCGAAACCATTCAGCGGGTATGGCGTTTTGGTGAACCCGCCCATTTCCCGGTATCTATTTACGAGAACGGGCAAACCTCGGGCTGGCGGGAATTTTGGATTTACAAACTGCCCAGCGGAGAAATTGTACTGCTGTATGAAGATATCAAGGACTGGAGACGGATCGAGGAAAAACTGCATCGGACGGAATACCGGAACAGGGCCCTCCTCGAAGCGGTCCCGGACGCGATTTTTCTCTATTCCCATTCCGGGATTTGTATCGATTATATTCCTGGATTGGAGACGGGAACTGATCTTTCCCCCGGGGACATTATCGAAAAGCACATCCATGATTTTATGCCCCGCGATGTGGCCGATACAATTATAAGAGGCATTCAGTCCACGCTTGCCACCGGAGAGAGCATGACAATGGAGTATTCTCTTCTGCAGGGTGAAAAAATACATCATTACGAAGGAAGGATGTCCGCCTCCGGACGGGACGAGGTCCTTTTTATTGTCCGGGACATTTCGGAACAGAAGGAATTGTTTCGAAAACTGCGGCGCGAGGAGGAACGGTTCAGAAATATTGTCGAATATCTTCCTATCGGATACAGCGAAGTTGACGCGGAAATGAATGTAACCTACGCGAATGACGCGGCCTACGGGATAACCGGGTTTACCGAAGAGGACGTCCGCGGAGGGCTTAACCTGCGGGTCCTGTTCCCTGATTTCGAAGAAGCAAAGAAAAATTTTAAACTTGGCATGGAGGGGAAGCGTCCCCATCCGGCAAAATATCGGCTCCGCCGCAAGGACGGCCGAGAAATCGATGTCCTGATAAAAGCGACTCCCATCCATATCGGCGGAGAACCGGCGGGTATCCGAAATATCATCATTGATGTAAGCTGCCGGGCATAATGCACTTCTACTGTTCACTCAACAGCGTAACGTACACCCTTGAATACCGCCGCATTTTGTCTTCGGTAAATTTAACGCTGGAGAAAGGCAGAATATACGCGGTTGTGGGAGGAAACGGATCGGGAAAAACGACCCTGGCCGAAATTATTGCCGGCCGAAAACGGCCTTCGGCCGGTGAAGTGGTATATTCTTCCGATGCAGCCGCCGGGCAGGCCGGTTATCTCTCTTTCGAGGAGCAGGAGCATGTACTGGCCCGGGAGCGGAAGCTGGATGAAACCTGGCTTGGGAACGGGGCGGTGGATTACGGCTCCACCGGCGCCGAACTTATCGGCCTGGCGGGAAACAGCCCCCGAGGGGAGGCGGCGGAGCTGGTACGGCTGCTGCGGATCGGGCACCTTCTGCGCAGCGGATGCCGTCAGTTTTCGACCGGGGAGTTCCGGAAAGTGCTGCTGTGCCGGGAACTTGTCAAGCGTCCCTCACTGTTACTGCTGGATGAACCCTACGACGGGCTGGATGCCGAATCGAGGGAGCACATAGGAGATGTCTTCCCCCGCATTCGGGAGCAGGGAGGGACGGTGGTGTTCTTCCTCCACCGCGGCGACGAGATTCCCCCGTACGCGGACAAGGTCCTGTACTTGTACGGCGGCAGTCTCCATGCCGAGCCGCCTCCCCCGGGGGAACACCACCGTTTTCCGGTACGCCCCGGCGGCCGCGGCGGAAATTCTATCGCCGGGGAAACGGGCGGCGGCGAAAGCCCCCTTATCGTTATGAAGAATGTCGGCGTTTCCTACGACGGGAAACCCGTGCTGCGGGACATCAACTGGGAAGCCGCGGAAGGTGAAACTTGGATGATAACCGGGCCGAACGGTTCGGGGAAGTCGACCCTCTTGAGCCTGGTAAGCGGGGACAATCCGAAAGCCTACGGCCAGGAGATATATCTGTTCGGGCGGAAGCGGGGGAGCGGCGAGAGTGTCTGGGACATTAAAGAAAAGATCGGCTTTGTTTCCGGAGACTTTCAGTTTCGGTACTTTGTCCGGTCGACCGTGGAAGAAGCGGTGCTTTCCGGGTTGTTTAGTTCAATCGGCTTGTATAAAAAAGCAACGGATGTACAGCGCCGCGCCGTTTCCCGCTGGCTCGGAAGCATCGGGCTGCGGGAAAAACAGTACGAACCTTTTCAGGATCTTTCCTTCGGGCAGCAGCGGATGGTCCTTCTCGCGAGGGCAATGATCAAACAGCCGAAGGTCCTTATTGCCGACGAACCGTGTCAGGGCTTGGACGATATTAACCGGGCGGATGTTCTGCAGGCGCTGGAAATTGCAGCTTCGGCGGGAGAAATCCTCCTCCTCTATGTTACCCACGAGGAGAAGGAGTACCTGCGCGTGCCCTGCCGGAGGATGGAGCTGGTACCGCACGAAGCGGGGGGCTCCACGGGCCGGTTTGTGCCTACAGGGCCTGCATTCCCCGCATAAAGGCGCGCAGTTCCCTGCCGATTTTTTCTATGCTATGGTTCCGGATGGAATCGTTAATTGCGATCAATTCGCCGTTGTCTACCTGCCTCCTGCCTCCGGCGAAGGGTTTGCCGATGACATCGGTATCGATTTTTTCCATAAACGGCTTCAGCAGAGGAATACAGTCGTTGGAAAAGAGGTAGGTGCCGTACTCCGCCGTGTCCGAGATAATCCGGTTCATTTCGAACAGTTTTTTTCGGGAAATCAGGTTTGCTATCAAGGGCACTTCGTGGAGAGATTCGTAATACGCCGACTCTTCTTTTATCCCGGCGCTTACCATCACTTCAAAAGCGAGTTCCACTCCGGCCTTAATCATGGCAGCCATCAGGACCGCATTGTCGAAATGTTCCTGCTCGGTTATCTCCATCGGGCCGGCATCGGTTTTCTCGAAGGGAGTTTCTCCGGTCTCCTTCCTCCATGTCAAAAGAAGTTTATCATCGTTTTCCCAGTCGCGCATCATTGTTTCGGAAAACGAACCGCTTAAAATGTCGTCCATGTGCCGTTCATACAGGGGCGTCATAATCTGCTTCAGTTCTTCCGCGAGTTTATATGCTTTTATTTTCGCAGGATTGGAAAGCCGGTCCATCATGTTTGTCAGGCCGCCCTGTTTCATGGCTTCGGTAATGGTTTCCCATCCGTACTGAATCAATTTCGACGCGTATCCGGGGTCGATCCCCTTTTCGGTCATTTTATCGAAGCAGAGGAGGGTGCCGGTTTGCAGCATTCCGCAGAGGATGGTTTGTTCACCCATCAAGTCCGATTTCACTTCCGCCACGAAGGAGGATTCCAGGACACCCGCCCGGTCTCCGCCTGTCCCCGCGGCGTATGCCTTCGCGATTTCCAGGCCTTCGCCGTTCGGGTCGTTTTCGGGGTGGACGGCGATTAGCGTGGGCACGCCGAATCCGCGTTTGTATTCCTCCCGCACCTCGCTGCCCGGGGATTTCGGAGCAACCATAATAACGGTAATGTCTTCGCGTATCCGCATCCCCTCTTCCACAATGTTAAAGCCGTGGGAATAGGAGAGGGTTGAACCCTTCTTCATCAGCGGCATGACCGCTGAAATAACGGCGGTATGCTGTTTGTCCGGAGTCAAGTTTGCCACTAGATCGGCTTCGGGAATTACCTCTCCGTAGGTGCCGGCGGTAAAACCGTTTTCGGCCGCGTTTTTATAGGATTGCCGCTGTTCCGCAATTGCGCTTTCACGGAGCGCGTAGGAAACATCTAGTCCGCTGTCCCGCAGGTTCAGGCCCTGGTTCAGTCCCTGGGCGCCGCATCCGACAATAACGATTTTTTTGCCTTTCAGCGCTTCAACGCCTGCAAACTCATCCCGCCCGATAAGCCTGCAGGTCCCTAACTGTTGTGTTTGTTTCCTGAAAGGAAGTGTGTTAAAATAATTCATGGTATCAATCCTCATTGCTGGGTTACTGTTGCCATAGAGTACCCTGATAGGGATAAGCATGTCAATTTACTAAAACGGAGGAATCCGGATGCTTCAGGAACGTGAAACCCGGGAAATTTGCGCCGTATTTGAAAAGGCGCTAAAGGACAACAGGCGCAGGCTGTATGAGTTCGAGGTATATCAAATACTCGAAATAATCGGGCTGCAGGTGCCCGTATTCCGCTTTATAACCGATTCGGAAACGGTGGACGATGTTTTTTTGTCCGCTTTCGGCGAGAAGCTGGTTTGCAAAATTGTCTCGAACGATGTCGCTCATAAACAGAAACTCGGGGGTGTAGAGATTATCCGTAACGGAAATCCTCTCTTTGTTCAGTTTGTCCTGGAAAAGATGAAGGAACGGATTCTCCGGGCTTTCCCGGAGGGCGAGAAGCCGGTAATCGCGGGGTATCTAATTGTGGAGTTTATTCCCTTTAAACCCGCGCTGGGATATGAAGTGCTTATCGGTTTCAAGCAGGACCCGGCTTTCGGTCCTATCCTTACGCTGAGCAAGGGAGGGGAGGACGCGGAATTTTTCGCCGAGTATTACGATGCGCCGAACCTTTTCGCGCCGCCCCTGAATGCGGCGGAGGCGAGAAATGCCGTTAACGGTTTGAAAATAAAACACCGCTTTGAAGAAATCGGCCGTCCTGAATACCTGGACTACATAGCCGACGCTCTTGCAAAAATGAGCGACCTCGCCTACACATTCTCCTCCATTGTGCGGGACAGAAGGGAGTGTACCATTACCGCATTCGACGTAAACCCCTTTGTTATTTCCGAAACGGGCCGGTATGTGGCCGTTGACGGCTTCGCCCAGTTCGACAAAACCAAAGAGTCCGGCGTGGTCCTTCCCTTGGTGAACCTGCGCAATCTCGACCCCTTTTTCAATCCCCGGGGTATCGCGGTTATCGGCGTGTCGAGTGATGTAAAAAAGGGAAACCTAGGCGTGGAAATTGCGAAGCTCCTCCACGAACTCGGCAGAAAGGACATCTACTTTGTAAACATCAAGGGAGGGGAAATCCGTATCGGAAACGCGAGTTATCCCCTGTATCGGGACATTTCCGAAGTCCCCGCGCCGGTTGAACTCATTGTCTACACCGCTCCGGCCCCGTATTCGATCGATTTTTTTAAAAACCTGCGGCAGGAAAAATACAAAAGCGTTATTCTGATTTCCGGAATTCCCGCGGCCCTCAACTATGCCGAATATGTCCGGGAGCTGCGGAAGGTTGTTTCAAAAGACCTGCGCGTTATCGGGCCGAATTGCGTCGGAATTATTTCGGCACCCGACGGAGAAGACCGCGGGGTAAACACCTTTTTCATCGATAAAAAACGGCTGAAAGTCGATCACTCGCCCTTCAGCAATACCGTTTTGCTTACCCAGAGCGGCGGTTTTGCCATCAGCGAAATCGACCGGCTGCAGAACTCAAAGCTTTTTCATTCCCTTATCAGCTTCGGAAACAAGTACGATGTGAAGATTACCGACCTCATGGCATATTTTGAAAACAAAGACGCCATTAAAGTAATTGCCCTCTATGTCGAAGGCTTCGATCCGGGGGAGGGGCGGCAGTTTTTTGAACTTGCCCGGGAGATGAGCAAGCCGATTATCATTTATAAATCCGGAAGGACGGAAACCGGTGCCCGGGCCGCCGCGACGCACACCGCTTCGATGTCCGGAGACTACGATGTGTTTACCGCGGTCTGTGAACAGGCGGGGGTTATTTTTACCGATGATATTGAAGACCATTACAATTACATCAAGGCGTTTTCCCTCTTGATAGGCAGGAAACCCGGGGGCAGGCGGGTAGGGGGTGTTGTCAATTCCGGTTTCGAGGCCACTGTCGCGGGAGACGAGCTGGGGAGGCTCCTGCAGGCGCCGCTGACGGAAAAAACCGCGGCGGGGCTTACGGAACTGAATACCGGCGGCCTTATCGATGTTTCCTCCACTTTTCTCGACGTTACCCCCATGGCGGACGATACGGTGTACGCGGACTACATCGAGGTGCTTCTGCGGGATGACACAATCGATTCCGTTTTTGTTTCCGTTATTCCCCACGCGCCGGCGTTGAAAACCGATCCGGAACATGCCCGGGACCCCGACAGCCTGGGAAACCAGCTGGTACGCCTCTTCAGGAGGTATGAGAAACCGATGGTCATTTCAGTAAACGCCGGGAGCTACTATGCCGATTTTGTCGGGGTTATGGAGGAGAACGGCCTTCCGGTATACACGGACATTATTTCGGCGGTGCATGCCCTGAACGAGTACGTCTCCTATTTTACCGGTTAAAGCCACTTTTTCCGTTTGAAGAGCACAAGCATGACAGCGGCGGTAAAGGCCATTACGCCGAGGACGAGGGGATAGGCCCAGGGGACTT
>CAZSGZ010000022.1:18516-24880 GCA_964606455.1 uncultured Spirochaetales bacterium
ATGTGTTCGAAATTCATTCCGTACACCCCCACGATGAAAGTGAGGGGAATGAAAATGGTGGCAATAATTGTCAGCACTTTCATCACGCTGTTCATTTTGTTGCTTAAATGGGCGGTATGCATGTTCTGCAGGTTTGCCAGTTTTTCCCGCAGGGTATCGTGCGTATCGGCGATAATGTAAATATGGTCGCCGATATCGTTAATAAAAAGCTGTGTCTTTTTTTCGATAAAGGGGAATTCCCGCTTCTGCATTTGAAAAATTACTTCCCGCAGAGGCTGAAAACACCTCCGCAGTTCCGTCAGCTGAATACTGAAGGCGTACAGGCGCGTACTTATCGTTTCGTCCTTTCCAAGGAGGATGTCTCCTTCGGTTTCGTCTAAAAGTTCTTCTATTTCTTCGGTAATTTGAAAGTAATTGTCGACAATCGAATCCAGCAGGGTGTATAAAAGATAATCCGCCCCCGCCGACCGGACCCGTCCCGTATGCTCCCGGAGCCTGTTCCGGATATTCCCGAAGGTGTCCCCTTCCTGCTCTTGAAAGGAAATGACCATGTTTTTCATCAGAATCAGGCTTATCTGTTCCGTCCGTATACCCCCGCGGTCCGGTTCCCACCAGAGCATTTTTGCCGCGATGTAGATATACGTTCCGTGGTCTTCTATTTTGGTCCGCTGGTCCGTGTTCTGAATGTCCTCGAGGACGAGAGGATGAATATCGAAGGCTTCGCCAATGGTTTTGAGCAGTACGCTGTCCTCGATTCCCACAATATCCAGCCATGTAATGTTTTTCCCGCCGGCAAGGGCGGCAAAATCAGTTTCCTTCGGGACTTCTTCTTCCCGAAGCGTTTCATCGGTGTAGGTAATGCGTGTAAGCCGGGCCGGCCGGGCAGGGGTTTTCCCTTCCTCCAAAAGCGTTCCCGGGGGAAGTCCCGTTTTCCGTTTCTGTTTCTGCCTGCCGGTATTCATTTTTTCAGCGAGTCCCTGAAAACGTCCCATGCCTCATCCGTCTGTTTTTTGGTAAAGTGCTTTTCCTGTTTCCTAACGTTTTGCATCCCTTTTCTCCGCCGGCTGGGTACGGTGTCATGTGGTATCGGTGCCGTCCGCTTCCCCCCGGCCCTGCCGCGCCTGCCCGCGGCATCGGCGGTTTCCGTGCCGTTCTTCGGGGTATCGCTTCTCCCGGTTGTCCTTTCTAATTTGCCTCCTTGTTTGGGGTCGCGGGCGGAAGACGGCAACGTAAGGCGGAATTGGCCGTATTTCTCTCCGGCCGTCCTGAACCTGCCCGTTATTTTCATCCAAAACTGACGCAGCACCGGAAGAAGGGTAAAGGCTTTTTTAAAAATGGAATAAATGTTGAGACTGAATATATCGGAAAGCGGTTTATACCGCATCGTTCCCGGCTGAAAATACTGTTCCAGGATATGGCGTACCTGCTCGATTTCTTTTATCTGTTTTTCCTCTTTGGCAACGTGAATGATTGCCTCGGCCAGGACCCTCGGCCGGTCAAGCAGTTCGTCGATAAAGGTGTCGGCATCCCGAACTCTGTTTTCAATATCGACATTGAAGTTTTTTCTGGAATAGAAGGTAACATCTTCATCTCTATTGTTTGTTTTTAAAATTGTCATCATCAAGGCAACGTATTCCTTCTCCAGCTGTTCCGCCAGCTCTTTCAATCGGAACGCGGCATACTTATGAAGATGGTTTCTGTGGATGTACGATCTGCCGATGAACACCACCGGAGGCAGTTTTGTAGCATCCTTCATTTTAGCATACTTCTCGAAAAAATGGTCTTTTACGTTCTGATATTCGCCGCCGTATTTTTTCTTTAGCTTGTCCAGTTCGCTGTTCAGCTTTTCCTGGTTGATAGGCTCGAAATAGTTCTTTTTCAGTTTTTCCACTATTTGCTGAAGGTCGGTTTCAAGTTCCCGTTCGTGCTCCTTCTTTTGTTTCGCGTCGTCGATTTCATTTTTCAGATAGGTATAGACCATTTCAGCGGCCTGGCAGAAGGAATCATTAACGGCGAACTGCTGCCGGTCCTGCCGGCTGTCGAAATCTATTATCGATTTTGTTAAATCGATCCAGATTGAGGGGGTCCTGGTGGCAAGGTTCTGTTTCAGATTTGTCATTGTCGTGTTTTTGAACCGGGCGAATTCGGAGAGAATATTGCTGCTCTGGGTGGTGTCCTGAATAACTTGAATGCAGAGCTGGATAGTCTGATTGAGCTGAGAAGAAATGAAAAAGATATATTCATCGTTTTTTACCGGAAATCTCAGTATGGAGGGGGTAATAAATATGTCTTCGATATAAGGTTTCCGCAGCTGGTCCCTGGATATCTCGCTTACCATGTATTCGGGGATTGTAATGCCGTATTCCTCTACGACCGAAGCTGTCGGGAGCCTTGGAGTCGTGCTGTTTGTAAGATCGTCGAGAAGCTGCTGCACGGAGAAGCGGTAAAAACTCTGCTCTCCCTGGTCCGTGAGGATAATAGAGTCTTTTTTCCGCTGGTTCTCTTTTCCTGTGCTGTCGTAGGTGTAGGTCAGGAGGGCAAGGCGGTGAAGACTGAGTTTTTTTATCAATCCCTCTATTTCGCTGTGAACATTTTTTATCTGCAGGCTCATCCGCTCCGCGAAGGGTCTGTATTTTACCAGCCCCTTATTCTCTTTACACAGTGAATGGAAAACCGTGCGCTGGTAGGGGGTAAAATTGCCGAGCTGGGACAGAAATGCCTCCCGCTCACCTTCAGAATAGGAAGCGTAGGAAGGGGGATCGAGTTTGTCTGTTTTATCCTTACCCATAACCGGATTATATTGTATAATTATTTTTCGAATACTGCAATCAAATCGGGAGGGCACAATGCTGAAAGAGAAGAGAGATGTCCGTCAGATAGAGGGCGAAGGGTACCGGCGCTGGTTTGCCGATAAATATTTCGATCTCATTGTCTGGTATGAAGATGACTCGGCGGAAACCTGTGTCGGGTTTCAGCTCTGTTACGATAAAGAAGGGACCGAACGGGCCCTGACATGGTCGAAACAGCACGGATATTCTCACACCAGGGTAGATGACGGTGAAAATCCCTACAGCAGCAAGATGTCTCCGGTCCTTGTTTCCGACGGAGTTTTCGAAAGTGAAACAGTACGGAAGCAGTTTCTCGACGCTGCCGATAATCTCGAAGATGATTTAACCGCATATATTGACGATAAACTGCAGGCGTATTGATTATGAAACAGAAACTACATTGTTTGAGGGTGTGAAAATGGAAAAAGATAATAAAGACATGGAAAGTGCCTTGAACCAATTCAAAGACACGATGAAAGATTTAAAAAAGAAGAACATGTATGACCATGCGGTGAATAAATACGAACAGGATAAAAAAGACAAGAAAAAAAAGCCTTTCGAGAAATAAATTCGCTTAATCGTGACAAATGCCCTTCGCGGCGGATGTCTTTTGAGCTCCCGTCTGCAGGGCAATATCCTCGAGAATGGCGCGGTTGCTGACCAGCGCACAGCCGATTTCACCGTGCTGCAGCGCGTACGGGTGGTCCCGAAGCGCCCGAAGAAAGGGAGAAGCCAGTATTTCCCGAAACGAGTGCGTGTTGATGTTTTCCCGGGCGTAATGCGCGAAGGGGCAGGGTTCCACCCACCCCCCGGCATTGATATGCATTGCCCCCCGGCCGACGGCCATGCAGCGGCCTCGGGCATCATATTCATCTTCCGGCAGATTGATAAGCACAATAGGTTTCTCTTTTCTGTGGACGGCAAGTTCCTTTTTGAACCTGTCCTTCTGTTCCCTTGCAGGAAGAAACCGCAGATCTTCCTGTTCTATCGGGATAAGTTCATTGTAAAAGCCGAGGGTGCATCCGGCCCGCACCATCGTATCGACAAAAGCACCGCTTCCGACATAGTCAATATTGGCATTGGTACAGACGGTGGAAAACCCGAATATCATTTTGCGGCGTCGGCACAGCTCCATTGCGTGAAAAACGGCCTGATAAACCCCCTCCCCGCGTCTTCCGTCGGTTTGTTCTTCATTTCCCTCAATACTGAGGACGGGTATTACATTGCCGCAGGCCGCAAGCTCATCCGCTAAGGGTTCCTGAAAATGGGTACCGTTGGTAATAACGAGAAAAAGCGCCTCGGAACGGGCACGGAAAAAATCGGTCATGTCGCCGCGGATAAAGGGTTCGCCCCCGGTTATAACGAACATACCGACGCCGCAATCGACGGCATCAGCGAGGAGTGTGTTCATTACCTTCTTCGATAATTCTTCCTCCTTCGGGTGGGAGCGGGAGTAGCAGCCGATACATCGGAGATTGCACCGTTCCGTCGGGCTTACCGCTATCGCCGCCGGTACGCACACGCCCTCGGTTTGAAGCATCCGTTTCCGCCGCCGGGACGCGCGGACCATATTGGCAATAATACGGCGGTTCGCGAAGAGCCGGCGCAGTGTTTCTTGTTTCCAAATTTTAAAAATGGCGGAAAAAACATCGAAGAGGGTTATCCCCTCCCGCTCCATAACGTTTTTTTTCATCCGGATATTCTTCCTTTAACAATTTTCGGTTGAAACAAGGGAATATCGCCGAAATACCGGTCCAGTTCCTCTTTTGAAATACCCACCTGCTCAGGTGAATGGTAGTGCCTGCTGGCGTAACTTTTCGAACGTACGGCGGTTCTACGGAGTTCACGTGCAAATCGGTCATCCATGGTAAATCCGAATTGCCGGTACATCGCGGCAACGACCTCTTCCAGTCTGCCGGTTAAATCCTTGTAATCAATCATCATATACCGTTCCGGGCTTTCCTTTTCGAGACGCTTTGCCGGATAAAGATAATAGTGCCGAGCCATTTCCATGATAACATCTTTATGCGGATATGTTTCGGGAATATCGCCGAAGTAGTGCATGGCAAATGAAAACCAGCTGACGGTGGAAGAGATCATGTCGTCCGGATTCCGGTACAAATAGACGATATGGGCATCGGGAAACTCCCGCAGAAGGGAATCGATTTTCCCCGTGTGGGAAGGGTTCTTGGAAAGGTAGGTCAGATTTGTACCGCGGCAGTACAGGTGGCGCTGAATACAGCGGCGGTAAAACCGCATAATCCGGCGCTTTACCGGCGCTTCCAGGAAGCGGTCGAATATGTCGAACCGCGCGTATTGAAACTGATCGGGGAAGAAAAACCAAACGAAGAGGCTGTACCAGACATAGTAGAACAGCCCCTCGTCTTCTTCGGGTTCGTAGATGCCGACGGTGTGGATCCTGACCCGGCCGAGCTGCCGGCTGTTCCAGTCCAGAAGCAGCCTGTGCAGCCGGCCGCCGAAGAAGCCGTCGACAATGCGGAGGCCGCGAAGGAATTTTCGCTGTGAAATGGATGGGGCACTGTAAATTTCCCATGTTTTAATGGAGGTAAAGTTTGAAGTGTCCCGGGCAAGAAGGCGGTGCAGCATAGTGGAGCCGCTTCTAAAATTACCGAGGATAAACACCGGGTTCGCGACGTTTTGTTTCCTAAATCCTCCGAAAAAAATATGGTCCAGCAGAAACCCGGCGTGCGTAATCAGCCAGAGGCCCGGAAAGAGCAGGAAAAAGAAAATGAAAAACCTGATCCGCTTCGGCCCGAAACGGAGATCACTGTTTTTTCCGTGAAAGAGAGATGTCCATACATGCCGGAAGAACAGACGGTAGTTAAAAAACATACGCGGTCAGCGGTGCTGTCACTTGATTTTTTTCCGCAGTTTCCGTCCGGATGTCTTTTTTACATTCTGTTCTTCCTCCGCCCTTGCGAGTTTCCGTTCCGCGTATTTTTTTGCACCGATAAAAAAGAGTATGCCCCCTAGAATCATCAAAAAACTGTAGAGCTGACTGGTGATAAAGTTAAAGGGGGTTAACAGCAGGTACGGCGGGTTTTCTACCGGCGAAAGGCGAAAGAGAAAATCTCCCCGGGATATGGGCATCCGGAAGTAATCGATAACGAACCTGATAATGCCGTAACCGATAATATAGAGGCCGATAATGTATCCGTCGAATTTCTTCCGTTTTCTGAAAACAAACCAGAGAACGAGCCAGAGGACAACCCCTTCGAAAAAGCCCTCGTAGAGCTGGGTCGGATGGCGCGGCAGGTTGACAAAGCCGGTTTCCGGCAGCTCCATGCCGATTTTCGCCGCGGTTTCCCGGACCCATGCTTCGCTTACGGGAAAGCGGCGGGCGTGGGGGAATATCATGCCCCAGGGAGCGGTTGTAACCCTGCCGAAGAGTTCGGCATTGATAAAGTTGCCCAGCCTGCCGAAGGTGTAGCCTACATGTGTTCCTTTAACCTTTCGTGTTTCAACATTTTGGCACTGGAAACACGCTAAATCTGTGCACTTTATATACGCTAGAA
>CAZSGZ010000023.1:0-24759 GCA_964606455.1 uncultured Spirochaetales bacterium
GTATTCGGCAGCGACGCGAAGGACACGGGGATTTCCGCAGATGCGTGGCGTTTTTATATCTACTACAACCGGCCGGAAAAAGCGGACGCCGTCTTTACCTGGGACGACATGCAGGTAAAGGTCAACTCGGAACTCATCGGCAACTTCGCCAACCTCGTAAACCGGACCCTTACCTTCGCGCACCGCTTCTACAACGGCTGTGTTCCCGAAGGCCGGATAGATGCCGCCTTATGGGAAAAAATACGGGAGTCGGAGGAGAAGATAACCGGCTTCCTGGAACGGGCCGAGTTAAAAGACGCGCTAAAGGAAATTCTAACCTTGAGCTCCATGGGGAACAAGGTTTTTCAAGACGGCGAGCCCTGGAGGACACGGAACGAAGAACCGGAAGCCGCGGCGGACCTGCTTTGTAATTTAACCTATCTGGTAAAAGATCTGTCCATTCTCCTGTCCCCCTACATTCCCGAAACCTCGGCAAAAGTCATGAACTTCCTGCAGCTAAAGGACGCCACCTGGAAAGACCTGGGAAAAACCGAAGGACTCGGCCGAATCGTTGAGCCGGCCATCCTCTTTCAGCGCCTGGAAGATGATCATATTGCCGCGCTGCGGGAACAATTTGCCGGCACTCAGCAAGAGCGGAAAGAAAAAAAGGAAAAGGAGAATTCAGTGGAACAGTTATTTACGGAAAAAGTGGACCTGCGGGCGGCGAAAATTACGGACATCCGGCGCCATCCCGACGCGGACACCCTGTACATAGAAACGGTAGATGCGGGAGAAGAGGAAGAACGGCAGATTGTGTCCGGTCTCGTCCCCCACTACGGCGAGGAAGAGCTTCTCGGAAAAACCATCATCCTGGTTGCTAACCTGAAACCGGCAAAACTGCGGGGCGTAAAAAGCGAAGGCATGCTTCTTGCGGCAGAACAGGGAGAGGGGGAAGCTGAAAAAGTTGAAGTCCTCTTTGTAGACGCCGATCCGGGGACACAGGTCCTTCTCGAGGGGCAGGAACCGAAACCGTCCTCGGAATATACGAAATTGAAAATCGATCATTTTTTTGAAATTCCCCTTACCGTCGCGGACAATACGGTTTTCGTCGGGGAAAAACCCCTCGTCTGCGGAGGAAAACCGGTGCGCACCCGGACAATCAGCCGGGGGAAAGTCGGCTGACAGTGGATAGCGTTACCCTTACGCCGTGTACGCTGGAACAGCTCCCGGGGGCGGACAATCTCTTCCAATCGGGCTTCTGGGGCGCTTTTAAGGAACAATTCGATCAGCGGGCCCTGGCATTCGATGCCGGGACATTTCCCCTGGTGGTATACATTCGGAAGTACGGCCCCGGCATGACCCTCGCATACGTTCCCCACGGGCCGATGATGATCAATCCGGAACGGCAGGAAACACCTCCGGAAGAGCCGGGGACCTATCTCATGGAAATAACCGAACTGCTGCTTCCGCACCTGCCGCAAAACTGCGTTTTTGTCAGATTCGACCTGCCCTGGAGAATGTCCGACGACTATGTCGGTTTCGTCGGGATCCATCCGCCCCTGGTCAAGGCATCCGTCGATATTCAGCCGCCGAGTACGGTCATCCTCGATATATCCCGGCCGGAAGATGAAATTCTCGCGGGAATGAAGTCGAAAACCAGGTACAATATTCGCCTTGCCGAAAAAAAGGGCGTCGTTGTCCGGGAAGCCGGGACCGGAGAATTGGAGGAGTGGTATGAAATGTATACGGAAACGGCCCGGCGGGACCAGATAACCATCCACGAAAAAGAATACTACACCGGACTGTTCCGACTTGCGGAAACGTTCCCCGGTCCGAAACCGGAATTACAGTTGTTTATGGCTTCCATTGACGGGAAAAACGCCGCGGGAATTATAACCGCGGCCTTCGGCGGCCGGGCGGTTTATCTCTACGGGGCATCGAACAATTACAAGAGAAATTACATGCCCGCCTACGCCCTGCAGTGGCACGCCATCCGCCGGGCGAAGGAACAGGGCTGCCGCGGCTACGATTTTTTCGGCATTCCCCCGACAAACGATCCGGACCACCCCATGCACGGTCTCTACCGCTTCAAAACGGGGTTCGGCGGCGAAATCGTCCACCGTTTCGGCTGCTGGGATTACCCGATAAAGCCCGTGCTCTACACTATTTCCGGCGCCGGGGAAAAGCTGCGGAACTTCTACTACAAAAAAGTACGGAAACGGTAAGGGCGTCTTATTTCGCCGCGCCGAGAAACGATTCCGCTTCCGAGTTGATCTCGTTTACATTATCGATATACGAGGTAAGAACTTCCTTCTGGGCCTCGGTTTTTTCGATAGACGCGTTTAACATGTTAATTTCATCGGCATTCCGGCTTATCTTGTTATTGTTAATGCCGACAGTCTTGGAATTGGAATCCATTTCCTTCTGCGCGTCCGCAATCTGCTTTTCAAGCACTACAATTTTCGCTTCCAGCTGGTCCCGCAGCTCACGGTTTTTCTCGATGGCTTCATGGGCGTTTGCTTTTTGCGTTTTATCGACAATGTCGGAATAAATTTCGTACAGGTCGGAACCCTTTTCTTTTACCCGGACAAGAATAAACTCGATCTCGTTAATCTGCTTCTGCCAGTCTTCAATTTGATTTTCCAACTCGCCGTTTGCGGCCCTGCTTTCGTCGATTTCAGCTTTCATCTTTGTATTCGCGTCTTCCAAGGACTGGATCTTCCCCCGTGCTTCCTCTATGTCGACATAGGGGATTTTCGTTTGCTGAGCAAACGCGGCACCGGCGGCGGCGATAAGAATGACAACAACAGCCAAAATTCTCTTATACATATTATTTCTCCTTTTTATTTATTACCTTTTCCAAGAAAAATTATACTCTATTCCTTCCAAATGTCAAACAGTTTTTTTAAGCCCCCTCACCGCCTCCTTGAAAGCGTCCCCCCGGTGGAATTCGTTTCTAAAATATTCAAACGAGGCACACCCCGGCGAAAACAGCACGACACCGCCGGGGCGTGAGAACTCCAGCGCTTTCCGGCACGCCCTGCCCAGGTCCTCGTAGGGTCCGCTGTATTCCACCCCCTGGTTTTTTAGTATCGGAATAATCTTTTCCGTGCCGCTTCCCGAAAGAAGAACAATCGCCGCCGGTTTCCGTGCTATAGTTTCGTATGGTGTGAATATCAGCTCCTTATCCGTGCCGCCGGTAATAAGAACGCATTCCCCGGGGAAACTCCGTACCGCGGAAACCACCGCCTCCGGGATCGTAGCGGCGCTGTCGTTGTAAAACCGCACCCCAGCGGCTTCTCCCGCGTACTCGAGCCGGTGAGGAATACCTTTAAAGGCGGCGGCCCGGCGGCGGACGGTGCCGCTGTCCGCCCCGCCGAGCAGGGCCATGATCCCCGCGCAGAGGAGATTGAGCCGGTTATGTCTGCCCGGAAGTTCCGCGTCCGGCGGCAGCAGCTCCAATACAGTTCCCCGGCGGCGCAGCACGCCCCCTCCGTCCGCCCGAAGCCATCCCCCCTCCAGCCCCTTCGGCAGGGGGCCGTCGGCAAAATAGAGGACTTCCCCTTCTTTTTCCCTTTCCGCCCCGAAACTTCTGCCGTAGTCATCATACAAAAACAGGGAAACGCCGTTTCGCCTCTGTCCCCGGTAAATTTCCTTTTTATCCTCCACATAGTCTTCGAAACGGCTGTATCTGTTTTGATGATCGTAGAGAATATTCGTAATACAGCTTATTTCCGGATGAAGCACATCCATTCCCCGCAGGTCCGCCAGCTGCCACGATGAAAGCTCCAAGATCACGGGAGGGGTGCCGCTTTCCGAGGACGGCAGTTCATCGATAAAAGCCAGGGGAGAGATGGTGATGTTACCCCCCAGCCGTACGCCGGGGTACAGGTCCTGTAAAATATAATGAAGTGCGGAAACGGTTGTGGACTTTCCCTTTGTCCCCGTTACCGCGAGAAGGGGCGGGTCCACGAGGCGGAGGAATACGGAAATGTCCGTTTCCACCCGCTTTGCCGCAAGCAGATACGGGGAAGTACCGGGGACCCCCGGATTTTTTATTACCATGTCTGCGGAGCGGAAATCTTCGTATTCGTGCCGGCCTAAAACGTAGCGGACCGGAAAATCCCGAAGCTGCTCCATGGAAGAAGAGAGTTCCGCTTCAGTCCGGAGATCGGTAACGGTAACATCAGCGCCGCGGGACGCGAAAAAACGGGCCGAAGCGGTCCCGCCGCCGTGCAGTCCGAGCCCCATAACGGTAACCCGTAATCCCGCAATATCCTCAAGCCTGAAGCTCAAGGGAAAACTCCTTCATATCTTTCTCGTTTAGATACCTGGTTATCCCGATATCGTCCCAGGCCTCCCTCCACCGTTCCGGGACCTGCCGTCTCATTTCCTCGAAGAGGGGCAGGTCCGGTGAAAACTCGTCCTTCCGCAGGGCCTCCTGAATCCGTACCATTTCCGGTTCGATAAATTGTACGGCCTCCACCAGATACGGCAGGTATTTTTTCCTTCCGGAAAACGATAAATCAACCAGGTTGAAGATAATGGTGCGGTATTTGCAAACAAAGGGATAATAGGGATACATCCGTTTTTCCGGCGGAAGAAAGAGCTTTGAAAAGAATTTTGTCAATTCACTGTCCATCCAGATGCCCTGGACAAAATATCCCCTGCCGGTTTCTCCGATCCATGTCTGGTCCACCGTCTGTTTTATCAGAAAAGCGAGAAGCTTCCCCTGCTCCGAAACTGTCTGCTCGAGCGGTATAATGTCTCCCTCGAGAAACAGGCTGTCGGTCCTGAACGCGGTGGTCGAATCGTTCGAACCCTGCTTGATGATCTCCGAATCGTGGGGTTTGAAATGAAAATCGAGACGGAGCAGGTACAGATACTGGGCATCCCTAAAGCGGAAAAGCTGAAAAAAACAGGGACGGAGGATCTCGGCGGGATCGAAAAAATAGGTCATCCCGGCAAAGACCTGGGGAAAAATGCCGGCAAGTTCTTCCATCAGCGTCTTCAGGGTCAAAAGGTATCCTTTCTCGGGATTTTTCAATTTTACATCGTGATGTACCGGAAAGCTCGGGACCGTAAAATCTTTTTCCGCGCGAATGAAAAATTCTTCATTTTGATTAAAGTGCAGTGTATATTTCTCCGTATCCTGATCTTCCGCCTTACCGCGGATTATTTGGTTGATTTCAGGATCGGAGTAATTAATCTGAATTTTCCCATGCACTTGTTCCATCGGTAATTGAGTAAATATATCGTATAAAACGCGGAGTATTCAACTCTATTTTTTCATCTCTTGACGGATAGGTGGTAAATTTGCATAATACCTGGACGGACCACGACTGAAAGCTATATATTCAAAAAAAGGAGTTTATTAAGTGCCTTGCGGTAGAAAACGAAAACGGCATAAAATTGCGACTCATAAACGCAAGAAAAAGTTGAGAAAAAACAGGCATAAAAAGAAAGGCTAATCCATTAGACGGCCGGCAGTTGGGCTTTATATGAAGACGATCAGTTTAGTAGCGATTCTACTCTGCTTTCCAATGGTTTTCACGGCTGCTGAGAGTTTATGGGACGAAGAGTTCAGCAGTTACGGAACGGGAACTCGGCAGCTGCTGCCCGGCCAAATTCTTACTGTTACAATCAATACGGACACAAAACTATCATTCTCATCAACGAGCTCCGGGGAACGGGAGCTGGTTCTGACGTTTTCCGGCGGGGAAACCGGAAATCTCTTCTCCTTTCTTCCGGAAGCTGCAAGTTCGCGGCGGGGCAACACGGATGGAGAAGAAGACATAGCTCTATCCGCATCCATTGCGGTACGGGTACAGGAAACGGACGATTCCGGAATGAGCTTCCTGCAAGGCTCGAGGAATACATCCCTAAGCGGAGGGGTGCAGGCACTAACCGTAAGCGGCTGGTGTAATCCGAAATCGGTCGCGGCCGACGGTACAATTCCCTTTCAGCAGCTGGCCGACGGCACCCTTACATACCGGACACTCCTCGACGGGGACGGGGAAATTCTTCGGGAAGAGGACATTATTACGGCGATAGCCGCTTTGGAATCGGAAGCAGTGGATGATACTGAGGAGGAAGGCGGCACCGGAACACCGCTGCAACCAACCGTATCGGAAGAACGGAAGGATGAACTTCTTCTGCAGTATATCAATCAATTTCTCAATATGATATTCAGCAATAAACGGTAAACATTTTCCGGGAACTCAGCCCGTCAAATCCAGTACGGTTTTATAAATGACGTCCTTATCGAAGGGTTTATCGAAAACCCGGTCCACCTTGTACTGTTTCACAAGGTTTTGAAAAGCATCGTTATCCACCGACACCCGGCCGGAGATAACGATGATTTTCAAATCGTCGTTATTTTCCCTGGCCTTCATTATCGTTTCAATGCCTCCCTGCTCCGGCATGACAATATCGATAATCATCAATTCGATTGACTTCGAGGCAAGAATATTGATGGCTTCCACGCCGTTGGAAGCCTGATAGACCGCATGTCCCTGTTCCTGGAACATCACTGCCAATAATTTCCGGATAGCCGGTTCATCGTCCACTATAAGTATCGCCGCCATATGTGGTAGAGTCTATCACAAGACCGCTATTATTTGTATACAGAAACAGAATTTTTTACTAAGATGCGGAAAAAAGTGTTCATCGGAGTACAACCATGATAGAAAAAGTAATACTTGTTATCAACTGCGGCAGTTCTTCCGTAAAGTATGAAGTGTATCATATGCCCTCCGAAGAAAGTTTAGGCCGTGGTTTAGTGGAGCGGATCGGCGAAAATGAAGGGAGCATTTCCCAGGAATCGATAAACGGCCGGATTTCCAGAAAACTCGTCATTCCGGACCATACGGAGGCCATGGAGCTGATAAAAGAAGCCCTTACCGACCCTGCCAACGGCATCCTCGAATCGATTGAAGAGATAGCGGGAATCGGCCACCGGGTAGTCCACGGAGGGGAGGAATATTCCGAATCGGTCCTCATCGACGAGGAGGTTATCAAGGTAATCGATAAAAACTCGGAGCTCGCGCCGCTGCATAATCCGGCCCACTTGATGGGAATCGGAGCGGCCTCTGCCATGCTGCCGAAATGCAAACAAGTTGCCGTTTTCGACACCGCCTTTCACCAGACCATCTCCCCCGCTTCCTATCTGTACGGGATCCCCTACGAATTGTATGAAAAATACAAAATTCGGCGGTACGGCTTTCACGGCACCAGCCATCGATATGTCGCGGAAGAGGCCGTAAAGCTGATGAAACGGTCGATAACCAATACCAACGTTATTTCCTGCCATCTCGGAAACGGGGCGTCTATAACGGCCATTTCCCAGGGGAAATCGGTGGAGACCTCCATGGGCTTTACCCCCCTCTCCGGCCTGGTAATGGGGACGAGAAGCGGCGACATCGACCCGGCAATACTTTTGTATCTTCAGGAACGGGGATACTCCCCCGAGGACCTGAACGAAATGCTGAATAAAAAAAGCGGGCTCCTCGGATTGTCCGGCATTTCCAACGATTTACGCGACCTGGAACAGGCCGCCGAAGAGGGAAACAAACGGGCACGGCAGGCCCTGGACGTCTACGCGCACCAAATAAGGCTCTTTATCGGGGCCTACGCGGCAAACATTGTCCGCCTCGATATTCTCGTTTTTACCGGAGGTATCGGCCAGCACGGAACACGGATGCGTGAGCGCATCTGCCACCGCTTGGAAAGTGTCGGGATCGTTATGGATTACCGAAAAAACCTCGAGGTAAGTTCAAATAAGGGGATTATTTCCGAACCCTACTCACCAACCTCCATCTGCGTAGTTCCGACAAACGAAGAACTGCAGATTGCGAAGGACACGTATCACATCATTTTCGGAAAATTATCCAACGGAGAAATTTAAATGACAAAAGTTGCTCTCCTCCGCTGTGAAACATATGAACAGGAAGAAGTTACGGCTGCCGTAAAGAAGGGAATCGACCTTTTGGGGGGAATAGAGCAGTTTGTACGTCCCGAAGAAACCATTCTTTTAAAGCCGAACCTTTTATTCGGAGACGATCCGAGCAAATGCATCAACACCCACCCGTCGGTTTTTTCCGCCGCGGCACAACAGTTTCTGGCCGCAGGTGCACGGGTAACCTTCGGGGACCATCCCGGTTTCGGTTCGGTAACAAACGCGGTAAGGAAAACGGGGCTGGCCGCGGCGGCGGAACAACTGCATATAGAATTGGCGGATTTTACCAACGGGAAAAAGGTGGAGATAAAAAATCCCCTTATACAGAAAACATTTACCATTGCCGACGGCGCCTTAGAAGCGGACGGTATTGTCAGCCTTCCCAAACTGAAGACCCACGGACTCGAACGGATTACCGGGGCGGTAAAAAACCAGTTCGGATGTGTACCGGGACTCGCGAAATCGGCCTTTCACATTCAGTATCCCGATGCCAGGGATTTCGGAAAAATGCTCCTCGATTTAAACCATTACCTCTCACCCCGGCTTTATATTATGGACGGCATTATGGGAATGGAGGGCAACGGGCCGCGGGGAGGAGACCCGGTCCGCATGAACGTTCTCATTTTCGCGGCGGACCCGATTGCCTTGGACGCGACTTTCTGCAGATTGATCGATCTCGATCCGGAAATTATTCCCACCATTACCTTCGGCTATGAAAACGGTATGGGCTCCTGGAAAGAAGAAGACATCGAGCTTACGGGGGACGATTTCCGGCAGTTTGTAAAGCCCGACTTCCATATTGACCGGGGACAAATTCACGCCTTCCAGGGACAGGGTCCCTTCAGTTTTCTTACGAATTTGCGCGTGCCGAAACCGTATATCCGTCCGGAAAAGTGTGTCCGCTGCGGGGTTTGCGTAGAGGCCTGCCCGGCCCGGCCGAAGGCGCTGCATTGGACGGCAGCGGGGAAGGAGCAGCCCCCTGTTTACAACTACGGCAACTGTATTCGGTGCTACTGCTGTCAGGAGATGTGTCCGGAAAGCGCGATACATCTCCGAAAACCGCTTTTCGCGAAACGGAGGGGCTGAACGCTCCCCGTTACGCTCCGGCCAGCTCGGCCGGCGTTTTAGGCTCCCATTTCCCGCCGGTAAATTTCAATCCGTAATCTTCCCGGAGTTTTGCCTCGAGCCCCCGGTTCAGGTTTTCCGCGACCTGCCGAAAGGCGGTATCATCGATGCTCTCGATGCCGATTCCGCTGGTAAGAAAATTTTCCAACAGCAGTTTCGACGCTAGAAACCGCCGGTACTTATCCACGGCAAACCCTAAAAAATCGTCCAGCATTCCCTGCACCTCCCAGGTAACCTGTTCCGCCTGCGAGTATTTACCGGCGTCCTTGTTCTGGTCCGAGAACCGTACCGGCAGTTCCCGGGCAATTGTGTCGAGATTTTCCGTTAAAAATTGAAGATTAAACAGGCCGGTCCCGCAGTTAAACAGAACATTTTTGCCCGCGGACTCCTGCTCGGCCACTTCTTCCGCGGAAATTGCCGGCCCGATATCCCCGGTGGTAAGCCCGTAATGGGCGTCCCGGACAAGGATTCCTCCCTTGACGTCGAGGGGAGTCTTGAATGAAAAATCGAATCCCGCCTTCCTGCCGGACAGCGCAAGCATCGCCACCTCAACCGGGTCCACCGTACTGCCGAGATTGTCGACATTGGTCAAATACACGAACCGTTTTCCCATTGAAAACAGCTCCCGATACACTCCCGCAAGGACGAAAAAATTCTGGCCGTGCCCTCCCGGAAGAGGGAGAATCGCGTCTTTTTTCCCGTAAGCAGCGGTAAAAATAAATTTCGGCCTCCCTTCTTCGCTGTGGGTATATGCCGCTAACAGGGGCTGTATTCCCGTCAGTACATCGGTACTAGTGCAATTCGCGGCATCGATCAGCGGTTTCAGGAACGGACTTTTCGCGAAACCTTCATACGCCCGGGTAATTTCATCGTTATTTTTAATACTCGTCATCTGAAACATGGGAAAAACCGGCTGAAGCGATGCCGTACCGTACCTGTTCTTGTACCGCAGCGCCTGAATAAGGAGGTTCCTCATTTTCAGTTCGATAAAACTGGGCCCCGGCGTCCCGTCCGCCTGTACAAAACCGGAGGTAATTCCCTTCGATTTGTCCCCGATTTCACCGGCATAGCGCTTGAACAGTTCCTGTTCATCCTCGAACAGCTGACGCTGATACCCCTTGTTTTTCTTTTCGTCCGCGTAACTGGTGGCGGACCCCCCGTTGAGGATCCCGTAGGAAACGTAGGGCAGGAGCATTTCCCCGATCATTTCCAGGTCCTCCCTGCTGAAAACCAGGTCCTCCCCTTCCCCGCGGCCGAATTCTTCGACGGTCAGCGACGGATTCAGGGCATGAATGTTTTCCAGGGCCCTTTGCCGGAGACACCTCCACGAAAATGGCCCGCGGATATCGATAATGCGCCGGCCGTCCACTTCCGGTATCTCTTCCACCCGGATTGGCCGTACGGAATCGTACTCTCCGTTGTTGTAATTGTCGAGGATCTCCGTAGTAAGATCGACATTGACCCCCTGTTCTTTCATCTTCCCGATTATCTTTTTTGAAATATGGACTTGATTGATCATACCGTTCCTTCTATCCTTTATCCTAATCTTTAGCCTGTAAACCGCTTTTCGGCAATCTCCCGTATTCTATCCAGTTCCTCCTGGAAATAATACAGTTTCCTTCCGTTGATACCCCGGATGATATTCGAATATTCAACAAGATATTTTTTATGGGCGATTTTTTTTAAGGCCCTTACAAACCGCTGTTCCAGTTTTTTCCGTTGCCCCGGAACATCACCGCCGGCATTATCGAGGAGTTTCAGCAGGACCCCGCACTCCTCATATTTATTTTCAACGGCACAGCCTAGGAGCGTTTCATAAAACACGGTTAACTCTTCCTCCGAAAATAACGACATTTCATCCTGTCCGGGAAATGCGCTGAAATAGGTATACCCCTCCATGGGAATACCTACAAAAGACCCTGCATCCCCGTACATCAGCACTCCGCCGGAGCAGGAAAAGGCCTTTTGTATCTTGTCCGGATAAAAGGCCCCCCGGGAAAGGGTGCGGATTTTATTTTCCAGAAAAAAACGTGGGACATTCTCCGTCCCTCCCGGTTTCACCGGTCCCGCGGATGAACATACGAGAAGGAACTCGACATTGTGTGTCTTCCGGGAAATACTTTGCCGTCCGCCTCGGTAGGTAATGTATTCCGAAGAGTAAAGACTGACATTCCCCCGTTTTTCCAGCAAGTCCAGGATTTCGCCGTAGGGCATAATCCCTTCGGTATTGTAACTTAACACGATATACCGGGCATCAATACGGTCTAGCAGACCGCGAAAGGCGGAAACGGCTGTATTTTTGTAGCAGAACTCCGATTTTGTCGCGTTCCAGTCTTTTCTAATGCCTCCCTTGTCCCGGAGCCGCCCCGTCTCATCCAGGGTCAGCGGCTGAGGAGGTTTGTCCCACCGGGCGATTGTGTTGAGCAGATGATAGTTGCTCCCGTACTGGTGCTGGTTGTAGGGCGGATCTAAGTAGCACAGATCGAAACTTTCTCCTTCCACCGCCTTCGCGGCGTCCTCCGCGGTAACGAAACACGGGGTTTCCCCGTCGATCAGTACCGGAACCTGCAGGCGCATGGGACGGGTTATTCTGGAAAGGGCGTCTCCGCCGTGACCGCCGAAACCCTTGTGAAAGGCCTTGAAAACCCCCGACGTATTGGCATGGGTGGCCGCCTGGTAGAGCAGAGCGGCAAGAAGTATTTGCTTTTCCCGCATCCGAACCGCGGGCAGGTCCCGGCCCGGATACCGTTCCTCGATTTCCTCCCGCACCGTATCGATGAAAACGCCGTTTTCCCTGGTGTAAAAAAGCCGCTCCCGCCGGTAATCCGCCGATTCCGTCGATTTCGGGGCGTAGAAGCTGCTGATGTACCCGTTTTCCCGGGGAGGCAGCCGGTTGAATTCTTCGATGACCCCCTCGATGCCGCCGCTGTCTGAAAAAAGCCGATAAACATCCTTCTTGTCTTCGGCAATGTGACAGGAATTGATAATATACGAGTATGTTTCCCAGTCATTCGCATAAACGGAAAACCCGAGGGACTTTCCCAGCCGGGAAACTGCACCGGAACCGGCAAAGAGGTCGCTGAAACGGGAAACTGGGTGCTTCGCATGGAGATCGACAAACACGTCCCGCAGAAACGGAATGAGGGCCCGTTTGTTGCCGATATACGCGATAAGCTGACTCGTCAGATACCGGTCATCCATAATTCTTTTCTTTCAACACTGTATATGGTACCATTTACGCCTATGGAAAAAAGATTAACAGCTTTTATCGACTCCATCAACAGAGAGAACATTTCGGCCCTCTGCTACGATTCGAGACGGGCTTCGGCGGGGTCTCTCTTTTTTGCACTTCCGGGGATCCACAGCGACGGAAAACGGTTCATCTCCGACGCGGTCCGGCGGGGTGCGAAGGCGGTTGTCTATGAGGGGGATTTGGACAATTTTCATCCGGGGACAACCTATCTTCAGGTACAAAACTGCAGAGAGGCGATGTCCGCCTTGTCATCCGCCTTTTTCGACAGGCCCTCCGAATCGATGTACACCATTGGAGTAACGGGTACCGACGGGAAGAGCACGACCGTCTATTTTATCTATCAGCTTCTGCGGGCTTGCGGGCTTCCCGCCGGGTATCTGTCTACCGTCCAGTTCAACACCGGCGCCGGTACGAGCCATAATTATCTTCGGCAGTCCACACCCGAAGCCCCGGAAATACAGGGCCTGTTAGCCGAGATGCGGGAAAACGGCACCGAATACGCCGTAATAGAAGCGACGTCCCACGGACTTTCACCGAAAACAGAGCGGCTGCGGGACGTTCACTTCTCCGCCGGGGTGCTGACTAATATTTCCCACGAACACTTGGAATTTCACGGCTCCTTCGAACAGTACCGCCGGGACAAGGCAAATCTGTTCAGAAATGCCCGCACCGCGGTCATCAACGCCGACGACCCTCAGGCCGGCTACTTTATCGATACCGCGGCCCGGGCCGGTTCCGATATCCGCACCTACAGTCTGCGCCCCTCCGCGGAGAGGGACTTCAGCGTTCTTTCGTATCGGCAATTGCCCGAGGCCCTTCACTGTACGTTTGCATACCGGGGACGGCGGTTTTCCGCCCGGCTGCCCTTTATCGGCAGTTTTAACCTCGAGAACTATGCCGCCGCCTTTCTCGCCGCCCGGGAAGCCGGGGACTGTCCGCCCGACATGCTCGCGGAAGCCGCCGGTCAGCTCGAGCCGGTGCCGGGAAGAATGAACATCATCGCGAAAGGACAGCCTTTTAGGGTTATCGTCGACTATGCCCATACCCCCGGTTCCTTTTCCAAGGTGCTGCCCCTCCTCCGCGGGCAGACTGAAAAACGTCTTATTGCCGTTTTCGGCTCCGCGGGCGAGCGGGACCCGGGGAAACGGCCGAAACAGGGAGCGGCAGCGGACACATACTGCGATATTATTGTCCTAACCGATGAAGACCCCCGGGGAGAGGACCCGGGTGCGATTCTAAAGGAGATCGCCGCGGGCTGCGGCGGAAAATCGGAGGGGGACGACCTCCTGCTGATACCCGACCGGCGGGAAGCGATACGGAAAGCTTTCTCCCTTGCCGGACCGGGGGACACGGTCCTCCTCCTCGGGAAGGGGCATGAGAAGAGCATTATCTACAACGACGGACCCGTTCCGTGGGATGAAACTGCCGTTGCCGAAGAACTGCTTACGGAACTTTACTAACCGGACCGGCCCTCCGGAGCAGCGGGGAACAGCAGCACTTCGCCGATGCTTTCGGCCCCTGTCAGCACCATCAGCAGACGGTCGATTCCCAGCGCGGCACCCGAGCATGCCGGCATCCGGCCGCTGATTTCCGGCAGGTCCGCGTCGAAAGGTACGGCGGGAAGGCCGTCCGCGTTTTCCCGCTCCGTTGCCGCGATTTCCTCCCGCATGAATTCGGCCGCCGCGCCGGGGTCGGTCTCTTCGGTAAAACAGTTTGCAATTTCTATTCCGCGGATATACAGCTCCCACCGTTCCCTGAAAAGGGTGCCGGCCTTCTTTTTCGCCAAACAGGGTATTTGTACCGGATAGTCGCATAAAAAGAGGACGGGGAAATCCTTAAGCCGGGGCTCAATATGCTGCAGGAAGATCTTATGAAAACATTCCTCCCAGGTGCCGCAGTCAAGATCGTACCCCGCCGCCCTGCCGGCCGCCTGAAAATCCGCGCTTGTTCCGCACTGTTCTAAATCGATCCCCGTGCAGCGCAGAAAGGCTTCCCGTACCGGCATAACGGCGGCAGTCCCGCCGTCGGGAAGTAACGTACCGTCGAACCCAAGGGCCCGCAGCAGTTCCTTCGTGAGCTTAAGTGAGTCCATATACCCGGCCCCGATGGTGTACCATTCGAGCATTGTAAACTCGGGGTTGTGGTGCCGTCCCGTCTGCTCGCCGTTCCGGAAGCTTTTTGTAATCTGGAAACAGCTGGGAAAACCGGCGGCAAGCAGCCGTTTCATCCAGACTTCCGGGGAAGGAACCAGGCAGAGAGAACCGGCGGTGAACACCCCGATATGAGATTCCGGTATCCGCACGGGGGAGAGCACCGGCGTCTCGACTTCGAGATGGTTTTTGGAACTGAAAAAACGGCGGACCGCCGACAGCAGCCGGACCCTCGCCCGGGCCGCCGCTATCTGCTGCTCTCTTTTCATATGGACGGAGCATATCATAAAAACACCTCCTTGACATTACGGGCCGAACCGGTAGTATTGAGCGAACCGAGGAATAACATGAAACAACTGGAAAACAACTACCGAAAAATACGCGAAATTACATTGGCGGAATACAATGCGGCGGGAATACAATACAAACACATCGGAACGGGATGTGAAATTTTCCATGTGGAATGTGATGACGAAGAAAATGTCTTCGCCTTTATCTTCCCCACCCCGCCGACGGACTCATCGGGACTGCCCCATATTATCGAACACAGCGTGCTCTCCGGATCGAAACAGTTTCCGGTAAAAGACCCCTTCGCTCAGCTCATGCAGGGAAGCATGCACACCTTCCTCAACGCGATGACCTATCCCGATAAAACGATTTATCCCGCCGCTTCCTTAGTTGAAAACGATTTCTTCAATCTCCTCCGGGTTTATGCCGACGCGGTTTTTTTCCCCCTCCTGCAGGAAGAAATTTTTCTTCAGGAAGGACATCATCTCCACGCGTCCGGCGGCGGTATCCGCCACGGCGGAGTTGTGTACAATGAAATGAAGGGGAATTATTCAAGCATAGAATCGATAGCGGGAGAATGGACGACCCGCTCCCTCTTCGACCGGTCCGCCTACCGTTTCGACAGCGGCGGAGAACCGGAAGAAATTGCCGGATTGACGTATGCCGATTTCCTCGAGTACTACCGCGC
Organism: uncultured Spirochaetales bacterium; assembly: GCA_964606455.1. Lineage (GTDB taxonomy): Bacteria > Spirochaetota > Spirochaetia > SPDA01 > CAZSGZ01 > CAZSGZ01. The sequence continues at coordinate 15,441 of CAZSGZ010000023.1, forward strand.
CCACTATCATCCCTCGAACGGAAAGTTCTATTGTTACGGAAATATCCCGGCGGTAAAACTGCTTTCCTTTCTCCACGGGGAAGTATTCAGCCGTTTCGATACAGCCCGGGCGGTCCCGCCGGCTGTTCCGGAACCGAAATGGGAACAGCCCCGGCGCTTCAAGGTTTCCGGTCCCGCGTCGGGCAAAAAAGAAGCGGGGAAAGAAGACATGCTTTTCATCAACTGGCTTACAGACCCGGTTACCGATCCCCTCCATTTAATCTCCATGGAAGTGCTTTCGGAAATATTACTGGGAAACCAGGGAGCTCCCCTGTATCAGCGCATCGTTGAATCGGGAATAGCCGAAGACGTATCGCCCGGAAGCGGCCTAACCACCCATCTTCTGCAGACGGTTTTTACAGCGGGAATCAGGGGAACATCAATTGAAAAAGAACGGGAATTCGAAAAACTCGTTCTTTCCACCCTGCGGGATTTAACGGAACGGGGAATACCGAAACAGGTAATCGAAGGATCGATGAACCGGGTGGAGTTCAGAAACAGAGAAAAACGGGGAGGGATCCCTTTCGGCCTCCGGCTTTTAATCCGCGGCCTGCGGGGCTGGCTCCACGGCCTTTCGCCGGAAGTAACAATGGAGTTCTCTCCCCGGTTCGAGGAGCTCCGGAAGCGGTACAAAAACGACAGCCGGTATTTTGAAAAGCTCATCGATACCTTCCTTATCCGCAACAATCACCGCAGTACGGTCCTGATACAGGCCGATACCGGCTACACCGTTCGTGAAGCTGCAATCGATGAACACAGTCCCGCCGCTGTCGAACAGGCGGAACGGGAAACGGCGCTGTTCAACGCTTTTCAGGAAAAAACGGACAAACCCGAAGATTTAGCCGCCATACCCCTCTTAAAGCGGGAGGACATTCCGCGGCGGGTGGAACTAATTCCCACCCGCGAAGCAGGTCCTTGCGCGGGAGGAAAATTGTACACTCACGCTCTGAATACCAACGGTATTGTCTACCTCGATATCGGGTTCCCCTTAGGAAGCCTGTCGTCGGAGGAACAGTTTTTCATGCCCCTCTTTACCGGCGCCCTGTATAAAATCGGATGTGAAGGGCTGCCCTACGATGAACTTTCCCGGACGCTTTTCGAAGAAACCGGCGGGCTGACATCGATGCTCGAAGGAAGCACGACCCGGGACGGTACGAAACTGTATCTATTTTTTCGGATAAAAACCCTGGAGGCCAAATTCGATAGAGGACTTGCCCTGCTCGAAAAAATACTAACAACCCCGGACAACGGCAGAACGGACAAAATTCGGGACATTCTCCTGGAAATGCGGAATGATATTTCGGCATCGATTGTCCCGAGAGGGAACCAGTACGCAATGCTCACGGCGGCGCGCAATTTCCAGCCGGCCCTCGGCATCGAAGAGATTTGGAAAGGCCCCGATCAGCTCTTCTTTCTCCACCGACTGTCGGAAATTGATGCCGGCGCCTTTTCCGGCATCGGGGAAGTATTTACCCACTTGCAGCGGAAGGTGCTGCATTCCGGGGCCCCGGTCCTGCAAATTACAGCCGAAGAAAGCTTTCTCGAAACAGCCGCCGCCCGCGCCGAAACGCTCCTCCGCTCCCTTCCTCCGGGGCCGAAAACTGCCGAACGCCCCGGATTCATGGATGCGGTTTCCGGCTTCCCGCGTCTCCCCCTGACCGGGGGAAAACCGGTGCGCCTTGCCGTACCGGCCGCCGTCGGATTTGCCGGCGCGGCCCTCCGCGCTTCCTGGCTCGGGACGAGAGCGAACGCTTTGGAAACACTCCTCGGCCACGCCTTGAAAACCGGCTATTTGTGGGAGCAGGTACGGATGAAAGGCGGGGCTTACGGCGTGTCGGCGGAGGCAAACGGAACGGAAGGGATATGGTCCTTTACCTCCTACCGGGACCCTCGCTGCGGCGCTTCCTTAGGCACTTTCCGGGACGCCTTTGAATACGCCGCTTCCGGCGGCATCAGCGGCACCGTTTTGAAAAAAGCCGTAATTGGTACGGTGGGCAATGAAGTGAGAAAGCTTGCCCCGGGCATCAAGGGCTTTATCGGATTTCGGAGAAAATTATACGGTATTACCGATGAAGCAAGACAAAACAAGCGGGATTGTATTCTTTCCGCCGAGCCCGGCGAGCTTAAACATGCCGCCGAAGAGCTGCTGCGGCACTTCAGTTACTGCGAGACGGCCTGCATTGCCGACGAAAAAACCCTTTCAGCTTTCGAAGCTCCGGCTCCGTCCCCGATTATATACCTTCCCGTATAAACGGGAGGGTTTTTACAACTCCCGCAGAAAACAGCTGAAAGGAGTGGTAAAAAATGACGGGGAGGAGGACCACGCCCAGCAGTTCCGGTGAACCGGAGAAGAAGGTCGTTACGAAGGGCACCCCCATGGCCGCGCTCTTCTGGCTTGCCGTGTACAGAGCGGCTATCCGGCTTTTCCGGGACAAGCCCAGCAGCCGCCCCCCCTGATATGCCGCGGCGGTAAAAATGATATGGACCGCGGCTAAATACAAAAAGGGCAGCGCCATCTTTTTTACATAGGTTCCGAAAACCGGGTTTGCCGCCGCCTTGGAAAACGAAAAGAAAATAATTACCAGTATGAGGACATTGCTGACCGTTTTCAGCCGTGGACCCGCGGCTTCAGCCTGTTTTTTCAGCATAATCCGGGCTGCTTGACCGACGGCTACGGGGGCAAACATTGTATACCCCAGGGACAGCAGCACCCGGAGCAGTTCCCCGGCGGCCATTCCCCGCCCCGCTCCGCGCAGTAAAAATGAAAGCAGCAGAGGCGTAACGATTATGCCGAGGATGTTCGAAAGGGCGGAGTTGAACATGCTCCCCGCCGTATTCCCCCCGGAAAGGTGGGTAAAGACAATACAGCTCGACACGGTGGTGGGCAGACAGGCAACCGCGTACAGTCCCGTCAGGATCCTTTTGTCCATTATTCCCCGAAAAGGAAGGGTCGTGAAAAAAATAAAGGCCGGTATAAAGACAAAAATAAAGAGCTGAATATACAAATGCAGCCGGTATTCTTTCAGCCCCTCCCGTATCGAATCGGAAGGAAGCGTAAACCCGGCAATAAAAAACAGCGTAATAACTATCGCGGTACTGCTGATACCCCGGGGATTCGCGGCGGCCCCGATACCGGAAAAAAGGTACCCGCAGACTAAGGCGGCGAGGACCCCCGCGAGAAACCAGTAGCGTTTCATTTTCCTTCCTTCTCCTTCCGCCGTTACAATAATACATCTTCCGCCGTAGGGTCGAGGGGGAACTATCTTCAAATAAATACAATCTTCATATTTTTTTAACAATACAATTTTATCATTGCACAACTCCGACGCAAGGAACAATAATGATTACGCAGACAGCACATGAAAAGATACGGCAGGCAATTGAAACCCGTAAAGTACTTACCCTCACCACCTATTCCTATCGATCGGATGAACGGGATTATATCGACACAATCCTTGACGGATATCTCGAAAAAGCTGGAAGGGAAGATTTGAAAAATCAGCTTTCATACTGTATTCATGAACTTGCCGGAAACGCAAAAAAAGCAAACACCAAACGGGTTTATTTTCTCGAAAGGGGTTTGAACATAGAAAATGAAACAGAATATTACGTCGGAATGAACAATTTTAAAGAGGAAACAATCGGGAATATCGATCATTATATTATAAAACTTCGAAAACACGGTTTCTATATGAAATTCCAATTCCAAATAAGCGCCGCCTGGATAAAAATAGCCGTGCGAAACAACGCGCCGCTTTTACCCGTCGAGGAAGTACGGATAAAGAAAAAACTGGAGGCCGCACGGAAATATAAAGATATGACGGAAGCTTATGCCGATATAGAAGATACAAGCGAAGGGGCCGGCCTGGGTTTGGTGATGATGCTTCTTATGCTGAGAAATATCGGAATAGACAAAAATTTGCTCTCAATTTTCCCAAAGAAGCGTGAAACCGTTGCACTGCTGACAATTCCCCGGACCTGTACTTAAACAAATCCTTACATGATGTTAATACAAATGTAACAATAATTTTGTATTACCCTATGTATGTATACGGCCCACCCAGATACCGGTGTCATCAATTTTCTTCCTGAAATAAAAATTCACGACCAGTCCATCAGGAAAATAGCGTACAACACCTCTTATGTTTTCGGCAGCTCCCTTATCACCGATGTCGCGGACGCACTCAATAAAAAAGACAGCTTCGAAGCAGTCGCGGTCGTGGATGAGGAGATGCATACCCGGGGGATCCTCGTTAACCGCGATATTACCGGCTTGCTGAGCAGGCCCTATGGAAGAGATGTCCTGCGAAAAAAAACCGCGGAAGAAATGTGCGTGGATGTCCGGCGATTCAATATTCATGACAATATTTTTTCCGTTGCGGAACTGTTAGACGAGGCCATGAAAATGTCAGGCATCCTCTACTATCTGATAACGGACGATAACAATAAATTTCACGGTATTTTTTCCACAAAAGGAATGCTCATCTATCTTTCCCAGCTGACAACTCAGGACATCGCCACGGCCCGAAGGCTTCAGACGAGAATTGTAAAAGAAAAAGAATTTATCGACACACCCAATTTGGAAATTGTTTCATCTTCGGTGCCGGCAAAGGGAGTCGGCGGCGATTTCTATACAATTCATAAATACAATGACTCTCGGTGGCTTTTAGCCGTCTGTGACGTATCGGGGAAAGGGGTAAGCGCAAGCGTTCTTACCTCCGTTCTGTGGGGTATGATGAGTATTTACGATTACAGCCGGGGCCTGAAAGTACTTGTCCAGGATCTCAATAACTATATTGTGCAAACATTTGAAGGAGAAAAATTCGTTACCGCCGTCTTCGTCGATTTCGATGAAAATACCGGGGAAACCGTTATTTGTGATATGGGACATTCTCACATTTTTATTTTCCGCGATTCGGGACTGCATAATCTGAAAACCAACTCTACGAACCTGCCGGTGGGAATTATGCCGGATGTAAATATCATTCTGAATTCATTTCAGATGAAGGAAAAAGACATTATGTTTCTTTTAACCGACGGACTTGTTGAGCAGGTGGGAATGAATGAAACGGAATACTCAATCAAGCGGATAGAGGCCATCCTGCGGGAGAAGCAGGAAGCGACCTTAGAAGAAGTCCACGATGCAATTCAAAACGATTTCTCCGCGTTTCGAGGCAAAAAACAGCTGCACGATGATGTTACCTACATCTTTCTAAAATATTTAATCCCCCGTTCTCTCACCCGCGACTGAAAAATCCCTCCGTACGGCAACGCAGTTACGGCTCTCGTTGAAAATGACACCGCAGTTCCAGTATTCTACCGCCGCGAACATTGCGTTTCCACCGTCGTTTTCATCGCTTATCGAAGACGTATATGTAACATATTTCGCCATTTCTTCAAAATTGTGCGTTTCGAAACATTCCATCCGTTTTCTATAGAATTCGTTCCATTGTTCAATCTCCAGAAAACCGGGGCCTTCATCCTGGACAATTAAATGGGCGTGATATCTGCTAAAGGAAAACCAAACTTTTACTTTTTTCGACTGGTCCCGCTGATTTCCGTGCTTAACGGCGTTTTTAATCAACTCGCTTACCTGCTGCTCCAGAATATTGAAATCCTGTATTTCAGCGGGAGCACGCTGTACGATAAGACTGGTAAAATATCGGATCCGTTTGAAATCGCTCGGGAATTCGGCGGGTATCATTCCGACTTTATGAAACAAATCATGCTTTCCGTCTATGATAATTTCTTTTTTCGGTCTTCTGCCGTTGCGTATGCCTCTTTTTTGAATTTTTTCAAAAACTGCTTCAAGGCTGTCGGAAATAGGCAGAAACCCCTCGAGTTTTGTAAGTTCAATAACTTTCCGTACGGAACCGTTTATATTGATAAACCACAAACCGAGACGCCGCTTGTGAAATTTCGAATAGGTGTATATCATAGTACTAACCCCGCTGGAGTCGAGGTACGTCAAGTATTCACAATCAATTATATAGGTATCCACCGACCTGTTGTCGGCATTGTCGACAAATTCTTTCAACGAAGGAGAGGTATACATATCTAACTCCCCGGAAAGGGTTATCAGGTTGATATCTTTTTCAATTTCTTTTACATTAAGCTCCATTTTGAATCTCCATGCAGTACAGTTACGTATATACTATTGGCTGATTATTAAAAGAATATGTGAATTGTGTAAAAAAAGGAGTTACAAGGTCATGGCGGAAGAACAGCAGAAAATTATCTATTCCATGGTCCGGGTCGGGAAAAAACATAATCAAAAGGCCGTATTGGAAGATATCTCTCTTTCTTATTTCTACGGCGCTAAAATCGGCGTTATCGGATTAAACGGTTCCGGAAAAAGCACGCTCCTCCGGATAATGGCGGGAAAGGAAACCGATTTTCTCGGAGAAACCGTACTTGCCGAAGGCTATACTATCGGCTTTCTGGAGCAGGAGCCATTTTTAGAAAAAGGAAAAACGGTAAGAGAAATTGTCGAAGAAGGCGTATCGGACGTGACCGCTCTGCTTAGGGAATACGATGAAATAAATGAGAAATTCGCCGAACCCATGTCGGACGAAGAAATGGACGAACTGCTGCAGCGGCAGGGTACGGTCCAGGAGAAGCTTGACGACCTGGTGGCTTGGGAGCTGGACTCCCGGCTGGAAATGGCGATGGACGCTCTCCGGTGCCCTCCGGAAGAATCGCCGGTGGACAATCTGTCCGGAGGGGAACGGCGCAGGGTGGCCCTGTGCCGCTTACTGCTGCAGAAACCGGACATACTGCTGTTGGACGAACCGACGAACCACCTGGACGCGGAAACCGTCGCGTGGCTGGAACACCATCTGCAGCAGTACGCGGGAACGGTAATCGCGGTTACCCACGACCGCTACTTCCTCGATAACGCCGCGGGATGGATCCTGGAGCTCGATCAGGGCCGGGGAATACCGTGGAAGGGGAACTACTCCTCCTGGCTCGAACAGAAGCAGGAGCGTCTCCGGCTGGAAGCAAAGCAGGAGACCGACCGGCAGCAGACCCTGCAGAGGGAGCTGGATTGGATACGAATGAGTCCGAAAGGGCGTCACGCAAAATCAAAAGCCCGGGTAACTTCCTATGAAAAACTGCTGGAACAAAACGGAAAGGAACGGCAGAAAGAACTGCAGATCTACATTCCGCCGGGCCCGCGTTTGGGAGACGTGGTAATTGAAGCGGAACACCTTACAAAGGGATACGGGGACACGCTGCTGATGGATGATGTTTCTTTTACCATTCCGCCGGGGGCCATTGTCGGCATCATCGGTCCGAACGGCGCGGGAAAAACAACCCTGTTTCACTTGATAACGGGGACGGAGGAACCCGACGGCGGCCTTGTGAAGGTTGGGGAAACGGTACGGCTTGCACATGCCGACCAGACGAGAGAGGTGCTCGAACCTGATAAATCCATTTGGGAAATGATTTCCGGGGGCCACGACATCATGAAAATCGGTCCCGTGGAGGTCAATTCCAGGGCCTACGTTGCCCGCTATAATTTTACCGGCTCCGACCAGCAGAAAAAGGTAGGCATACTTTCCGGAGGCGAGCGGAACCGGGTACAGCTTGCGCTTATGCTGCAGTCCGGTGCCAATGTCCTCCTCCTCGACGAACCGACAAACGACCTGGATGTAAACACAATGCGGGCGTTAGAGGAGGGCATCCTGAATTTTGCCGGATGTGTGCTGGTTATCAGTCATGACCGCTGGTTTTTAGACAGAATTGCAACGCATATTCTGGCTTTCGAAGGCAATAGTTCTCTTTTCTGGTTTGAAGGCAATTTTACCGAATATGAAGAAAATAAAAAGAAGCGTCTCGGCAGTGACGCGGTCATTCCCCACCGGATAAAATATCGAAGATTAACAAGGGATTAGAGTTTTGTTAGCAAATAATTAAATTTTATTTTTTTGTTGACATTTCTTTGTTTTTAGGGTATATAAGGGATATACTTTTCATAAACGGGTATTATTATACCTAGTTGGTACAATACCTCCTCTCCTTTTTCATATTGAGGCTGCCGACGGCAGCCTCTTTTTTTACAAACCGTTGGAATTTAACAATAGATTATCAATATCCTAACACTTTTTTTGTATAATAGTGGTAAAAGCAGGCATGGACATACGGCTATCAGTTCAACAGGGTATATTCATCCTCAAAGTAGACGGGGATTTGGATATGTATAATACACCGGCGCTGAAGGATTCATTTAACAAAGTTATACTCAAACAGCCGGCGGGAATACTTCTTAATTTAGAAGGCGTTGGATATTTAGATTCCAGCGGGATAGGTGTACTTTTGTACATGCAGAACAGGGTAACGAAGGAAAAAATACCGTTTTTTATAACCGAGCTTCAGAACCAGCCGGCCAAAGTCCTCGAGCTGACGAAACTGACAAACTATTTCCCCTTCGCCGACTCTGTTTCCGTCGGCCTCGCGAGATTGGCAAAAGAAAATACCCGGCAATACTGATTGACAAGGTCCTCCGCCTTCCATATTCTCAAGATATCGGGATATGAAAAAGACAGGTACCTTTATTATACTTACCGCGCTGTTTTTGACCGTCTGCGGCCCGACGGCGGCCCTGGATGCCGTCCTGAACGGAGTCGATATAACCCTCGTCCTCGGTGAAGACGGGAATGCCGATGTCTATTACCAAACCGAATGGACCGCCTCCGACGGTGAAATGCACGGATTTTACTTTGAAGGAACGGCGGCGGAACCCTCCTTTGTACGAAGCAACTGCTTTGCCGTTATAAACGGGGAAGAACGGGTCCCCCTGCGGATAGACCGCCTCAGGGAAGGGTATTACGATATCATTTTGGAAAAAGGCAGGGGGTTCAGCGGTACGGCACGGTATAACCTGCATTACCGCGGCAATCTCGCCTCCTCCGGGAACATCGGACTTACCGCTTCGGAAGAATACGGCGAACTGATATATTTCGACTGGGCACCGGTACGGTGGGACACTCCGGCGGGCCGGCAGACAGTCCGGGTGGTGCTCCCCTACAGTACGGACGGGGAAACCGTTTCCGAAGACACCCTGCGGGCAATTTCTTTCATGACTGAACCTTACGTCAACGGGGAGAACCGGATCGACTATTTCGGCACTCCCGGGGAAGACGGCACCGCGTATCTCACCATACGGTTCCACAGGAATTCGGCCGGCGCCGGAGAGCAGCAGCGGCTGCAGTTCTACCTTTCCTCTAACAGCATACCGGGTCTTCGGAACATCCTCTCCGCGGCGGGGGACGGCGAA
>CAZSGZ010000024.1:0-23706 GCA_964606455.1 uncultured Spirochaetales bacterium
GGGGCGTGTCTTGCGGAAGGCGGGGTTTCGGTACGAATTTCTCGACGCCCGGGGACATGTGGAGTGCAAAATGTACGGAAATTTCACGAACAGTGTGCGGGGGTTTTTAAAGAATTTTTATGAAATTGTGTCCGCCGCGCCGTACCTGATTGTTTCCTCCCTGGTAATCGGGATTTTCGCCCTTTTTGTTATTCCTCCTGTTTTGGCCGCCGCTGCCGCCGTTACGGCCGCGGGTACCGTGTTTCTCCTTCCGGTATTTCTGTTTATTCTCGGCTGGGGCATCAACCTGGCATATTACCGGACGCCGCTCTACATGGCGCCCCTGTATCCTGTGTTTTTCATCGTTATTGCCGTTATGCTTTGCATTTCCCTCGTGCAAGTACGGACCGGCCGGGAGCCAGTGTGGAAGACCAGGGCTGTCGGGGCGTGAAAGCGCCGCGGCGGATACTATCGCTGCAGTATGTAGGTTATAATTTTGTCCCTCATTTGTTCTTTCAGCGGGTCGAAGCGGATGTGGAGCCGGTCTCCCTCCCGTGATGTGCGGACAATTCTGCCGCTTACTTTCATTTCCCCGTAGTCCGGTACCGAAAACGTAAGAAACACTGAATCTCCCTTCGCATAGAGTTTATCGCGGTCGAGTGCCGTTGCCCCGCCTCCGCCGAGGTCGGTCAGGACCGTTGCCCTCCGATGTTTTCCGTCGTTTCGCTGGATTACCGCCTGTTTCCGCACTTCTTTCCTGTAGTATCTTCTCCGCTGTACTTTTCGTATTTTCTGTGGATGGGTCAGGACGATGAGGCCCGGTCCGGATGATAGGACCGGCGCCCGGAAAAAAAAAGTGTCGGTACCCCGCTTGAAATAACAGGTCAGCTCCGTGTCTTCCGGAACGGAGAGGTCATTGTCCCGCGGTTCGATCTGCAGCGTATCCGGCGTTTTTAGGCGAATTTCCCCGTGAAAACCGGCGCTTCCCTGTTCCATCATGTATACATGCAGCCCCGCCGGAAGGTCCTTCGTGGTTGCCACCCCGTGATGTTCGACAAAGCAGCACGCGGCAAGCTTTTCCCGTATGCCCGCTGCTTCTTCCGGGGTAATTTCTCCCGTTTCGATCAATTTACCCGCGGCTTCGTCGAAGGCCGCGGCCCGCTGGAGGATGATGTGGCGTTTCAGATCCCCGTAGGAAGACTCTTCCGCTATCAGCTGCAGGAGGCCGCGTTCCTCCGGATCGAGGGCCGCCTTCCGTACGGCCCTGTCGAATAGGGCCCTGGTATAGCTGAGCTGGTTTTCCCTGGAACGTTTTTTCTGATGCCGGTAGACGCCGATGAGGGTGCCCGCGAAAATACCGATACCCGCGACGATAAAAATAATTTCCAGCGGCGTAGGCCGGAAACTCTCGCTGATTGTTTTGTAGAATTGATAAATCTCGTAACGGAGTACAAAATCCATTCAGATTTTTTTCAGCTCCTCGTCTGCTTTATCGCCGCCCCTAGGAAGACGCCTTGTAATTATATACCGGTATGAGTGTCGACGTAATGTCTACCGAAGGCCCCAGCTCCTTTTTCAGCCGGCTTGTCTCTTTGTACGCCTGGGGGGATTCGTCGAGTGTGTTTTTGCAGATACAGCTTGTCCAGACCTTGTGTTCTTTCATAATCCGGCGGAAATCGTCTAGCGGGACCTCCTTTTTTGCCTGCCGCCGGGACATCTTTCTCCCCGCGCCGTGGGGAGCGGAGGTGTTCCATTCCCGGTTGCCCTTTCCCCGGCCGAGGAGGCTGCCCTCGGCCATATTCAGCGGTATGATAACCCGTTCCCCCTCCGCGGCGGAGATGGCCCCTTTTCGTACAATATTGTCCCGGAAGCTGATGTAATTGTGCACCGATTCCACGAGAGGCAGTTCTCCCAGGGGGAGGGTAAAAAATGAGGTGATGATTTCATGGCCCATAATCCGCCGGTTTCGTGCCGCGTATTCCTGCGCAACCTTCATGTCCCGGAGATAGGCGGTTTTATCCCCGCCCTCCAGGTACTCCAGCCCGTTCATTTTGCCGAGGCTGTCTACCGCTTTCCTCTGGTGCCATTGGGCAATCCGCAGCCCGAAATTCCTGCTTCCCGAGTGCACCAGCAGCCAGTACTCCCCTTTTTCATCGGTGTCGATCTCGATAAAGTGGTTCCCCCCGCCGAGGGTCCCGAGGGACCGCCATACCCGCTGTTCCTCCTGCTTTGTCCGCCGAATCGCGGCGTCGAGGTCCCGTTGAAAATCGGAAAAAAGTTGTGCGTCGGTCGGCCCGCCGGCGGATTCCATCTCCGGATGAAGTGATCCGCGTATCTGGTGCCCCGACGGAATATGCCGGCGTATATATTCATCGAGGTCTGGAAAACTAATTGTTCGAATGCCCGAAAGCTTCCAGGCGCATACTCCGCAGCCGATATCCACGCCGATGAGGTTCGGCACCACCTTGTCCGTTAGGCGCGCGGTATATCCGATAACGCATCCGGCACCGGCATGGCAATCCGGCATGACCCTTACGCGGGCCTGTTCGGCGGCGGGATGATTGAGGAGTGTTATGATCTGCTCCCGGGCAGCTTCTTCGATCAGGTCCGTAAAGATTTTGGCCGATCCGTAGGCCCCGTGCAGTTCAATCATTGTTTTCAGCGTTTTCCTCTTGCAATTGTTCCGTCTAGTTATTAATATGGCTCTGCCGATGGTAAAATAATACACAAATTGTCTGCATTTACCAAGGTAACAAGTACAAGGGAGTGTTTTCGTGATAGGACAGGGATTGACCCTCACTATTATAGGTATGGCCATCGTTTTTGTTTTTCTTTCGTTATTGGTGCTGCTGATGGTCATTCTGTCCGGGATTGTCCGGAGAATCGAGGGGAAGCGGGCGCAAGAAATTTCCACCGAAGCGGCGGACGGAACGGAAACAGTGTCGGAAGATTATTCCGAGATTGCAGCCGCTTTAGGAGCATATTTACGGGCGGGAGGGGTCCTGCCTGCCTCCGGCGGAGATGAACGGGAGGATGTCGCGGCGGTCTTAGCGGCGGTTGCAGCCGCGGGCGGTCCGGTCCCGAAAGGAAACTACAACGAGGTTGCAGCTGCAATTGCGGCAATACGGGCCTATAAATAATTTGAGAAGAGCAAGGATGGGCAAATGAAGAAACGAATAAAATTTATGGTAACGGCATTCCGGGACGGATTTCAGTCCGTGTTCGGAGCAAGGGTTTTTACAAAGGACTTCCTTCCCGCGGTGGAAGCAGCCGTTGAGGCCGGCATGAATCACTTTGAAGCGGGCGGGGGCGCGCGTTTTCAGTCATTGTATTTTTACTGTAATGAAGACGCCTTTGATATGATGGAATCCTTTAGAAAAGCGGCGGGGCCCGACGCGGACCTGCAGACCCTCGCCAGGGGTGTCAATGTGGTCGGTCTCGATTCTCAGCCCCGGGACATTATCAAGCTGCATGCCGAGCTGTTTAAAAAACACGGAATATCGACAATCAGAAACTTCGACGCGTTAAACGATGTCGACAATCTTATTTACAGCGGTCAATGTATCGTTGATGCCGGACTTCGCCACGAAGTGTGCGTTACCCTGATGGAGCTTCCTCCGGGGGCGAGCGGAGCGCATACCGCGGAATTCTATATCGATACGCTGAAAGGAATCCTCGACGCGGGGATCAAGTACGATCAGGTTTGTTTCAAAGACGCCTCCGGTACCGCGGTGCCGGGAAAAGTATATGAAACAATTAAGCAGGCCCGGGCCCTCTTAGGCCCCGACCAGCATATTACCTACCACACCCATGAGACCGCGGGCATCAGTATTGCCTCCTACAAGGCGGCCCTCGAAGCGGGGGCCGATCAGATCGATCTTTCCCTCGCACCGGTTTCCGGCGGGACCTGTCAGCCCGACGTTATCACCATGTGGCACGCGCTGCGGGGGTCCGAATTCGACCTCGGTATCGATGTCAATAAAGTGGAGAAGGCGGAAGAAGTGTTCAAGGACTGCATGAAGGACTACTTCATGCCCCCGGAAGCGAAAGCGGTCGAGCCGCTTATACCCTTCTCGCCGATGCCCGGCGGCGCCCTGACCGCCAACACCCAGATGATGCGCGACAACGGTCTGATGGACAGGTATGCCGAAGTTGCAAGGGCAATGGGTGAAGTCGTCGAACGGGGCGGTTTCGGTACTTCGGTAACGCCGGTTTCCCAATTTTATTTTCAGCAGGCCTTTAACAATGTGATGATCGGCCCCTGGAAGAAAATTGCCGAAGGGTACGGCAAGATGGTATTGGGGTATTTCGGAAAAACCCCGGTGGCCCCGGACCCGGAAATTGTAAAACTGGCCCAAGAGCAGCTGCAGCTCGAACCGACAACCAAAAAAGTCGTTGACATTAACGATGAGGACCCCTCGAAGGGGGCGGAAGCGGCGAAAAAGATGCTTACCGATGCCGGTCTGCCGGTAAAGGATGAAAACATTTTTATCGCGGCTACCTGCAAGGAAAAGGGTATTACCTACCTGCAGGGCAACGCGAAAACCAATGTTCGGAAAATTTCGGAACAGCAGGCGGAAGCACCGAAGCAGGAAGCCGCTCCGGCAGCCTCGGGGGCGCCGGTAACCGATTACACCGTTACCATCAACGGAACGCAGTACAATGTTCATTTGGAAAACAATCAGGCAATCGTGAACGGCCTCGCCTACGATGTGCAGGTGGAAGAAGGCGCCGCGGCTCCGTCCCGGCAGGCACCGTCCCGGCAGGCACCGGCACGGACGGCGGCCCCCAAGCCCGCCGCTCCCAAGGCGAAAAAGCCCGCCGCTCCCGCCGCGAAACCTGCGGGAGTAAAACCTTCCGGTGCAAAACCGGCGGGCGGCAAAGACACGGGATCGCCCGCGGCATCCGCGGCGCCGGGAACTGAAACCAAGGTTGAAGCTCCGCTTCCCGGTCTTGTTTTGCGGATTGTTGCCGGGGAAGGGACCGAGGTGAAGGAGAACGATGTAATAATGGTACTCGAATCGATGAAAATGGAAACGGAGATTTTTTCTCCCGCCGCCGGGACCGTCCGGTCGATTGACGTCAGCCAGGGAGACCAGGTACAGGCAGGTACTGTTCTTGCCGTGATTGCATAAGAGGAGAACCGCAAACAGCATGAATTTAGGAGAAGGGCTAGGCAGCTTTTTACAGTCGATAGGGGCAATCAACTTCTCGTGGGGACAGGCGGTGATGATTCTCGTCGGGTTTGTCCTGATTTACCTGGCCATCGTAAAAGGATTTGAACCGCTGCTGCTTATCCCCATCGGATTCGGCGGCATTTTATCCAACATTCCGCTGGCTGAAATTGCTCAGCTGACCGTGATGTCCGTGGGCGGCGACGGGGAGATCCTCCACCAGTTCGGCGGATTTATCGGCCAGATATACGGATTCGGGATAGAAAACGGCCTGTTCCCTCTCCTCATTTTTATGGGGGTAGGCGCGCTGACCGATTTCGGGCCGCTTCTGGCAAATCCGAAAACCGCACTGTTAGGGGCCGCGGCGCAGTTCGGTATCTTTACCACCTTGATCGGTGCTCTTGCCCTGTCCGACTCCCTCGGCTTTTTAGGACTTCATTTTTCCCTGCAAGACGCCGCTTCCATCGGTATTATCGGGGGCGCCGACGGGCCGACTGCGATCTTTCTGGCTTCGAAGCTGTCGCCCCAGCTGCTGGGAGCAATTGCCGTGGCGGCGTATTCGTATATGGCCCTGGTCCCGATTATTCAGCCGCCGATTATGCGCGCGTTAACGTCAAAAAAAGAGCGGATGATCAAGATGGAACAGCTTCGGCCGGTTTCCAAAACCGAACGAATCCTCTTCCCCCTTGTGGTACTGGTACTCTGTATTCTGCTGCTGCCCAGCGCGACGCCGCTTATCGGCGCCCTCATGTTCGGTAATCTTGTGCGGGAATGCGGGGTCGCCGACCGGCTGGCGAAAGCGGCTTCCAATGAAATGATGAACATCGTTACCATCCTTCTCGGCTTGGCCGTCGGTTCGAAGCTGCAGGCGGACAAGTTTTTGCGTCTCGAAACAATAGCGATTCTGGTCCTCGGACTCGTTGCCTTCGCCATCGGCACTGCAACCGGGCTGCTGATTGCCAAGTTTATGAATAAGATCTCGAAAAAGCCGATCAATCCCCTTATCGGAGCAGCCGGAGTCTCGGCCGTACCCATGGCCGCTCGTGTCGTGAACAAGGTTGGGCAGCAGGAAAACCCCCAGAATTATCTGCTGATGCATGCAATGGGCCCGAATGTCGCGGGAGTTATCGGTTCCGCCGTTGCCGCCGGTGTTCTGCTGGCAATTGTGCCGATTATCGCCGGCTAGAGCTGGTCGATTTGCGGGTCCGGCAGTTCGGCATTGCGGATATTGGCGCGGACGAGTTTTCTTGCCAGCAGTTTTGATAAAAATATGCCATAGTGGGGATACTCTTTTATGACGGAGACAAAGGACCGCCGGGTAATTTTGACCAGCAGGCCTTCGGTGTCCGCCCGCACTTCCGCGCTCCGCTTATTATTGAGAAGAAACGACATTTCTCCCATAAAAATATCTTCGGGACCTAAGGAACCCACGCGCTGCCCTTTGTGATACACGGAAAATTTTCCGCTTGCAATGTAATAGAGGAAATCACTTCCCTCGCCTTCCTTGAAAATGGTTTCCCCCGGGACGACATGCAGGACTTCTTCTCCGGAAAATCCGGCGGGCGCGTTTTTTGAAGCTCCTTTGTCGTGTTTTACGATCAGCACGACCATATTTCCCTTTTTATTGTACATCAGCCGTTCCGCGAAGGCCCGGGCCATCCGTATGCCCCGCCCGTGAAGGGCCAGCGGGCCCTCTTTTTCAATTTTTCTTCTCAGTCCCTGGACATCGAAACCGGAACCCTCGTCGCGGATAATAAAGCGGGTATTGTCTTCGTAAATTTCCCATTCAAAGTGGACCTGTTTCCGGGCAATTTCCGGATTACGGCACTTTTCTTCAACTATCCCCACGATGTTCATCCCTTTATCGAGCATTTCCGTTTTTTCATCGAAGGAAATGCCGCAGTTGCCGTGTTCAACCCCGTTTACCATCAATTCCGCAAGGCAGAGCTGCAGGTGCATTTTTGCTTCCGGTTTAATATACCCCCGCTGGAGCAGAAACGTGGCGGCGATACTGGCATAGACACTGGTTGCAAGAATGTCGTTTTCAATGGTAAACGAGCCGGAGGCTTTGTCCACGAGTTTTTCTTCAATGTCCCGCTGAAAAATAAGCTGGCGGTTCTGTTCGATAATCTGGGCGCATCGTACGATATGGGACCGCAGCCGGGGCAGATCGAGCATGGCGAGGATGTTCAGGGTCTGGTACTGGGAGAGAACGTCCTCCTCATTTTGAAATTCATGATCAAAAATTCCGATTATACCGAAGTTGTGGAGCCAGGAATCGTCCTGGATTTGCGAAAGAATCTCTCCTAGAGGGAGGTTTTTATCCGCAAAATTGATAATAACGATTTCCGGGAGATCGAAATTGAGAAATTCGAGAATTGCTGCCTCATCCCGGGGGATACGGAGAATATAATCGTCATCGGGCAGCCGGTTAAATTCATTTTCTATAATTGTATTCAGTTCGGTTTCACTGCTGATTATTCCGATTAAACTCATTTCCTTCTCCTGCTTTTTCAGCCCTTGACCAAGCATAGTGAATATTTTATATTCCTTCAAACTAGATTTGTTTAAAGGAGTGAGGTATGAAAACTTACATCCATTCGTTAAGCTCCTACGTACCTTCAAAGCGTGTTTCCAACGAAGAGCTTGTCAAAAACTTAGATACAACTGATGAATGGATTGTATCACATACCGGTATTAAATTTCGGCATATTGCCGACGAAAGTGAAGCTTCTTCCGATTTGGGAATCGAAGCAGCGAAAAGGGTCCTGGAAAAATCCGGATTACAGCCGGATGATATTGATCTGATCATTACAGGGTCCGCTTCACCCGATTATCCGGGCTTTCCCTCGACAGCATGCGTTATTCAGGACAAAATCGGCGCTCATAATGCCGGGGCGATGGATCTTTTAGCAGCATGCACCAGTTTTATTTACGGGCTTGAAACGGCAAAGAATTTCATTCTAACCGGATCGGTAAAAACTGTTCTCGTAATCGGAACGGAAACGATGTCCACCATTGTCGACTGGACCGACAGGGACAGCGTACTCTTCGGCGACGGTGCCGGGGCGGCAATTGTTCAGGAAAATACCGAAAATGACCGGAGCGAAATTATCGATTCCTACCTTCGGGCGGAAGGGGCCGGTGCCAAACATCTGCTGCGGAAAGCCGGAGGGTCACGGCATACGTTTCACATAGAGACCGCGAAAGAGGATATGTATCTGAAAATGAACGGCCGGCAGGTGTATACCTTTGCCGTGCGGGTTTTGTGCGATACAATCAGTATATTGATCGAACGGAACAATCTGAAAATCGATGACGTGAGGTATATCGTTCCGCATCAGGCAAATACCCGGATTATCGAAGCTGCGGCGAAGCGGCTGGGATATCCCGTGGAAAAATTCTTTATGAATATACAGGAATACGGCAACACATCAGCCGCCAGCATACCTTTGGCCCTGGACGACATGCAGAAACAGGACCTCCTGCAGCGGGGAGACCTCATTGTTACCGTCGGTTTCGGCGGCGGGTTGACCTACGGGGGGAATCTCCTGCGCTGGTAGCAGGGTCATTCGGGCCCGATTACCGTTCCCTCGAAGGGACGCCCTTCCAAAATTGACGCTACTGTTTCGATGTTTTGCCCCGAGGCGACAATAACTTTCAGGTGAAGAAGGGCCGCCTTCCGTGCGGCTATCGGATCGAAGGGCAGATTCCCTCCGGGCACCCATTCATCCCCGACGATTGCTCTGAAAGCTTCCCAGCTGACGGAATCGATCGGGCGGGCGTCGGGATTTGTTTTCGGGTCGTCGGTGTAGACTTTCTGAATATTGGAAAGGTTGATGACCGTATCTGCTTTGTACCGCTCCGCGAGCATAACCGCGTCATAATCGGTGGAAAAACCAGGTTTCCAGCCCGCGGCTACGAGGACCCGCCCGGAAAAGGCGATGTCCGCCGTCGGATCGGTAACGACAGGATCGCCGCAGTACCGCTGAAAAACTCCGGCCAAAAGCTGCGCGTTCAGTCTGGTGGCGCTGATCCCGATCCAGTCCTGCATGTCGTTGTCTATGTCTTCGGCAATACTCCGGTATGCCTGCTGGTAGACCCGGGCGGGACCGCCGCCGCCGACAACGATGATAAGCTGCCGCAGCGGGTCTTTTTCGAGGAATGAGTCCACAATGGTGAAAAAGTCTTGTATAAGGGCGGTATTGACGTCTGACGGGGCGACAATGGACCCGCCTAAGGAAATAACTTGTGTGTTCATGGTAGAAACACTATAGACGGGTTTTTCCTTCTTTGCAATAAAAACAAAAGACGTTATAATACACACCCCATGAAAAATAAGCTGCATCCCGAAACAAAAGCGTTCATCCTGCAGCAGGAGTGCGCCTCCATCAATAATAACGGTTTCGATACCGACCTTTCCCTGTATTACGAGCTGTTTAAAAACGGCAATAAGGAGGGAGCAAAAAACCTGTATCGAAACAGTCTCGAAAAGAAATATCCCTACGAGGAGAAGCGGGTGGAGCTGATGCGCTGCTACCGTACCAAGGACCCGCGCTTCCCCTACGTATACACCGATGCTATCAATGAGCTTGTCGATCGGCTCGCGTTCCGTATTTCAGCCCATATTGACGGTATTATCGATTGTTTTTCCGATATCGGCTCCAACCCGATGTCGGTGCTCAAGGCAATTCAGAAAACGCTCCGGCAGTTTTTCCCCTCCGGCCGGGACGCGGCATACGACATGATCGAGCGTCTCGAAGCCTACTCCTCCGCAATGAATTATCGGGAAATTGAATTCCTCGACGCGGCTGATCTTCTGAAGGGGTATATCGACAATTCGATTTTCAAGACAGATGAAGAGCTGCGGGAAGCAAAGGAAAAGCAGGATGAAGAAATTGAGCGCTCAATCGAGGAGCGGGACCGAAAACGGGCGGAACGGACACAGAACAGCCGCAAACGGTACGTTATCGATCTGCGAAAGGTGCAGTTCAGCCGGGAGGACCTGGCTGAGATTCGGATTGACAGCCGGCTGAAACGGAAGGCCCACAAGGTGCTTGCCTACTGCAAATTGTACTGGCAGAAGATTAACGATCCGGACTTTGAGCGCAAAATCTTTTTATATTCAAAGAAATACAACACAAAACACTACGATATTTTCCGGACTATCAGGGACGGCCGCTTAAGAAATGCCGGGGATGATGTTTTGCTTTTAGAGGTATTCAATCATCTTTCCCGGGGTTATGAGTACAGCATTAGTGAAGATTTGTATATGCGGCAGGCCTGGCAGCGGATTAAGCCGTTTCCGGCTTCCGCGCCGGCTGCTGACGCGCGGAGGAAAACAAAACCGGCGGCTGTGAAACGGGCGCGAAAATCCGCGGCTTCGGCAAAAACTCCGGCGAAAGCGAAGCCCCTGGCTGAAGCCCGACCGGCAGTGCCGGAGCCGAAGCCCGCGGCGGAAAAGAAACCCTTGTCTGCCCCCGCGGAACCGAAGCCCCCGGCGGTACGGCCGCAGAATGTGCCGAAAGCGGCTGTAAAACCGGCGGCGAAAACCAAGCCCCCGGCAGCAGCTGCGCCCGCGGCGGAATCGCTGCAGCGGAAGGTGGACAAATTACCGTCGGGGCCGTTTAAAAATTATCATAGATTATTCCGTACAAAATTAGTAACTTTTATAGAGGAGTATTTGATTCGCGACGCGATAACTTTGGGGAACATGAAACTGGAGGAAAAGGGATTGGAAGAAGCAAAGGACCAAATCCACCGCTTTATTATGGATAATTACGGGCGGGCGGACTATGACTGGACACGGAGCCCCGAGCGGAAAAAGGTGGAAGAACAGGGATTTCTCGTACCCGAGCTATATACAATTACAACCCGGTGTTATAATGCTGTAAAGGACGCGTCGGTTAGTGAAGAATATAAACGAATGGCAAGGAGGTAGCAGCTATATGAAACACGATATTTCAGATCTCCTGCGTGACTGGCCGTTCGATCCGGACCATAATATACGTATCATCAATATCGGCAAGGAGCGGGACGTAATGCAGGTCCGGCAGCCGATGGGGATAGAACAATATGAATTGGACGGCCGGCCGGACGGGATACGGCCTTTCGGCAAGGAGACCTTTTTAACCAAGATGCAGGACAGGCTCAAGGACCACTTGGTAACCGTAGGAAACGAAGACGGCTTCGTTATTTCCGAAGAAGATTTTATTATGCTGCAGAACGAGGGGATTCTGTTTTATTACCGGTATCTCCACTTGTTTCAGATAAATGATTTTAAACGCACCGCCCGAGATACGGAGCATAATCTTCGGATATGCGATTTTGTGGAAAAATATGCCGGAAAGGAAGTCGAATCGGAAGCAATACTGCAGTATAAACCCTATATTCTGCGTATGCATGCGGTGGCCAGGGCCATGTCGATTTTAAATGACAATGTCCGGGACGAAGCCGTGCAGGTGCTCGAGGACGCTATCGATGAGATTGAAGTCATGCCCGAAGTCGATACTCCGGCGTTTAAATTTGAAAAAATCCGTTCCATCCAGTATCTGCAGTCGACGCTGAAGCAGATATCCGAAGGGGAAGATGATCCGGTGCATGAACTGCAGCAGGAACTGGAGGCGGCCGTCGAAGCGGAAGAGTATGAACTTGCCGCCGAATTGCGGGACCGGATAGAGGAACTTACCCGGCTTCAGAAAGGCCAATCTTGAATAAGGGCACTGCAAACCTTATACTGATGCTTCCATGGGCTTTTTTAAACGGATCCTCGACAGTTTACGTACAACAAAACACGGTCCCCTGGATATTGTAAGCGAATTCTGGGAAGCAGACTTCAAAAAACCGAAAAAACGGCGCTTTTCCCAAGTTTCCGAAGAGTACTACCGCTCTTTTTTTGAAAAAGACTGCCTCTGTTTGGAACTGTTAAAGAAGTCCGTTTTTGCCTGGATTGAAGACCCCCTCTACCGCTACCGGGATGCGGTACTGGAGGGTACGGTTTCTTTCGATGAAAATAACGGCCATTCTTCCGTAGGCTTTGTGTTCCGGCACACCGGCGCGGACACATATTACTATTTCCTCCTTTCGAATACGGGGTATTTTCGATTTGATGCCGTATTTAACGGGAATCCGGTAAAATTGATCGGCTGGACGCGGATAGAAGAGGAGATCGGCAGCGTTTGCGATGTGCGGATCATTGCCAACGGTACTTCTTTTGTTTTTTGTATTAACGATTCGACGGTCGCGGAAATCGAGGACGAGTTAATCGATGCCGGCAGTATCGCCTTCGCGGCACAGAACTATGAGGAGAAGGAGACGGGCCGTTTTTACCTGAAGGATTTCGTGTTGGAATCCCGTCCGTACCATATTGAAGCCCAGTATGTCCGTTGGAAGGAACTTCTGCCGGTACGCCCGGCGCAGCGTGCGGCCTTAGCCGAAAGTTTTTACAACCTCGGCCATTACCATCCGGCGGCAATACAGTTGAAAAAAGCGGCGAAGCAGACGGAACTCGATACCGGGCATCTCGTTTTGCTCGGTGAATGTCTTCTTCGTCTCGAGTTGTACGATCAGGTGCTCGAGCCTGCCGGGGAAGTTTTGCGGAGAGACCCCGGGAATATGGAGGCAATTATCCTGCAGGCTGATGCACTGTACAGTCTGCACCGTCTTCTCGATGCCCGTGCGTTTATTCGCGACACCATAGAAGCCGCGGCGGACAGCCCCGTTTTGTGGAATTTATGGGGAAATGTCGAGTACGGCCTGGGAAATATTTCCGAAGCGGCGGAGAAATATGAAAAGGCCGCGGAGATGGATCCGGAAACGGCAATTTTTGAGATAAATGCCGGCAGGTGCTACGGCAGGCTGGAGGACGGCGGAAAGGCCCTTGCATGTTATGAGGAAGGGGCGCGCCTTTTATTTCGGCAGGAAGCTTTTGACGATCTCGTCTATGTTCTGCAGGACATGAGGGGGCTCGATCCCGAGAATCCGGCGGCGCTGAGCATACAGGGGAAAATTCATTTTCAAAATGGAAATTTTTCGGAAGCGGATACCCTGTTTGCTTCGCTCATC
Organism: uncultured Spirochaetales bacterium; assembly: GCA_964606455.1. Lineage (GTDB taxonomy): Bacteria > Spirochaetota > Spirochaetia > SPDA01 > CAZSGZ01 > CAZSGZ01. Next base: position 13,218 of record CAZSGZ010000024.1, read on the forward strand.
GATCGAGGAGTGGCGGATGCCGATGTTTTTTATCTGTCGGCCCTCCTGCGGGTCCGGGAAGGTAACCGCCGTCGCGGGCTGGAGCTGCTCAACCGTGCTCTGGAACTGGAGGATGACTATTATCTGTACTGGTTCAAACGCGCCGAAACGGAATACGCCCTCGGCGGTGATCCCGAATACGCTCTGGAACGGGCCCTTGCCTGCGGCCCGGAAGATCCGTGGGTGTTCAATTTTGCCGGGATGCTGCGCATGGAACGGGGGGACGTTTCCGGCGCTCTGCACTATTTCCGGAAAGCGTATGAATATGACGGCGGCGAGGAGGACATCGGCATAAATATGTCCGAAGCGCTGGCAGCCGCCGGCAGACCGGAGGAGGCGGCGGCAATTTTGCTGCAGTTTCCCGACGGATCCTGTGCCGTTTCGAACCAGCTGGGTAATATCTATGCCCGGCAGGGTAAATTCGAAGCCGCGGCGGCGGCATATGAAAAATGCATCGAAGGGGAACCGGAAAATACGGCATATATCGAGAACGCCGCGTCGGTCTATATCGAAATGGATACAATTTCCCGGGCTGAAGAGCTCCTGCGGAAAGGTCTTTCCATTGCGCCTTCGGCCGGGCAATACAATTTAATGGGGAATGTCGCGGTAATACTGGGGGAATATTCCCGGGCGGAGCAGGCATACGAAGCGGGGCTCGATCTGGACCCTGGAAACGGCAGCATTCGTTCTAATTTTGCCGAACTGCTGTGTACTCTCGGTAATTTTCACCGGGCAAAGAACATTGTCGAATCGGACGGTACTTTCGCGGCATCTCCCCGGGGGGGCGAGCTTTTGGGAAAAATCCGGGAAGGACTGGAGGTGCGGTACACTTGCGCGTCATGCGGCAGGGAATGGATAGTCCCGAAGGATGTTCCCGAGCAGGGGCGCATGCTGCTTCGGGGGGAATTGCCTGACGAGAGCCCCGCGGGTGAATGCCCCGACTGCGGGAGACTCTACTGTGTAGCCTGCGCGAAGCGGCATTTGGATGAAGGGAGGTTTATCTGCGAATATTGCGGGGTGCGTTTAAAATTATTGGATAATCGAATAAAATACCTTGTGTCTCGCTATATGTAAGGGTTACCCTTTTACTTGACAAAGACTATCCTGTAGGTATGATAGGAAAAACATTGCTAAGGCGTAAAAAATTATTGAAAACGAAATTATATAGATTAGGTTTTTTCTTTCTTTCCTGTTTTTTCTGCGGCGCGGGGACCGTCACCGCCCAAGAAATTCTTACCGCAACCGATTATTTCGATTCCATTTCGGAACAGTACGGAGGGATCGAGGATTATCAGGCGGAGATTATCATCACCCGGGAAGATGAGGAGATGAAAGGTACTCTCTACTATAAAAATCCCAACCTTCTCCGAATAGACTTCGCGGAACCGGAGGAGCAGGTCCTTGCTGTTGACGGGGAACAGCTGACCATATATCTGCCGCAGCACAGCGTTATTATGCAGCAAAAATTAAACCGGCACAGCAGTGCTACAATCGCGACAATGGCCAGTAATCAGGGGCTTCACCTTCTCCAGAGAAACTACAGTATTGCCTTCCTCGAAGGTCCCGAGCCGATGCCGCTGGAAGAAGGCTCCCGGGAAAGGGTTGTCAAGCTCAAACTTGTTGCCAGGACCTCCAATGCGGGGTTTCGGCAGCTCGAAGTTTCGGTCGGCGAAAACGGCTTGATACGACGCATTATCGGTGTTACTCTTGGTTACGAAGATTTACAGTTTGATTTTGAGAATTTGATTATAAACCGTGGGATTCCGGATGCTCGCTTCGATTATGAATCACCTGCATCTGCAAATGTTTTCGATAATTTTTTGTTTGAGCCAGAGGGTTAAATAGAGATGGAAGCTATAGGGGAAAAACTTCGAACTGCCCGGGAAGAGCAGGGGCGGAGCATTGAGGAATTGGCCCGTGAAACGAATATCGCGAAACGGTATATCATCGCCTTAGAAGAGGAGAATTTCGATACCTTCCCGGGAGAACCGTATTTAATCGGATTTCTCCGGACCTATTCCGAAACACTCGGGCTTGTTCCCGATGAAATAGTGGCCCTCTATAAAAGTTTCAAAATCCAGGAACAGCCGCTGCCCATGGATGAACTCATCCAAACTCCAAACCGGAAGAAATGGTGGCTTGTACTTGTTGTCATTGCAGTTCTCGGGGGAATAGGCGCGGGCGTTTATTTTTTTGTCCCCGGCCTGCGGGACGTAAGTATTCAGCGGGCGGAACGGCCGGAAAAAGCTGAAACGGACACGGTTGCCGAAAGTGACGGCACCGTTTATGAAATGAAAGATGAAATTATCGAGCGGCGCTTTTTAGAAGGTGATACGATTCAGGTCCTCGTCGGGAACAATGAATACCCGCTCAAACTTGTTACAATAGGCAAGCAGCTGACTGTCTCCACCGGAAGCGGGGATGTAGAGCTTTCCGTCGGGGAAGAAAGCACCATCGATTTAAACGGTGATGCAAAGGACGATATTAAGATCTATGTCCGGGACATAGATACCGCCGCGGAAGCTCCCGCGGCGGTTGTCCGGTTTGACAAGTTCACCCAGGCAAGTATTGCCGCCGCCGGCGGAGAAAACCCCGAAGATGATTCATCGATTTTCTTAGAGGAGGCCCCGGCCGGGGATGAACCGGAAGCTGCCGAAACCGGCGGTGAAACGGAAACAGTTCCGGTTGTCGGAAGCACAAACTTTGCCTCCCGGGAGCAGCGCGTCATTACCATTCTCGAACAGGATGAGCCGAGACCTTTTACGGTGGACCTCATTTTTCGGGGCTACTGTATGCTCCGATATTTAAACGATAAAAATGTCCGGGAAGAACGGTATTTTCACAAAGGGGAAACCTTTCGTCTGGAAAACTCCCAGTCGCTCCGTTTGTGGATTTCCAATGCCGGAGCCTGCAAGGGGAGAATTGCCGGGCAGGAAATCGAATTCGGAAGGTCCGGGGAAGTTGCGACAAAACTCATACAATGGCGGCGCGATGATCAAGCAGACGCATGGAAACTCACCCTCGAACCGGTCTACTAAATCCTTTTTTATTGAAAACCTAGGCTGCGCGAAGAACCAGGTCGATGCCGAAATCCTGGGGAAGCTGCTTACCGATGAGGGGTTTCGCTGGGCCGAAACACCCGAATCGGCGGACTGCATTTGTATCAATTCATGCGGTTTTATTAAATCCGCGAAAGAGGAATCGATCCGGGAAACCCTCGATTACAGAAAACGGTACCCCGATAAAAAAATTATACTAACCGGCTGTTTTGCCCAGCGATATGCAGCTGAAGCCGACAAAAAGCTGCGGGACATCGACGGAATTGTCGGAAACCGTTCGCCGGAGGCGGCCGCCGCCGCTGTCCGGCGTGTCCTTTCGGGCGGCAGGGTCGTGGAAGTTCCGCCGGCGAAGCTTCTCTATCCCCGGCGCGAACGTTTTCTGTCCTATCCCGGGAGCGTGTACGTGAAAATATCGGAAGGCTGTAACAACGGCTGTACGTACTGCGCGATCCCGCTTATCCGCGGTCCCCTGTCCTCGAGGAGTCCGGAGGACGTTACCGCTGAAATCGCCGGGTATATCGGAGCCGGGACGGCGGAAATCGTGCTGCTTGCCCAGGACCTTGCCGCGTTCGGCACCGACGGCGGCCGCGGAGAGGGGCTGACGGCGCTGCTGCGGCGGATAATGGAATTACCCGGGGATTTTTGGCTCCGCTTACTCTACATTCATCCGGACCATGTGCCGGAAGACCTGTTTGCTTGTATCCGGGACAATGAGAGGATCCTGCCCTATCTGGACATCCCCTTTCAGCATGCTTCGAAGCGGGTGCTGCGGCGGATGGGGCGCTCCGGAGACGGACCGGCATATCTGCGGCTTATTGACCGAATCCGAAACGAAATTCCCGGGGCGGTTATCCGCTCCACCTTTCTTGTCGGCTTCCCCGGCGAGGAGGAGGAAGATTTTACCGAGCTCTTGAAGTTTCAGCGGGAAGCCGCGTTGGACTGGCTCGGGGTATTTACCTATTCCCGGGAAGAGGACACCCCCGCGTACCGGCTGCAGAGCGCCCTGGGCTACAGGTTGACGAAGATGAAAGGGACGGCCGAGAAACGGAAATCTATTATCCAGGAGGCACAGCAGGAAATTACCACCGCGCGGCTCCGGGAGCATGTCGGTTCTCCGCAGCGGGTACTTATCGAAGAAGCCGTAGCCGGCGAGAGGCTGTTTATCGGCCGGACCTACTTCCAGGCGCCGGAAGTCGACGGACTTACCGTTGTCTCGGGAGAAAATTGCATCCCCGGCAGGTTTTATCGGTGCAGAATTACCAGCGTAACCGCCGTCGATTTGGAGGCGGCCCTTGTCTCAGATATTGGCTCATAGTACACTATACTCATGAAAGAAGCGATTCCGCCCTATCTCAGCGCCCTAAATGATAAGCAGATGGAAGCGGTCGTACATGAGGGGAGTCCGCTCCTTATCCTCGCCGGTGCCGGCTCGGGGAAAACCAGGGTCATTACCACGAAAATCGCCTACCTTATCGACCGGAAAGGGGTCGATCCCGCTTCGATCCTGGCGGTAACCTTTACAAACAAGGCCGCCGGTGAAATGCTCGAACGGGTGCGGGACATGGTCCCCCACGCCCGGGGGGTAATGATACGCACGTTCCACTCCTTCGGCGCTTGGGTCCTGCGCCGCAACAGCGCATTAGCGGGTCTTCCGCCGACGTTTTCAATTTACGATGAGGATGATTCCCTCTCTCTGCTCCATTCCCTCTACGAACAGCGGAAAAAGCGGGACTTAAAGCAGTACATCCACTGGATAAGCAGGGCAAAGGATTATGCCCTTACTCCCGAAGACGATCTGTCGAAAATCTCATACCATCAGGACCTGCCGGACCTCTACCGGGCTTATCAGGACAGGCTGAAAGAGATCGGGAACGTCGATTTCGGCGATCTTATTATGAAACCTGTCGAACTGTTGCGGGACCAAAAAAGCGTACGGGAGCGGCTGCGGCAGCGGTTTCGGATTATTTTGGTAGACGAGTATCAGGACTCGAATGTCGCGCAGTTTCACCTGTTAGAATATCTGTACGGGGAGGAGACCTATCTCTGTGTGGTGGGAGACGATGACCAGTCTATTTACCGCTTCCGGGGAGCTGAAATTCAGAACATCCTGCAGTTTCCGGAAATCTTCCCCGGCACCGACATCATCAAACTTGAAGAAAATTACCGCTCCACCGGAAATATTCTTTCCATCGCTTCCGCGGTGGTGGCAAACAATACGGGACGGCTGGGGAAAAAACTGTGGACCAGGAATTTGGAGGGCAGGCAGGCGGTATTTGTTCAGCTCGAAAATCAGCGGTCAGAGGTGGAATACTGCGCGGACCTGCTTGCGGACGGGAATTTACGGGGGACCGCGATTTTATACCGGACAAACGCCCAGTCCCGGGAATTCGAAATATATTTCAGCCGAAACCATATTCCCTATCACCTCGTGGGTACCGTATCGTTTTACTCCCGGGAGGAGGTAAAGGACACCATCGCCTGGCTCCATTTTCTGCATAACAGGCGGGATGAAATTGCATGGCGGCGGATTATCAACAAGCCGAGCAGAGGTATCGGCAAGGCGACGATTGAAAAAATCATCTCCCGTCTTCTTTCCGCGGGGGGAGACTGCCTGGAAGCATGCCGCCTGGCCGCGGGCTCTCTGTCATCAAAAGCGGCAAAGGCGGCGGCCGGGTTCGTTGAAACAGCGGACACCCTGTGCCGGAAAATGGAGGAACTCGACCTGCAGGACTTTATCCTTACGCTGCTGAAAAGTTCGGAAATTTTATCCTATTACCGGGACCAGGACCTGCAGAACGGTACCCAGCGGGTGAGGAACCTGGAGGAGCTGGTAGGCGCCGCCGCGGACTATTCGAAAGGCAGCGACGGTCTGACCGCGTTTTTAGAAGACATCGAGCTCGACAGGATGCGGATCGAAGAAAGCGATGTTGAAGGTGAAAACCGTGTTACCTTGATTACCATGCACAATACAAAGGGGCTCGAGTTTGACAGAGTGATTATCACGGGACTGGAGGAGGGGCTCTTCCCCTCCCGCCGGGACTTTGAAAAGGATGAACTGGAGGAGGAGCGGCGGATTTTTTACGTAAGTATTACCCGGGCAAAACGGGAGCTGTACCTTACCTCCTGCAGGCAGCGCAGGATCTGGGGGCGGACGGAGTTAATGTGTCCTTCGCAGTTTGTCGGCGAAATACCCGCGGAGCTGCTTGCCGGCGCGGCCGGGAATCGCGGAAATTCACCCCTGTCCGGCGGTTATTCCCGGGGTACGCGGGTGTTTCACGATGAATACGGACCGGGGACGGTCCGCGGGAGCAGGACCGGAGATGTTGAGGAAACGGTTGAAGTCGTTTTCGATTCGGGACGGACGGGTACCTTTGTTCCGGAATTTACCCCCTTAGAGAAGATCGCGGATGATGAATTTGCCTGAAATTCCCATTATCAACCGGGCAAGGGGCTTTCACCTCTACGAAGACACGGGGCGGCGGTATTTGGACTTCTACCAGGACAATGGCCGGGCGGTTCTGGGGCACAGGCCGAATAATCTTTCGTCACTTTTAAAGAACGTATTATCCAAAGGGCTCTTGGCGGAAGCACCTTCCAAGTACGCGTATCGCCTTGTAAAAGCAATGAGGACCCTGCTTCCGGAATACCCCCATGTGCGGGTATACGAACATCAGCTGAAAACGGAGCGGGTCCTGTCGGCGGCGGGGTTGCTGCCCCCGGATACGCCGGTCCCGGACATCTTGTTTTCTTCCGGTACGAAAGCGGTCCCGGCGGCCTTGTGGCGGCCCTTTCTGGAAGACACGGCAGTATTTCCCGAAATCGTGGTGCCGGTGCTTCCCTTTCCCGGCGGTTTTGCACCCTCCGTTATCTGTTTTCGCGAAAGCCCCGGGCCTATTTTCCCCCCGTCCGATATCTGTTCCCCCTTTTTACTGGCGGGATTGACGAGAATTGTATATGATTTACTACGGGAGATAAGCGAACGGGACCGGGAGGGGTGGCGCGGTTTCGAGAAATCCGGATGGAAACGTACCGGCCCGTACCTGCTGCCGCCCCGGGACGGTGCAGGCCCCTCGGAGCTGTTCAAACATTGTCTGCGGGAGGGGATCTTTCTCAATCCTTCTCCGGAGGGATTGAACATTATCCCGGGAGAATATTCTCCCGGAGAGCTGGCTTGTTTTCTAAGGAGGTGCTGAAATGGGTTTGGGACAGATGATCGAGATTCTTACACAGCTTGGATTTTCGGCTATTGCCACGTTTCTGGCAATTCTCCTTTGGTCGACGACTCGGGACACGGCGTGGATGTTCGTGGTTTTAGGGATGATTATTAAATTTGCCGAAGTAATGTTTTCCACCCTGGAAATGTTCGGGATTGTACAGACGGAGCTGATACTGCTGTCGGGAGTGGCGGTAGGGAAGGTCGCTCTTATCGGTCTGCCCTATGTGCTTTTCAGTATTGCCTTTGCCGTTATGGTGGTCCGGAACAGGGTCCGGTATGAGGCCTTTACCGAAGAGCTGGAGGGGGAAAAAGAGGAAGGGGACCCAAATGCTTGACTAAACTATAAAAATCACTAATGTTAGTGTAATTACAATCGTGGAGGTTATCTATGGTAGCTTTAATAGTTGGACTTATATTCGTTGTTTTCGCGGTTTATTCCGTGCTGCCGTTCCCCTGGGCCCTCAACTGGTGGCAGCCGGTACTCGAAGTTTTGAAAGGGGGCGTCCCTTTGCTGGCTGTCTTTATCGGATTAATAGCTGTCTTTATCGGTATAGCGGACATTAAGGACAAAATTGAAGCAAAGAAGGAGGAAGAAGAGGAAGAGGAGGAGGAAGAAACCTCCGCGGAAGGTCCGGAAACGAGCGGCGAAGGTGATACCGAATAACAGCTGCCCTTGACATTACCATCAAAATATGAAAATATTCCACTCTCTACGTTGAAGTTTTAAACTTTTTGTTAGGATATACAAATGAAGACGATATTTACGAAGGCACAGGATATACAGCGGAAGTGGTATCTCATTGATGCCGAAGGAAAGACATTAGGCCACGTTGCGAAAAAGGCCGCGGAACTGCTCCGGGGAAAACATAAACCCGAATATGCTCCAAATTTGGAAATCGGGGATTATGTAATCGTGGTCAATGCTGATAAATTTATCGTGTCCGGAAATAAAATGCAGGACAAGATGTATTATCGGCACTCCGGGTACCCGGGAGGAATCCGCAGCGAGAACCTGGCAAAAGCGCTGGTACGGAAACCGGAATTCCCCATGGAGCATGCCATCAAGGGGATGCTGCCGAAAAACAGATTAGGCAGAAAATTATTTACCAATGTAAAAGTTTACGCGGGAAATCAGCACCCGCATGCCGCACAGAAACCAGAGAAGTTAGAGATAGGAGATTAATAGTGAGTGTAAATCTTGCAAATGGGACCGGCCGGCGGAAAACATCCATCGCGAGGGTATTTTTACGGGCAGGAACGGGGAGCATTACGGTAAACGGGAAAGCTGCTGACGAATATTTCAGCAGTAACGTATATTCACAGCGTTTGCTGCAGCCGTTACAAGTTACCGACAGTTTGACGAAATTCGATATTCTTATTAATGTGAAAGGCGGCGGTGTTTCGGGACAATCGGAAGCCTGCCGACACGGCATAGCCCGGGCCCTGTCCAAAGAAGATCCGGCCAATCACGGCCCGCTCCGGGCAAACGGGTTCCTTACAAGGGACGCACGGATGGTTGAACGGAAAAAATATGGTCAGCGGGGTGCACGAAGAAAATTCCAGTTCTCAAAACGGTAATCAGTATATACTGTCAATTAGTACAAAAGAGGCCGCCGGGGGCATGTGTAAAATCACCTGTTCCGGCGCCTTTTTTTTTGTTCCCCTCGCCGTCTGTGAGGAATTAGAACTTACCGAGGGGCTGCTGCTGTCGGAAGAGGTGCTTTCACGGCTGCTGTTTCTTCATCAGAGTTTTCAGGCATACAGGAAATCTCTCGACCTGCTTTCCCGGAAAGACCATTCCATGGAAATGCTGCGGCTGAAACTACGGCAGCGGAGCTATCCCGATCCGGTTATCAGCAAAGTCCTTCAGCATCTGCAGGCGGAGGAACTGGTGGATGACAGAAAGTTCGGCGAGCACTATCTGCGGTATCTTCTGAATAAAAAAAAGTACGGAAAACGGACGCTCCTGGCAAAGCTGAGGGGAAAGGGCCTTTCCCGTGAACTCGCGGAAGATCTGGCCGGAACAGTTGCGGAGGCCGAAGAGGCTGAAGCGCTGAATGCCAGCGCTGAAAAGCTGTACGGCAGGAGAAATATGACAAAAGAGAAGATGCTCCGCTCTCTTTTAGCGAAGGGATTCCCTCCATCGAAGGTTTATTCCTGTATTGAAGAATATTTTAGATTTTAGAAAAAAAGAGCTTGACCTATTGGATATATTTCATATAATTCTAGAGGAGGATATCTTTGTAAAGTAAGGTGGCATATGTCAAAGCGAAATAAAAAAATACGGATTTTTTCGGCTCTCGAGGTTGCAAATATTTGCGGTGTGGTTAACCAGACGGCAATCAATTGGATTAAAAACGGATACTTAAAAGCGTTTACCACTCCCGGCGGTCAATACCGGGTCTATGCTGAAAATCTGGTGGAATTCCTCCAGTCGAGGGGGATGAGAATACCGGATGAATTGACTGAAATAGCTGAAAAGGCGGAAGGTGAAAAGTCGGTCCTGGTTGTTGACGATGATGAAGACCTGAATAACATGCTGAAAAATTTTCTGGAAAAGAAAATGCCGGATGTTTCCGTTTTTCAGGCCTTCGACGGCTTTGAAGCGGGAATCATTATCGCGGAGCGGCGGCCGGCGTATATTATTCTCGATATCGATCTGCCGGGTATAGACGGGCATAAACTGTGTAAGAAGATAAAATCGGACCCGACACTCAACAATCCGGTGGTAATATCCATTACCGGTCTCGATGATACCCGGGTGCGGGTTGCGGTGCTGAAGGAAGGCGCCGACGCTTTTTTCAACAAACCGCTGGATTTTGAGCAGCTCCTGCAGTTTATTCAGGAAAAAGAACAAGAAGCGTAAGTATGGCGAAAAAAAGTATTTTACTTGTCGAGGACGAAGACTCTATCCGTCTGACCCTGCGGGATTTCTTGAAGAAAAAGGGGTATACCGTGCATGTCGCATCCGACGGCGTCGGGGCGATAAAAATCCTTTTAGACCATGAAATCCACCTGATCGTTACCGACTACCGAATGAATATCTTAGGCGGAGATTACTGGATCAAATTCCTGGCAAAATACTGTAAAGATATCAAGGTCATTATTGCCAGCGGCTTCCTCAATCCGGAATTTTCCATTCCCTTTCAAGTAATTTACAAACCCTTCGACTATA
>CAZSGZ010000025.1:0-10516 GCA_964606455.1 uncultured Spirochaetales bacterium
ATCGCATTCATTACCGGCGGTTTAATGGCCCTGGCCTTTATGGCTTTTGACAAGGCCTTATTGAAAAATTTATTAGGATAGGATTGACGAATGGATTGGATGAAAGTCCTGTATTCTTTTATCTCCGTCGGTGCCTTGGGAGCGCTTCTCGGTCTCGGTCTCGCGGTTGCTTCGAGGGCCCTTGCGGTTACGAAAGATAAAAAACTGGAACAGCTGGAAAGCGCCCTTCCGGGCCTCAACTGCGGCGCCTGCGGATATGCCGGATGCGCTTCCTACGCCGAAGCGCTGCTGAAGGATGAGACCGATGTAACAAAATGTTCTCCCGGCGGAAGTGAGACCGCGAAGGAGCTGGGACGGCTGTTAGGCGCGTCTGTCGACGTTTCCGTGGAGAAAAAGGTGGCCCAGGTCCATTGCAGGGGCGGAAGGAGCAGGGTACAGCAGCAGTATCTCTATTCCGGCATACGGGACTGTAACGCCGCGTTTTTACTGTACAAAGGAGATAAAGCGTGCAAGTTCGGCTGTCTCGGATTCGGGAGCTGCATTGCGGTCTGTCCTGTCGATGCAATCGATTATGATTCCGACGGCCTGGTCTGGGTTGCAAAGGAACGGTGCATCTCCTGCGGAAAATGTATCGATGTGTGTCCCACCGGTGTTATGCAGTGGATCCCCTATCATGCCGATTACATGGTTGCATGCAGCTCAACGGACAAGGGCGGGGCGGTAAAGAAATACTGTGAAGTCGGCTGCATCGGCTGCAGGCTGTGTGAAAAAAAGGCGCCCGATGGGGGGTTTTTAGTTACAAATTTCCTCGCCCGAATCGATTACACGCAGCAGGGGGACAGAGAGCCTGCAAGGAAGGCTTGCCCGACAAAATGCATCATATCCTTGACAGCGGAAAAAGCATCAACTGAAAAAGTATCAACTGAACAAGCCGAAGCTGAAGAAAAATCCGGGTAACTCACCCTTTTGGATGATACGATATGGAAAAGGTAAAACTCATATTCGGGACCTACAACAGTCAGCCCGCGGGCAGCGACGACTACCAGTTTGAAAAAGCATACCAGGAAGCCTACAAGCCATTTCTCACTGTTTTATACAATTTCCCGAAAACACGGGTTGTGCTGCATTACTCCGGGATCTTGCTGGAATGGTTTGAAAATAATCATCCTGAATTTCTCATGCTCCTCAATGAAATGGTCAAGCGGCGGCAGGTTGAACTCCTCGGAAGCGGGTATTACGATCCGATACTTCCGATGATACCGAACTCCGACAGGATCGGGCAGATAGAACTCCTTACAACGTATATACGGAAAAATTTCGGGAAACGTCCCCGGGGAAGCTGGGTTACCCAGCAGGTTTGGGACCCATCCCTGGCGTATATGTTTGCAAGCAGCGGTATGGATTATCTGTTTCTCGAGGACCACCATTTTTTCAATGCCGGGGGAAAGGAGAGCAGCCTGTATGAACCGAGCATTACCGAGGACCAGGGTAAAATTATAACCGTTTTCCCGGTACTGCGAAAGTTCAATAACCGGATACCCGGCGAGGAGCCCGGGGAAATGGTGCAAGCACTGCTGTCGGCGGGGAGCGGAAATACGCCCCGAGTGGTTACGATCCTCGAACCCGGGGAAAACTACGGGCTGTACGGCGAATCAGGAAAAAGATGCTATCAGGATAACTGGTTTGAATCGTTTTTCTCAATGCTCTTAGACCATGAAGATACACTGGAAATGATACGTCCCGGCTCTCTGCTGCGGTATTATGTTCCGAAAAAAAAATTTTATTTTAACTGCACTCCCTTTCACAATACAAAGTATGATGAAAGCCTCTATTTCCGGCAGGTGCTCTCGAAATATTACGAAAGCAACATGCTGTATTCCAAGATGATATACACAAATATTCTTGTCAATCAAATCCGCGGAGATAAATACCGAAAAAAGACGGCCCGCGAAGAGCTTTGGAAAGGGCAGTGCAATAACGCATACTGGCACGGGAACCCGCATGGAATTTACAGCAATCATCTCCGGAAGGCGGCATATCGTTCCCTTATTGAAGCCGAGAAAGTTACCCATGAAAAGGGCATTTTTATACCGTCGGTCATATCCGTCGATTTCGATATGGACGGCAGGAAGGAATATTTATACCAGGGAAACGAATTGAATGCCTACGTCCACGAACGCGGGGGGATGCTTTTTGAACTCGATTTTCTGCCGAAAAGCTGGAATTATCTCGATTCGATGTCCCGGTACCTCGAAAAGTATTACAAAGAATTCAGCTTTACCAATGTACGGATTGATGATTATCCTAGAAAGGCTTTTATCGACCATTTTTTTGATACATCGGAAAAAATCGAATCATTCGACCGGCTCGAACACGATGAGAAGGGAAATTTTCTTCATTCCGTCTACCAAGTTACAGAATTCGAACGGGAAAAAAAGCATGTTACCCTGCGGTGTGAGGGGACGGTCCGCGGGGAAACGAAAACAATACCCGCCGCGGTTGAAAAGAAATACAGCTTCAATAAAAATAAAATTGACGTGGAATACAGCGTGACGAACCTTGGCGAATCCGAACTGCTAACGGTTTTCGGCACCGAGTGCAATCTCTCGTTCGCCGCTAAGGGGATGGAAAGCCACCGGGTATACAACACAAGTAAGCAGAAAACCGTCGAATTGGGAATCGACCTAACAACCGTGCGGGACGTGAAAGAAATTACAGTGGACGATGTAACGAACAACGTTTCGATAAAAATTGAAGCCGGTGTACCGGGCGAGCTTTGGATACTGCCGATTGAAACAAACAGTCTAGGCGAAGCGGGAATGGAGACAACGTATCAATCCACCTGTTTTATACCGAGATGGGAGCTCAAGCTCGGACAGGGAGAGTCCTGGCGAAACTCTATCAGCATCATTTTTACGGAAATGGGTTAGAGATCGATTAGAATTGTAAAAAGACGGTCTATCCAGGGCGAAACCCGGGTGTACAACTCGTCTCTGATAAGAACAAACTGCATAAAAGCGTCACGGTATTTCTCTTGAAAAAAGAGGGTTTGGCCGAGATAAAAGCGGCCCCGCTGTTCTATTTCCGCGGACCGGTGTACACTTAAAAAATTCTTCAGCAGTCGTTCCGATTCCATCCAGCGTTTTTCCGCGAATTCTTTCCGGAGAATCGATTTTAGCGTGTATTCCTCCCCTCCGCTGACAATCGCGCCCTTGTCCTCGGGCAGTATCGTCGGAGTTAAGGCGCTTTCCGTCTCGAGGGAAATTCCCGCTAACAGGGAGGTAACCGCTTTATTGGTGGCGGGATCTAAGGGGTCCGTGACCGGAGGAGACATGGGCCGGGGGATGGAAAGCTGCTCGCCGGTGGCAATTTTAAAAAAGAGGGGAAGCAGCGGAAGCGGCATGTTCCTGCTTACCGTCGTTTCCGGAAGTCCGACGCGGTTTCCAACGGGAATACTTGCCGGGATAATGGTGGAGTTTTCCCCTGCCGCAAAGGCAATATCACCGATTTTAACCAGTCCGCTGTCCATAATTGCATAGTAGTAGGAAATACCCGGAACGGGAAAGTCCTGAAAACTCGACCGGGAACTGGGTATTGCCCGGAGGGGCTGGGCGTACGCTAAATCGGTGCTTTTCGTCAGGGGCGCGGTACTCCGGTATATTATCAGTTCCCTGTCGTTTTTGGATGACTCGAAGGTAACTAAGATGGAATCCCGCTGTATTTGGGTTTCGATGCCGGTAATGACAGTGGCGAGTTCCTTTTCGGTGCCGAGAAAAGTAACGGCAACCCCCTTTGTTGTCTTGTTTCTGAAAGGAATAAATAATTCGTAGGTTTTTCCGTTTGTGTCCCGGATAAGAACGGCATAGTAGTAGGTGCCTGTCTGTTCGGGGTAATCGACAAACGAACCCGTTCCCTGCGGGACTTCACCGACCCGTACCGCGTCTTTAAATGTAGTGCCGTTAATTTCTTCCGTATGGCGGTAGACGATACATGTCCCCTCGACATCGTCGGTATCTTTCCAGGTAAGCTGGACTCCGCCGTTTTCCGCGGAAACACGTATTCTGCTCACAAAAGGGGCAAAAACCTCCCTGGCGACCTGGGCAAAGGAAAAAACGGACATACACAGGAGAAGCAGGGTAATGCCGGCTAGTTTCTTCATCATTACTATAATAATCGGTCCGTATGATAAAAGTCCATAGAAAAAATTAGGGTTTGACACATCTATTTGATATACTTACACTATTTCCATGTTTGTATCGGTGGTATGTGATATCGGAAGCGAAGACAATAAAAATGCCGTGTATGAAGTGCTGAAAATGTACGGGTTTAAAGAAATTATTTCAAATGTATTTGAATCCACCCGGATAAAAGATGACACGCTGCTTCGGCTGAAACGGGACCTGGATAAAAGTACCGACCATTACGATAAAATAAGGTTTTATCAATTTCCCATGGATAATACCCTTGTTGTAACATTTTTGACGAACAAAAAATGGAAGAAATACGTTGTACAACCATAAATACTAGGAACAATACCGGAGGAGTACATGAATACGGACCTTGAAAACAAAATAGCGGAGCTGCGCGGCGAAATTAATGAAGTTTGGAGGCGTCTTTGACGCGGAACAGTTCGAACACGAAATAGGAGAGCTGGAACAAAAAACACTGGAGCAGAGTTTCTGGGAAAACCGTGAAAAAGCCGAGAAAGTCCTGCAGAAAATAAGCAGCCTGAAAAAACGGTACGAACCGTGGAAGGAATTAAAAAAACAGTTTAACGATTTGGAAGGGATGTTTGAACTGGCACAAGAGGAAGGTGAAGATTCCCTGGAAGGGGAAATCTCCGAGGGTGCCGCGGACCTTGCGCGTAAATTTGAAAATTTACGTATTCTCGAGCTTTTAGGAGAGGAGTTTGACGACAGCCCCGCCTTCCTTACAATCCATTCCGGTGCCGGCGGAACGGAAGCCTGCGACTGGGTCAGTATGCTTCTCCGCATGTATACGAGATGGTCCGAGGCGAAGGAGTACAGAATAGAGACCGTCGATCTCCTTGAAGCGGAAGGGGGCATAAAATCGGTGACCCTGGAAATTTCGGGCAGTTTCGTTTTCGGTTACCTCAAAGGTGAAACGGGGATCCACCGGCTTGTCAGGATATCCCCTTTTGATTCGGGGGCGCGGCGGCATACCTCCTTTGCATCGGTATATGTTTCCCCGGTCGTGGATGATGATATTGAAATTGATATACAGCCGGAGGAACTGCGGATAGACACCTACCGGGCACAGGGGGCGGGGGGACAGCACGTCAATAAAACCGATTCCGCCGTGCGGATTACCCATCTTGAAACGGGAATTGTCGTGCAGTGTCAAAATGAGCGGAGTCAGCATAAAAACAAAGCAACTGCCATGAAGGTTTTACGGTCGAGGCTGTATGACTATTATAAAAAACAGCAGGAAGACGAGCATGAAAAAAAAATGGAGGACAAGAAGGACATTTCCTGGGGCAATCAGATACGGTCATACGTGTTTCAGCCATATACCATGGTGAAGGACCATCGGACAAAAAAGGAGACCGGAAATGTCGGGGGAGTGATGGACGGCGATTTAGATCCTTTCATTGAAGAATACTTAAAATGGAATTGGGAGAACAGCTAATAAACAAGCAAAGCGTGCTCATAGCGGACGATCTTGCCTTTATGCGCTCCGTACTCCGGGAGATTGTCGAGAAAGGGGGTTTTACGGTGGCGGCTGAGGCGGCGGACGGGGTTGAAGCAGTCAGGCAGTATAAAACCCATTCACCGGACCTGGTCCTTCTCGACATTACGATGCCGGAGAAGGACGGGCTGTCGGCACTGAAAGAAATGAAATATTACGACAGAAACGCGAAAGTTGTGATGTGTTCTTCTTTAGGTCAGCAAAAATATATAATACGCGCGATACAGTTAGGGGCCTATGATTTTATTGTTAAACCGTTTACGGAAGAGCGGGTCATTTCAGCTTTACGGAAAGCAGCGGCCCGGTAAAACAGCACTTTTCTGTGTCCTCGCTTTTTTTTCCTTCGGGGCCGTCGGGGGCGCGGCGGAGCCGCCAATTAAACTGCCGGACGCAAAAGAGAAAATTATCGTGGGAATTTCGATTTTTTCCGGCAGCGGATTAGGCCGGGAAAGCGAATACCTTACGATGAATATTCCGACCCTCATTCGGGAACAGCTGCGGCAGTTTCCCTATCATTACCTCAGTCAGCGGGAACAGGCCGAATACCGGCAGCGGCTTCGGGAAGCGGCGGAAGAAAAGCGGCGGAAAGAAATGGCCGCCCTGTTTCGGGAGCGGGACAAACTGTTTCTGTCCGCGGAAGTAAGCGAAGAGCAGGAAGAACAGTTTCAGCAGAAGATGGCTGATCTTCGGGGGGAAATCGAAGCGATTACCGCTTTACGGGACAGTGAACTACCTATTGCCGAGAAAAAGCCTATCGAACTGTATACCCACGGGGAAAACGGAGGGCTGCTCCCGGCGGACCGGATTTCATCGGCCGCCGTAAGCAGCCGGTTTCAGCTTGATTTTTATATCAGCGGCAGAGTGGAACAGATTTCCGATTATTTTTATATACAAGTTGCCCTGTACAGCAGTATTGTCGAGGAAGAAGTGCTGCTGATCGAGGACGCGGGAAGCAGGGAGAACCTGGAGGAGGTAATCGATAGGGTGGTACGCGGGACCTACGATGTAATTGTAGGAGAGGAGTGGGCGTTTCTTCAGGTAACGGCCCTTCCGGAAGACGCGGATATTTATCTAGACGGCGGGTTCATTGGAAGCGGTACCGTGGAAAATGTGTATCTGCAGCCGGGGGACCACACCGTCAGTGCCGAGGCAGCGGGGTATGAGCGCCTGGAGCAGGAAATAACGGTATCACCGGGAGAAACGGAGTCCGTGCGAATGCAGCTGCAGCCGGTCCGGGAGGACACACTGCTCATTTCATCGGACCCTCCCCGGGCGGATGTCTATTCCGGGCCGATATGGCTGGGAACGACACCCCTTCTGCTGCCGCTTCGGGAAGAGAAACTGCAGCGTATCATGGTTGTCAAACGGGATTTCAGTCCCGAATATCTGAACGCGGGGCCGGGAGACAAGGGAAGTGTCAACGTTCGGCTTTCCCCTTTTGCTTTTGATTCTTCGGCATACCTCGATAAAAAACGGGATGAATTTTATTTGTCCGCGGGCTTTTTCGTGCTGTCATTCCCGATACCGTTTTTCCTGTACAGCATAACCGAGGACCTGGCCTCGGGTTTCAGCATTGCCGCGGCTGCCGGAAATGTCGAGGAAATGGAAAAAAAACTGCGTGGGTCCATGGCCGCCTACCATGGGTATGTCGGGAGTATCATTGTTACCGCGTCCATGCTGCTGAATACGATTTTTCGGCTGGCGGAATACATCCGCGCGAGCGAATTAGATTGAGACGAAGGAGATGTATATGAAGAAAAAACTCGGTTTGAGACTGAAAGAGATATTTCTGAAAAGAAATTTGGACGAGTCGTTTTATGAAGATATGGAGGACGCGTTAATTGAAGCGGACATCGGGGCATCGGCGACCATGGAAATCTCCGACAGGCTGCGGGAACGGGCGGCTGAAGAGAAGTACGGGGATGACGAAGCCCTGCGGAAGGGACTGAAAGATATCCTTGCGGATTATATCCGGGTCGCGGACCTCGAAGTTTTGGAGGAAAAGTTATATATTTTTCTCATCCTCGGGGTAAACGGGGTGGGGAAAACCACAACGATGGCAAAGCTGGGCAATTATTTCGCGCAAAAAATCGGGAAAGAAAAGGTGCATTTCGCGGCTGCCGATACATTTCGGGCCGCGGCAATTGATCAGCTGCAGCTGCACGGGGAACGGCTGGGGATCAGAGTTGTCGCGCAGGAACCGGGTGCTGATCCCGGAGCCGTTGTTTGGGACACAATTGAAAGCGCAAAGGCAAAAGGCCGCGGCGTTGTTCTCGCTGACACGGCGGGAAGGATGCACAATAAAGCCAATTTGGTAAAGGAGCTGCAGAAAATTGATAAAATTGTTAAAAACAGGGCCCCCGAGGCGGAATACAGGACAATTCTGATTATCGACGCGACCACGGGCCAAAACGCCCTGCGGCAGGCGGAATTGTTCAATGAAGCCGTGAAAATTGATTACGCCGTTTTAACAAAGTATGACAGTTCTTCCAAAGGGGGTATTGCAGTTTCAATTTCCCGGCAGCTGGAAATACCCTTTCTCTTCCTCGGCGTCGGCGAGAAATACGAGGATTTTGTACCTTTTACAAAAGACCATTATTTGGATATGCTCATCGAAGCGTAATGAAAAAACTATTGCTTTTCTACTGCCTCGTTCTTGCCTCGAGCTGCCTCACGGCGGAAGAACTTTTCCGTTCCAACTCCATCGGTATGCCCTTGGAAAAAATATCACCCTACCGGCAGGACAACTTCGAGTATGTTCTTAGGATAAGCGACGACCTTCCGGACACCCTTGTGAAAATTCTCTTGAAAGAGGGGAGGGAACACCGGAAATGGGTGGAACGGGAAACGGACGGCGGAAGGACCGTCACCGTATTTGAAGAAGAGAAGAAAACGGAAGAGACCGTCTTTTCGGACGGAGGCCGTATCGAGCGGATAATCAGTTTTACCGCGGCGGAAGAAATTGAAGCGGAGCTTGTGTACCATTATTCGGGGGGAGAGGTAACGCATATAGATGCCTTAGACGCCGCGGGGGAGAGATTGTACAGGATCGAGTACAGCATGGGCAAATACGGACGTTTGAGAAAAATGAAAAGAATATACCCGGAACAGATCTCCGAATCCCTTTATACATTCGGGACTGATTCGGTTTCATCGGAATGGCACGGCAGCGGAGGCAGGGGAGACCTTTTCCGTTTTGAAAAGGACCAGCAGCTGACGGCATTGGAAAATTGGAAGGACCTGGAAAAAACCGCCGAAACGACCTACTCCTACGACGGCGGTACGATGGAGTACAGTGCAGCCGTCGACTACTCTGCTAACATTGTTACAAAAACCTGGTACAATCGGAAGGGATTGGAGGAACGCTCCTTAAGTGAATCGGGAGGAATGCTTATCGCGGAAAAAGTCTATACATATAACGAAGATGATGACGTACTTGAAAAACGGTTGTGGACCCCCGGGACGCGTGAACGATGGGAATATACCTATTCTGCACCGGAAGAACGGGAAGGAGAATTGCATTATAAAAACGGAATCCTCGTTTCAAAAATCGAATACATCGACGATTCGACGTATTATGAATATTTATATCGTCGGGGAAAACCGTTTCTGAAAATAACATATGTCGATGACGAGAAAGTGGGAGAAGAACTGATGATCGGGACCGGAGGCGGAAATGATGAAGGTCGGTAATCGCCGCCGGGGGAGATGGACGTTTTTTGTCGCTTCCCGGTATTTCAGTTCGAAGCGGAAGGACAAGAACCTTGCTTCGTCGGTATTGTCGGTTGTTGGAATAGCCGTGGGAACAATGACGCTGATTACGGTCCTCGCGGTCATGAACGGGTTTCAAATCGGTTTTATCGAAGACATTTTAGAAATCAATTCCTTCCATCTGCGTATTCCCGGGGAGGGAATTACCTATGAAAGAGATGAAATTGAAGCAATTCGGAATGTACGCGGGGTGCAGTCGGTCATTCCGGTCGTGGAAACGCAGACAATGGTCAAGACGGACTTCTCCGATTTTCAGCCCTGTATTGTCCGCGGTGTTCCTCCTGATATTTCCGAATTCGATCCTTCCATGCTGCGCCAGCTGAACATTGTCCGGGGTGATTCAATCCTCCGCGGCGAGAAAAGTATTTTGCTCGGCATCGAACTTGCAAACTATCTGGGGGTGACAATCGGCGATGAAATCAACATGATTTCCCTTTCCGGAGGGGAATTTGCATCGATACAGCCGAAACAAAAGCAGTTTCAGGTAACCGGGCTTTTTAAAAGCGGATATTACGAATACGATCGGGGAATGGGTTTTATCAGCCTCAGCGCCGCGGCGGACATTGTATCGAATAACGACAGGCTGATATACGGAATAAAACTCGAAAACAGATACAGCGACAAGGCTGCGGCGGCACGTCTGCGGATGCTGCCGGCGGCGGGGGAGGCCGATGCGGGCGTTACTTCCTGGAGAGAATACAACAGTTCTTTTTTCGGCGCCCTCCGAATGGAAAAAATCGCCATGATGGTGCTGATCGGTCTTATTTTTCTCGTTGTCGGCGGTAATATTTATCAGTCCTTAAAGCGGACGGTAATGGAAAAAATTGAAGAAATTTCGCTGTTAAAGTCCGTCGGCGCGTCGGCAGGATCGATTCAGCGTGTCTTTATCTATGACGGGATTTTTATCGGCCTCTCCGGCGGGCTTTCGGGACTCCTTCTCGGCCTGCTGATTGCATTCAACATCAATACGGTATTTACCGTATTTGAACGGGTATCGAATGCGGTGCTCTACGTTGTTCTCCAAATTGTCAATCCC
>CAZSGZ010000025.1:10616-23512 GCA_964606455.1 uncultured Spirochaetales bacterium
GATTTATCGGTCCCCCGTGAAAAAATCGTATCGATATCAGGTGAAAGCGGATCGGGAAAGAGCACCCTCTTAAACATTATCGGCGGTCTCGACAAGCCGAGCGGCGGAACGGTCCGGGTAAAGGGTAAACGAATCGATAATTTGCCGGAAGAAAACCTGACTGATTTTCGGAAACATACGGTCGGGTTTATTTTTCAATTTCATTTTCTTTTAAAGGATTTTACCGCTTTGGAAAACGTTCTGCTTCCCGGATACATTGCGGGGATGCCGAAAAGCAAAGCTGAAGAGCGGGGCCGCTTCCTGCTGGAGCAGGTGTTTTTAGGGGAAAGATACTTCCACTATCCCGCCCAGCTTTCGGGGGGGGAACGACAGCGGGTTGCCGTTGCCAGGGCCCTGATGAACGGGCCGGAAATTATTTTAGCGGATGAACCTACGGGGAACCTGGATGAAGCGAATTCCCGGAACGTGGAAGAAATCCTTTTTTCTCTGGTAGCGAAACTGAACACGACCCTGGTCCTCGTTACCCATGATATGGACTTAGCCGGGCGGGGTACCGATCATTACCGGCTGCAGAACGGAACGGTAGAGCGGATAGAATGAAACGTACCGCGTTTTTCTTATCACTTCGCTATTTACGGGGGAAATCCGGAAAAACCCAAACCCGCAGAAGGATGGTCGGCGCAATCCTCGGTATTGCCGTAAGTCTTCTTCCGCTGCTCCTTGTTATGCAGGTGGCGGAAGGGATGATCGAAGGAATAACGAGACGATATGTCGAAGTGGGGACATTTCACATGCAGATTCGAAACTATTCGGACGATGAAGAAACGGACATCCGTCTTCTCGCCGAAGCCGTTGCCGACGTCGACGGTGTTACCGCCGCCTTTCCCGTGGTGCAGGGGACATCGCTGCTCTATTCGGAATACGGCGGAAGCGGAGCGGCGGTCCGCGGTCTTCCCGAGGAACTGTACGAATCCGATCAATCCTACAGTGACTATATTGTTTTTGAAGAAGGCGGGTTCAATCTGGAGGAAGATAATTCGGTTTTAATCAGCAGTCAGATGGCGGAAAAGCTGAAAATTCACAGCGGCGACACGCTGAAAATGCTTACAGGCAAGTCGTATCCCGGCAGGCCGGTCATTTTACGCCCGTCGATGCTGAAGGTGACGGGAATTTTTACCACCGGCTACCGTGAGCTGGACACATTGAGCATTATTATTCCATGCAAAAGGGCGGAACGGCTCTTTACGGAACCCGGGGACGTTTCCGTAGGGGTTAAAGTCGATAACCCCTACGGGGACCTTCGGGAAACGGTGTGGAAAGTCAACAAGGTACTTCCGCCGGGCTGGTATGTATACACGTGGTATGAGCTTGAAAAATCGATGTACAAATCTCTTGAAAACACGAAAAATCTCCTCTTTTTTATCATGGTGATGGTCCTCGTGGTCGCCTCGGTCAATATTTCCTCGGCTATCGTGATGATCGTTATGGAGCGGCAGCGGGACATCGCGATACTGAAAAGTATCGGCGCCTCCCCGGGGGTAATCAGGAGGACCTTTCTGTTTACCGGTTTGTGGATCGGAATTACCGGTACATGCATCGGCATGGCCGCGGGAGTTGCCCTCTCGGTCAATGTAAATGAGGTAATACAGTTTATCGAAAGCCTCGTCAACGGGGTCCGGGAGGTAACTATGGGTCTGATTTCCGCGTCTCCCGGGGAAACGGGGGCTGCGGCACGGCTCCTCAATCCTGAATTTTATCTGGCCAAAATACCTATCAATGTAAAATTGACAAACCTGCTGTTTATATCTCTGTTATCGGTACTTTTGTCCTTAGCTGCCGCATTTTTCCCCGCGCGGCGGGCAGGGAAAACCCTTCCCTTAAATATTCTCCGGCGCTTCTAAGGGGGAAATCTCTATACTTTTTATGCCTTTATGAGTAAACTATACCCATGGAAGATGATAATCTAAAAAAATGTGAACTGTGCGGGAAAAATGACGCGGTTATACATGTTCAGCAGATTATGGGCAGTGAAATTATCGATCTGCATTTATGTGAAGCCTGCGCGAAACACCGGGGCATAACCGGGGAGACGGACTCCCTGGACCTTTCAATTTCCGAACTGCTGACGGGACTCCTGCATATTACCTCCGAGGTGAAATCGGACATAGAGAAAAAAGTTTGTCACCGCTGCGGACTGACATATAAGGAATTTCAAAAAGACGGGCAATTAGGCTGTGCCGAATGCTTACAGACATTCCGGAAAGAAGTATACGCCCTGCTTGAAAATATTGCCGGTACCCATCAGCACACGGGTAAATATCCGTCAAAATTGACGGAATTCAAGCGGCTGCTGATCGATAAAGAGCAGATAAAACAGAAGCTTTTAGACGCAATTAAAAATGAAGATTATGAAGCAGCTGCAGTGCTCCGTGACAAAATTCACGATCTGGAAAGAACATCGGAAAGTGCAAATGAATAAAATAGAGTTGCTTGGACCCGAAAAAATGTGGTTTTCAACGGAAGGCCCGGAAAACGATTGTGTCATTTCCTCACGGGTGCGTCTGTCGAGAAACTTAGCGGACCACAATTTT
Source organism: uncultured Spirochaetales bacterium (assembly GCA_964606455.1). Lineage (GTDB taxonomy): Bacteria > Spirochaetota > Spirochaetia > SPDA01 > CAZSGZ01 > CAZSGZ01. Next base: position 13,208 of record CAZSGZ010000025.1, read on the forward strand.
AACGGGAAAATGCTGGAAAAGGAATCGAGGAGCGTCCAGGAACAAATAGAACGGGCCGTTGAAATCTGCAGCGGGGATATCCTCGGGATCGATTCGGTTTCCATCGGCGATTTGAGCAATGTACAGCGCCGAATCCTCATGGAACGGAACATCATACCTCAGGAATACACACTCGAGAAGAGACGGAAAGTCCTTCTCGGCAGGGGGAAAAATGTATACGGGACCATCAACCATGTAGACCACCTTCGACTCTGTGCATTTACAAGCGGTTTGGACCTGAACAGGGGATACAGCGAGGTAAACAATGTTGAAGAAACCTTGGAAAAAGGGCTTGATTATGCCGTTTCGCTGGATTTGGGATATTTAAGTACCGAATTGACCAATTTGGGCACCGGTATGAAGGTTTCCACCATGATGCATCTGCCGGCATTGGCGGAAGCGGGATTGGCTGAAAAAACATGCAAAGCCATCGTTCAAATCGGACTTGGCGTAAAGGGCTTCTGGGGAGAGGACAATCACTCCTTGGGAAACATGTATCAGATCGCAAATACCGTTTCATTTGGCGTGAGTGAAAAAGAATTGATAGAAAAACTTGAAAATGTGACCTATCAGATAGTACATTATGAAAGAAGGGTCCGGGAGGAACTTGCGGAGAAAAAACGGACCGAAATCGAGGATACAATTTTCAGGGCCTACGGTATTCTGCAGTACTGCAGAACGATTTCCGCGAAGGAAGCGATCGAGCTTTTACTGCTGATACGGTGGGGGGTGGTATTAGGGTGGCTTAACGCGCCGATTTCAGTAGTAACGAAACTGTTGTTTTTGAGCCAAACCGCGCATATTCAGGCATTTCTGGAGGCGGAGGGAAGAGAAATCAGCGCGCAGTCCGTAGATTATTACCGTGCTGAAATGATACGAAAAAAACTAACCGGCGAGGGGATACAATAGATGTTTAAAGGATTAACACAGCGAGCACAGAAAATATTGACAATTACCGCTCAGGAAGAAGCCAAACGGTTCCATTCGGACCAGCTTCTTCCGGAACATATCATACTTGCAATTTTAAAAGACGGTGAAGGCCTTGCGTATAAGGTACTTCAGAAACTGAATATCGATCCGGCAAGGATGCAAATCGATATCGAAGGGGGCATACCGAAGAAAAAAGGCGGTTTTATTCTCGGTGATGTACCACCGTCGAAACGGGGGAAACGTATTCTTGAAGGTTCCGCCGAAGAGGCCCGGAATTTGGGACACGAATATATCGGGACCGAGCATCTGCTGCTGGCCGCTGCCAGGGAAGCAGGGGGCATACTGGAGAGGAGCCTGGATAAGTACAATGTTACCATCGAATCGCTTAGGGACACCATTATTGAAATGAGCGGCGTCGGAAAAGAACGGAAGCGGCCGAACCCTATTACACAGCAAAAACGGAAAGCCCCTGCCGGCGGAGGCGGTAAAAAGTCAACACCCACACTGGACGATTTTTCCCGTGACCTTACCGAATATGCCAGGGAGGACAAGCTGGACCCGGTTATCGGCAGGGAAAAAGAGATCCAGCGGGTGGTACAGATTTTGGCCCGGAGGACCAAGAACAATCCGGTCCTCATCGGTGAACCCGGGGTGGGGAAAACCGCAATTGCCGAAGGTCTCGCACAGAGAATTACCGACGGAAGCGTTCCGGAAATCCTTATCGGAAAACGGGTAGTTACCCTCGACTTGGCCTCCCTTATCGCCGGGACAAAATACCGGGGAGAATTCGAGGAGCGGCTGAAACGAGTAATGAAAGAGATAATAACCGTTGGGAATGTTGTTCTGTTTATCGATGAGCTGCACACCATTATCGGAGCTGGGGGAGCTGAAGGGGCCATCGACGCGTCGAATATGCTCAAGCCCGCGCTCTCTAGAGGAGAACTGCAGTGTATCGGAGCGACGACCTTAAACGAGTATAAAAAATACATCGAGAAAGACGCCGCGTTGGAACGGAGGTTTCAGGCAATTTACGTCGACCAGCCGACGACGGACCAGACGGTGACTATTCTCGAAGGGATTAAAGACCGCTACGAAGAACATCATAACGTAACCTACACCGACGAAGCCCTGAGGAGCGCGGTTTTCCTTTCTTACCGCTACATTTCCGAACGGTTTCTGCCGGATAAAGCAATCGATTTAATCGATGAAGCCGGATCGAGAAAGCGGATAAACAACAGTGTCAGGCCGAAGGAACTTGCGGACCTGGAAAAAGAAATTGACGACCTGACGGCGGAAAAAATTGCATTGGTGAACAATCAGAATTACGAAAAGGCGGCGGCAGTGCGGGACACCGTCCGGCAGCTGAAGCAGAAAGTCGAAGAAATGAAAAAGGGCTGGGAACAGACCATGCGGAGTGAGAAAAATATCGTCGATGAAACGGACATTCAGTTTGTAATAAGCGACATCACGGGAATACCTCTTTCTCGGCTTGCCCAGAGCGAAAGCAAAAAACTTCTCAATATCGAAGAAGAACTGCACAGGACGGTTATCGGGCAGAACGAATCCATTGCGGTTGTTTCTTCGGCAATCCGCCGTGCCCGGACGGGACTCAGTTCACCAAAGCGTCCGATGGGGTCGTTTATATTTCTCGGGCCGACGGGTGTAGGAAAGTCCCTGCTGGCAAAAACCCTCGCGGAGTTCCTCTTCGGCAGCGAAGACGCCCTTGTCCGGATCGACATGTCGGATTTTATGGAAAAGCACAATGTCAGCCGTTTAGTAGGCGCCCCTCCCGGATATATCGGATACGAAGAGGGAGGACTATTAACGGAAAAAATACGAAGGCGTCCTTACAGTGTTATTCTATTAGATGAAATTGAAAAAGCACACCCCGATGTATTCAATATGCTGCTGCAGGTCTTGGAAGAGGGAGAGCTGCAGGACAATTTAGGTCATAAAGTTTCATTCAGGAACACCGTTCTCATTATGACGTCCAACGTCGGGGCGCGGGAGATGTCACGGGACTCTTCCGTTGGATTTCAGGTCGAAGAGGGGCTGATCCCCTACAGTGAGATAAAAAATTCCGCGATGAACGAATTGAAACGGTTTTTCCGGCCTGAATTTATTAACAGAGTGGACGAAATTGTCGTGTTCCACAGCCTGACAAAGGGTGAAATTCAGAACATTTTCGACATTATGTTTGAAGAGGTCGCGGAGCGTCTCGCTGAAAAAGCAATCAATGTAGAAATAACCCGGAAGGCGAAGGAACGGCTCATTGAAAAAGGATACGATGTAAAATACGGCGCGCGGCCGCTGCGGCGGGTCATTCAGAAAGAAATTGAAGACCAGCTTTCCATGGAAATCCTGAAAGAGCGGTTTACGGAAGGGGACACCATCAGTATCGGCATAAAAAATGACAAAATATCTTTTAAACGGAAGGCCGAACAAAAAACTCCACAACCGGTCCAAACTGCGGGCTAGCGGCAAAACTGCTTTAGGGTAAGGACTGCTCATGAATATGGAAGCATTTATTTTAGGATGCGGAGGTATGATGCCGCTGCCGAGGCGGCATCTGACGTCGGTACTGCTTCGCCGGGAAGGGGAGCTGTTCCTGTTTGACTGCGGCGAGGGAACGCAGGTGTCTCTCCGCAAACTCAATTTGAAATGGAAAAAAATTACCGCGATTTTTGTTTCCCACACCCACGCGGACCATGTTACCGGTCTGCCGGGTATTATGATGCTGTCCTCCCAGGTTGACCGGGAAGAGCCGCTGTATATTATCGGTCCGCCGAAAACACGGGACTATGTGGAAATGAGTAAAAGCGTGCTGGATATGTACATCAACTACGAGATCCGGGTAATCGAAATTACAGGACCGGGAATTGTTTATACAGGTGAAGATTTTGCAATTCACGCTTTCTGGCTTCGCCATTCAAAGCCCTGCATGGGGTACACGCTGATTGAAAATCCGCGCCCCGGAGTGTTTTTTCCGGAAAAAGCCGAGCGTTACGGAGTACCCCGGGGGCCGCTCTGGTCGAAGCTGCAGCTGGGAGACAACGTGCATCTTCAGGACGGAAGGGTCGTTTCTTCGGCGGATGTAATGGGCCCGGCCCGGCCCGGTCGGAAGTTCAGTTACATTACCGATACGCTGTATCTCGATTCAATACCGGGGCAAATTGAGGATTCCGATCTCCTCATCTGCGAAGGGATGTTTACGGAAGAATTGCGGGAAAGCGCGAAAGAGAAAAAACACCTTACGTCTGTTCAGGCGGCTGTCCTTGCAAAAACGGGAAATGTAAAAAAATTGGGGCTTATCCATTACAGCCCGCGGTACACGGAATACGAATTAAAACAATTACTGAAAGAGGCTTCGGAAATATTTCCGAGGACCTTTTTAACCCGGGACGGCCAAACAATATCGATACCATATCGGAATTAATTCGCTTAAGGAGCGGGGTATGATACAGGCCAGAAATATAATTAAAACGTACGGCGAAACACGAGCGGTACAGGATGTCAGTTTTTCGATGGGGAAGGGGGAGATTCTCGGTCTCCTCGGGCCGAACGGGGCGGGAAAAACGACATTGATGAAAATTTTAACGTGTTACCACTTCCCGGATTACGGCAGTGTAGAGATAGCGGGAGAGAATATATTCCTAGCCCCTGAGAAAATTAAAGAGATAATCGGCTATCTTCCGGAAAACGCACCGGTGTACGCCGACTTGAATGTGTTCGAGTATCTTGATTTCATAAGTGATGCCAGACACATTCAGAAGCAGGAAAAGAAAAAACGTCTGGACCGGGCCGTCGACATATGCGGTCTCTCCGGTGTCCTTTATAAACCCATCGACCAGCTGTCAAAAGGCTACCGGCAGCGGGTCGGACTTGCGCAGGCAATTATCCACGACCCGGCTATCCTTATTTTAGACGAGCCGACCACCGGACTGGACCCGAACCAGATAGTCGAGATCAGGAAGCTGATTCAGCAGCTGGGAAGGGAGAAAACGGTCATTCTTTCGACCCATATCCTTCGAGAGGTCGAAGTGTTGTGCAACCGGGTCCTGATTATGAACAGGGGGGAGATCGCGGCATCGGGAACGGCGGATGAGATCAGCGGGCAATTGGAGGGAGGCAGCATTGTTTTCCTGCGCTGCAAAGGACGGAATTACCCGGCATTTGCGGCGGACCTTCTCGAAGGGGGCGCTGTTTCGAAAATTACCGGAGAGGATGAAACGAAAGGGTACAGAGAGCTGCAATGCGCCGTCGGCTCACAAGAGGCGGGGGCGGAATATATATTCGATTCCGCGGTCAAGCACAACATGAAAATTGTGGAACTTAGGCCGGTCGCGAAAAGCCTGGAAGACATTTTTATTGAAATAACGGGAAAGGAGGAGGAAAAACATGTCTAATATCGGGACAATTATGAAGAAGGAAGTACGGTCGTATTTAAATTCCCCGATTGCCTATATATCCGCGCTGTTTTTTCTGCTTGTCTGTGCGGTATGGTTTTTCTTTGTGCAGCAGTTTCTTGCACGAAACACCGCGTCCATGCGGGGCTATTTCGCGGTTGTGCCCGTTGTATTTGCCGTGTTAATACCGGCGCTGACCATGAGGATGTGGGCCGAGGAAAAAAAACTCAAAACGGACGAGATCCTCCTTACCCTTCCCCTGAAGGACTGGCAGATTGTTATTGGAAAATACCTGTCCGTTCTTATACTTATTGCGGGGGTGCTGGTCCTGACGATACCGATACCCCTCAGTTTACGTGTTTTGGGAGATTTCGAAACGGGAGCCGTTGTGGGAGAATATTTCGGTTCCCTCCTCCTGGCAAGTGCCGGGACGGCCTTAGGTCTGTTTATCTCCAGTGTTTCGAGAAACCAGATCTCGGCTTTCATTTTCAGTGTCGTTGTCCTCGTTTTTCTCACGCTTATCGGGAATATGTCCGTGTTCATGAATCTCCCGAGATGGCTGTCCGAAACGGTCAATTTTATTTCATTGGACTACCATTTTGAAAGTTTTCGAAAAGGGCTTATCGATACGCGGGATTTGGCTTATTTTATTTTGCTTACGGTTCTCTTCCTGTTTTTAAACGTAAAAGTGCTTGTTTTTCGGAAATGGAAATAAAAGGAGAGGGTAAGATATGCTGCGAAAACGTTTTGAAGTAATAACGACTGTCCTTTTTATTCTCATTATTTTTTTTGCGGCCCTGAACGGTGTCCGCTTCTTTACGCGCTTCGATATTACGGAAAATAACATCTATACAATTTCCGAAGTATCGAAGAATCTGTTTACCGAAATTCCAGAAGAAGTAACCATTACCTACTACCGTTCGAACAAGCTGAAAGATTTTTCGTCAATACCGGAACAAATAGAAGACATGCTCTATGAGTACGCCGCGTATTCCCGGGGAAGGATCCTGGTAAAGATTGCCGATCCGGCGGAGACGGGTGACGAACAGCTTGCGGAGGCCCTTGGTGTCGTCCCCCGGCAGGTCGAGGTGCTGGAAAAGAACGAGAGGTCCGTAGCGCTTATTTATTCGGGGATCGTTATCGAATATTTAACGGACCATGAAACACTGCCGACGGTACTCCGGACGGAAACCCTCGAATACGATCTTACAACGAAAATAAGGTCCTTGGTACAGGGCGTGGAGAGAAAAATAGGAATACTGATAGGAGATGCCGATAAACAGCCTGAGCGGGACTACTCCATGTTTCTCGAAAGCATCGGCGGAAATTTTTCACACTCCTTACTTACGTTAGGCGATCCTATACCGCCGGACATCACCGTTCTTCTTGTTATTGGAAATAAGGACATTCGGGAGGAGCATCTGCGTGTACTGGACGATTACATTCAGAGCGGGGGGAATGCCTGCTTCCTCGCGGAATCCGTGTATATCGATCTTGCCCGGAATTTGCAGGCATATGAAACGGAAAATACGGCCCTCCTCGATTATCTGCGGCAATTAGGAATTTCAGTAGAGCCGGCCCTGGTTTGCGATGAATATAACCGCCCGTTCAGGCTGCCGGCCCAAATTTTGGGGAATATTGCATGGCAGGTTATCGGGCCGTATCCGCTGTGGGTTTCCGTGCTGCAAGAGAATGTGTCAAGCAAAAATCCCGTAACCGCCCGGTTTACCGGACTCGATTTGCTGTGGCCGAACCCGATAACAGTTACCGAACAGGAAGGCATTGAATACGAAGTCCTGCTGAAAAGTTCGCCTGAAAGCTGGCTTCTTACCGAACAATTCAATACTAACCCGTACGAGGCCCGGATGCTGAAAATGTTTCAAGCGGAAACCAGGGGGACATATACCCTGAGTGTTCTCTTGTCGGAAGGAACGGAAGAAAACGGCTTTCGGATAATGGTAATAAGTGATGCCGATTTTATTTCAAACATCATGCAGTATTCCGACAGTTTGTATAATACCGCGTTTCTGCAGAACGGTCTTGAATGGCTTTCAAATGATGAGGACCTGCTGGAAATAAAAACAAGGTCTACGAGGGACCTTCGGCTGTACAAGATACAAGATCCTGAACTGAGAAGAAAGATGTATCTGTTTGCCGTCATACTCAATGTGGTAATTATCCCCCTGTTATTAATTGTATTCGGGGTCCGCCGCTTTCTGCGCCGGAGGAAAAAAATGAACAGGCTGGAGGAGTAACATGGAGCAGAAAAGAAAAATTATTGTATTAAGCTCAATCCTAGGGGTCCTCGTTCTCTCGTTTCTGTTCGGAAGAATATTCAGTACCGACAAACAGTATCGGAATACATATGAAATCAACCTATTTTCAAAAATTAACAAAGAGGATATATATTCCCTCGAGCTTTTCAGTGCCGAAACAAGCACCCTTCTCGTGAAAGACGGGACGGGGTGGAAGGTCATCATCAACGGAAGGAATTTTCCGGCGGATGAGAAAAAAGTTGACGAGTTCCTGCAGAAACTGCTGAATTTGAAGACGAAGCGTTTCGTTACCGACAACGAAGAGAGATACACGGATTTTAATATTGCACCGGAAAAGGAGCGGATTGTCCTCTACGGTGCTGAAGGTGACGTACTCGAAGAGGTCCTGCTGGGGAAAGGTGAGGACGTTCAAGGAGAATACATAAAAGCATCGGGTTCAAAATCCGTTTTTGGTGTGGATGCGGACTTCGGTTTCTACGTCGGCAGGGACACCGCGTACTGGTCCGATTTACGGGTATTCCCCGGAGAATTACAAGAGAAGGAAATTATACGTATCGATTTGTTTGCCGAAAACCTGCGGGTAAGTGAAGACGGTCCTCCGGTTACCGCGGATCTGTCCCTTTTCGCCGCTGATGAAAACGGCAGGCTGGTGTGGAAACTGGAAGGGAATGAAGACGCGTCAATCCAACAGAACACCGTTACCCAAATTATCAATGCCTTTACCGGACTTCGGGCGGAACAATTTAGTCCGGGACCGGTAAATTCCGCCGGCGCGCCGCTGGCCGCTGCTGAAGTAACGGCGGGGGACGATACGAAGTATGTGCTTCGCGTGGAGGAACGTCTCGACGGGGCCGGTTTTCTCTGTACCACTGATAGTGCGTCCTACGGTTACAACATAAATAATTGGAACTTGGCGCGGATTTTTAAAACAGAGGAGGAACTGTCAGGCCTTTGACGCGATATACTGACGGTATTTTTCCGGGTCCGAGCGGAAAGCGATAATTTTATTATCCGGATCGGTAAATGCCTTGTTTAATGCCATGGATGCTTCGGCAATCAGCCGATTACCGGTTATCAGCCTGCCGTTCCTGGAGCTGATGCCGGCTGAAAAAATACAGCCCGAGATGTTTTTGGAACAGACGTTGTTACGGAAAGCTTCCGCCTCCTTAATGGCTGTATCGAGCTCCGTGTTCGGGAGGATGACCGCGAAACCGTTCTGTCCGTATTCAAACAGCATGTCCTGGAACAGAAAATGCTGAAGCAGGTATTTGGCAACACGGACATGTTCCTCGCTGCCCCGGCTGAGATCTTTTCCCCGGAAAAGTATGAGAACAAGGTCCTGATCGTAGGAGGCGGACCTTCGGAGTTCGAAACTGAGCCGGCTGTCGATGTATTGTTCCCATCCTAAGCCGGTTTCCGGAGAGAACAAGCCGGTATTCTGCCCTTTGCTTTTCGACTCTTCGGGTTTTAGCTGTACGGGCCTCCGCTCGGGGCCCGCGGCAATTCCCTGGGCAGGCGCCGCTGCTTCCGTCCTCCTGCTTTCCCGAAGAAACGGATACACGGCAATCATGATTATTGTTGCCACGAGAAGCGCCGCCGCGGCAATAATTGAATCTCTGATGAAAAGAAACAGCCGGTCTTGCGGAAGAATAATCGAAACAGCGGAGAGATACGTACCTTTCCTGGTAGGAATAGCCGTTTCGGAACTGACAACATCTTCAAAAAAGGGACGGATGGTAAAAACAGGCGCTCCCTCCCAATCAAGCAAATGGCCCTCGGTAGGAAAAGCGAGAAGCTCAGGATCCCTGGCGTAAATATAGTGAGGACCTTCGGAGGAATAGATGACAATTGATAAATAGGAAGGATGATCTTCAATAAAGCCGCGCATTGAATCTGAAAAAAAAGAATGGGAAAAGCTCCCTTTTGCAAGATAGGAGGAAGCTATGGTATTCTGAAGTTTCTTGAATGTATCCAGGTTTTCTTCCGCAAGGGCTTTCCGTTCGAAATATATTCGTATGGAAAAAACTGCTATAATGGCTATGATTGCCGTAATACCGAAGATGGTAAAAGCAAGTGAGGCTTTTTTACTCATAAATATAGTATACAAGAAAAATTGAAAAATGTAACAATTTTTTTTATTTTTTACAGGGAGGAGGAGTTATGAAACTGCGAAAACGGGTCCTGCCGGCCGGATGGTACCCCGGGTCGAAAGAAGAAATTATCAGTCAGTTTGAATCATGGAATTATGAATACAAAGTGGAGGAACGGGGCATTGCGGCAATTGTCCCGCACGCGGGCTGGTATTTTTCGGGGAAACTGGCCTACGCGGGAATTAAATCGCTTAAAAAAGAATTTGACACCGTCCTGGTTATCGGAGGTCACTTGCCTGCCGGAGCGGGGGCAATCGGGTATTCGGATGGAGAGGTTGCCACTCCTCTCGGCAGCCTTAGGGTCGACAGCCGGCTGTTTACGGAATTGGCGAAATCGATCGACATAAGCGAGGACACGGCCGCGGACAACACCATTGAAATACAGCTGCCGATGGTAAAACACTTTTTCCCCCGGGCGGAAATCGGCGCATTTCGGCTGCCTCCCGATGAAACGGCCGAAGAGTTCGCGAAGGCATTGCAAAACGCCGAGGAAGTGTTAGGTAT
>CAZSGZ010000026.1:0-22627 GCA_964606455.1 uncultured Spirochaetales bacterium
CAAAAGCATCATAAACGAATAATCAAAAAGTATGGATTAACTGAGAATGCAGATACCGTTTGTTGTCCTGTGCCAGTACCGCGGCCTGTTTTACATACCGGTAAGCTTTCCGGAATTCCCCCGTCCCCCTGTACAGATAGGCTATTTCCAACAGTGCATCCACGTTTTCCATGTTTTCGAACAAGGCATTCTGCAGCCTCTCCGCCTTTTCCTTCGTTCCCTCGGCGATAGTACTGTAGAGCAGATACAAATTACTCCGCTGCTGACGAGACGTCGAATAGCCGAGGGCCGTGCGTATTGCCGCGGCCGCCTCCTCCGTTTTCCCAAGGTCGATGAGAATTTCCGCGTAGAGAGCGTAGGAAGCCGCATTTTCGGCATTTTCCCGGACCAGCCGCCGTGCAAGTATTTCCGCCCGCTCGAACCGTTCAAGCTGTTTGTAGACCCGGGCGGTAAGGGCTAGTAAATCCGGTGTTTCCAGGTCATCATACACACGGTCGGCCACTGCCTCCGCTTCTTCCCACAAAGAATTCTCGGCATAATATGCCAAAAGCTGTTTATTTACTTCCAGATCATCCAGCCCCTTTCCCGCGGCAATTTCCAGTACCGCGACCCCCTTTTCCGTTTTTCCGAGTTCTAGGAGCAGCATTCCGTACCGTTTCAGCCCGGAAAGGTCCTCCGGATTCCGCTCGCGGTACAGCTCCGCCGTTTCCGCGGCCGCGTCAATTCTTCCGCCGGCTTTTTCGATAGATGATTTTAAAAAGAGGTATTCGTCGTAATACTCATTGTTCTCCTGAATATCGATATCGCTTATCGTTTTCATAGCGTCTATAACGGAACCGATATCGAGATAACAGGAGCTGAGCTCCAGCTGATACTGGACATTGTCGGGAAAATCGCGGACCAGTTCCTCGAGTAAAATCAAGGCATTGCCGTTGTCTTCGATTTTACGCAGAATCTTTACCGACTCCCATTTCGCCGGATACATAGAACCGCCCTTTGTATAGGACCGTTCAAAATGGTACAGGGCGTCTTCATAATTTTCCCGCTTCAGCTCGATTGTCCCGAGGATATAGGGGGAAATAACACTGTCCGTCCCGTTTCCGCCGCCGACAGCCGCCTGCGCGGCCGCACCGCAGAGAGTAAGCACATCCCGGTCCGTTGTGTACAGTGCCGCGCAGGAAACCGCGAGAAGCATCAATGATGAATCCCAATTCCTCATCAGCACGGAGAAATTTCCCTGCCGTACATCTTCGAAAATTTCGGGATAGAGGGAATTTGTCGGAGGGAGAGAAACACCGGCTTCAAAGGAGGTCCGGGGATAGAGGACCCGCATCAGCTGTTCGGCAACATATGCGAGCTTCTGTCCCTCGGGAGAATTACCGGAGGGTGAAGAGCGGAGCAGTTTATATGCCTCTTGTATGGAATCGGGAGAACCGAAAACAATCAGTTCTCTCGCCTTCTCGATATCCGGAAGTTCCGTTTGGGTTATGGGTGTCTTTTCCGGTTCTTTCCGCGGAACGCCCGCCCCGGCACACCCTGCCAGCAGCACGGCGGCTAGAAAAACGGAAAAAAACCGGCAGATACATTTTTTACTCAATGCTATTCCATATGTTTGATAATCGTCGAACCAAATTCACTGGTAGAAACTTCCCGGGCACCTTCCATCAGCCGGGCAAAATCGTAGGTCACAATTTTATTACGAATCGCGCCGCTTAACCCCTGTTCTATTAGGCCGGCGGCCTTTCCCCAGCCCAAGTAGTCGAACATCAGCTTTCCCGACAGGATAATTGAACTCGGATTTACCTTGTTCATTCCGGCATATTTCGGGGCCGTTCCGTGGGTCGCTTCAAAAACCGCAATTCCCGTTTCGTAATTGATGTTCGCCCCGGGGGCAATACCGATACCTCCCACCTGGGCGGCCAAAGCATCCGAGATATAGTCTCCGTTCAGGTTCATTGTCGCTATTACATCGTATTCCTTCGGTCTCGTTAGAATTTGCTGTAAAAAAGCGTCGGCAATGACATCTTTAATAAGGATTTTCCCTTCAGGCACCCTGCCGCCGGGGGGGATATCGTCCCAAGTGACCGTTACATCGGAAAACTCCTCCCGTGCGACTTCGTACCCCCAGTTCCGGAAAGCGCCTTCGGTGTACTTCATAATATTGCCTTTATGCACCAGTGTTACACTGCTCCGTTTATGCTCAACGGCATAGCGGATAGCCGCCCTAACAAGCCGCTTCGTACCGCTGCTGCTTATCGGCTTGATCCCGATGCCGCTGTCCGGCCGTACTTCCCAGCCGAACTCATCTTTCAAAAACCGGATAAGTTTCACCGTCTGCCCGTTCCCCTCCTCGGTTTCAAAACCGGCATACACGTCCTCCGTATTTTCCCGAAAAACAAGCATGTCAATTTCCTCCGGACGGAGTACCGGCGAAGGAATACCTGTATAGTGACGGACCGGACGAAGGCAGACAAACAAATCCAAGGCCTGCCGCAATGCAACATTCAGACTCCGTATACCGCCGCCGACGGGAGTCGTCAGGGGGCCTTTTATCCCGACTAAATATTCACGGAAAGCATCGACAGTTCCGTCCGGCAGCCAGCTGCCTTCGGCGTCGTAGGCCTTCTGTCCCGCCGGCACCTCTTTCCACTCGACCCCGCGTTTCTTTTCGTAGGCTTTTTCCACCGCCGCATCAAAGACCTTCACCGCGGCGTTCCAAATGTCCGGGCCTATTCCGTCACCCTCGATAAAAGGGATAACCGGAGTTTCGGGAACGCTCAGCTGATCACCTTCTTTAGTAATACGACTACCCATACTGCTGCACTCCTGTACGTTTTTGTGGAATTTTCAGTTTATCAAATCGCGTGTTACTTGCCAACAGTTTAGCACTATGATAGCATTTTTCCATGGTACCAGTAAAAATGCCCCGGGTTTTCTATAGTATTCCCGTGTTATTGTTTTTTCTCATAACCGGCTGTATCGAAATAGATAAATCGACCCGGTATCTGACCGAAGACATGGAAAACAAACAGGAGCTGGAAGAACTCCTTACCCTGCTCGAGGAATCGGGAGATTCGCCGGAAAGCCGGTTCGTCGTACTGCAGCAGATAATAAAAATTCTACACCGGGAAAACACCATTGAAGAAACAAACCTCTTTCTCACCACTCATGTGGAACAGTATCCGGAGGACCCCTTCAACGGCTATTATTTGTTCATCGTTGCCCAGAACTATCTGGAACAGGATGCCCGCCCGTTTGCCGTACATTATTATGAACGGATTCTCAGGAACTACCCCGACCTCCTCGTTCACGGACGGTCCATTCACTTAAACTGCCTGCGGAAATTGATTTCACTATCGTCGAACCCGGAACTGAAAGCAGGATATTACAAGGAACTGCTGAGCAGGTTCAGGGATGAAGTCAACCCCGGATATACTTACTACAACCTTGGGAAAACGTACGAAGAACTCGGAGAATGGGACCTTGCCATGCAGGCGTATATTAATTTCCTTAAATTCCCGGACACAAAGATTCCCGGAACGCCGAATGCTTACACGGAAACGAAAAAAATGGTCGCCTTGACTACCGTTTCTAATGCCTACTGGATGAAGGACAGTTTGGACCAGCTGATAGATACAATCAAATGGGCAATTTATAACGGCCGCAGCGACGTTCTTGCCAATTTAATGTCAAAAACCGAATTCTTCGCCACTGCCTGGGAACAGAAAGAAAACACCTCCGATGAACCGATGCGGTTCAACATCGCCCTGTTCTTGACACCGAGAATCTGGTACAGCCAGACGATTGACCAGGACTCAAACGCAAAGGAGGCGTACCTGCGGACAACCGGCTGGTCCTACCGGATCAGCACCTGGTACCTCTATTTTAGAAAGATCTATTTTCCGGCGGACCCTGAACTGCATGGAAAATGGGAATGGGCCGGTATTTATTTTGGGGAAAAGCCTTTTACCGGAAGTACCGATAATCTATAGGAATGATACAAAAAACCGGGGTATTACACACCATTTTCCCGCTGCTGATGCTTTTTTTTATTGCCGCCGCTTCCGTAACGGCGGAAGCATACAAGCCGGTACGCCCACGGCACCATCCCCGGGAAGCAGGGCCGGCGAAAACCGCGGCTATCCCCCCCCAACAGGGCCACGCGGGCCCGGAAGTCTACCCTATCGACATCCCGGACCATCCGGACATCCGGGCCTACGTCGATAAATACTCCCTGCCGCAGCATCTCGGATGGATTCGGGCCGCCTATGAACGGGGCTTTTCCTACCGCGACTTTATTGTCAGGGTGCTGAAAGACAATGAAGCACCCTACGAACTGCTCTTTCTTCCAATCGTCGAATCGGAATACCGGAACAATACGGTTTCCAGGTCCGGAGCTGCCGGAATTTGGCAGTTTATGATGAACAGTATTTACCCGGAGATGTACGTCAACCAGTGGATGGACGACCGCAGAAATTTCTGGAAAGCCTCGGAAGCCGCCGTGGACAAGCTCCTGTACAATTATCAACGGCTTCGGGACTGGCCGCTTGCCCTAGCGGCGTACAACTGCGGACTTGGCAAGGTAACACGGACCATTGAAGAATCCGGCATACACAATTTCTGGGAATTGAGCGACCGGGGGCTCCTTCCGCCGGAAACAATCAACTACGTACCCCGGTATATGGCGATTGTATCGATCCTGAGTTATCCCGGCCGTTACGGCGTCGTTCTGCCCTGGCGGGAACCGGTGGGTTGGAAATCCATACCCCTTCAGCAGACCGTTGATTTACGGATCCTCGCCGAAGAATCGGGGGTCCCCTATAATATTTTGACGGCGGGAAACGGAGAACTGCACTATACCATCACTCCTCCGGACAATATTCCCTTTCACCTGAAGATTCCGGAAGAATATACCGATCAAATAAATAGGACCCTGGAGGATAAAAATTTTCAGCTGCTGAGGTTTTACGTGTACACCATCGGGAGCGGGGACACCCTGTACGCGCTTGCGCTGCATTACGGGGTTTCCCTTTCAATGATATCGAAGTACAATCCCGGGATCCGGCCGAGGGCGCTTCGGGTCGGTCAGACGATAATTATACCGGCGCTGAAACAGGTACAGCCATATGTAAGCCCTCCGCCGCCTGAAAAAGCTCCGGAGGACGATCCCAGGGCATATACCGCCACGTATACCGTCCGGAAAGGCGATACCCTCTGGTCCATTGCCAGGGAGCACGATACGACGGTTGCCATGCTGAGCGCACGGAACAGCATGACGGAGGAAACAGTTATCCGGCCCGGACAGAAACTGATGGTCCCGGAGGAATAGAGAATGCAACGTCCGATTCCAATAGTATTCATCTCCGCCCTGCTTGCTCTTCTGCCGCTTTCCGCGGCGGCAGGCGAGGAGATTCAGTTTACCTCACGAATCGACTGGAGGGAAAACACTTTTATTATCGAAGCGCAAATCGACCTGTCAAAACAGGACAGCTTTATCCCTCTGGCACGGTCGCAGTCCGAACAGCTGGTTGAACAGCGTCTGCCCATTACCTTCCGACAAACCTTGGCCGCCCTCGTTGTAGACAGTTACTATACCGCCGGCGAAATGGCGGCGGACAGCCCCGAACTGGTGCGGGCAATTAACAATCTGACGTATAAAAATACAAAAACCTTCAGCCATATTTCCAACGATCTGCAGCGGTTTTCAGTGACCTACTCCTACCGCTTTTACCCCGACATTATCGATATTTTTACCTTTCATCAACGGCCCTACAATCCACCGCGGGTACTCTCCTACGTTCCGACAACCGCCTTTACGGGAATTGTTATTTACATGATGGACAATTTTCCCGTCCACGGCGAGCAGGGAACGAAAACGGAACTGCAGCCCTGTCTTTTTCCGAAAATTTATGACGAACAGATGAATCTTATCTATGAAAAAGGAATGGTGGATCCGGACATCCTGCGGGAGTGGGGCATGGTGGCATATACGGACACCCTGGACATCAGCCGGTTTATTGAGCGGGTCGGGGATAGTCCTCTCCGGATATTAGGCCGAGGTATTTTCGGAAAAAACCATTCCGACATCATTATCGATACGGAAACGGCACGGAAAATACTTTTTCATCCCGAAAACAGAAAACTTCTAACCGAAGGCAAAGTCCTGGTCATCTGCGGGCTGCCTGAATAAAGCCGCCTTACACGCCAAGTATTTTTTTCAGATACGGGTAATCAAAATGTTCGCTAAACAGCTTTTTAACCGTTTTATATTTCAGACTGTCATACACCTGGATTTTTGACGTTTCAAAAGCCTGTATAATCTTTTCCTCCGCCTCCGCGGTATCTTCCTGGACGTATATCGCCGGGATCCCCGATTCAAGGATCTGTTCCTCGATGAGAGGATCCAGCGGCGTAGTGTGGCCGCAGGTGAGGACAATACCCGCTATTTCCTTCCCCTTCCCGAGGGCGCGCTGGTACATCAGCAGTTTGCTCCGGCGGCTCCGGGAAGCGGCCCCGAGAAGGACGATGTCTCCGGGCTGAATATGTTCTTCCGGATGCAGAAACTCCGCGGCTAAGGAAAGCACTTTGATGTGTCTGCAGTCCCGGATCCACGACTTGTCTTCGGGATTGCCTATTGCCCGTCCCGATGGGAATTTCCCGAAAAGCACCCTCATGGAAGGCCTGCTCAGCCGTGTCAATTCGGGCAGATATCCGAAGATGTTCAGCCGTTCCGGAAATTTTCCGTATTTGCTATTAATGAGATCTTCCGAAATATACTGCTTTACCGTCGCTATTTTTTCAGGAATCAGTTTATTAAAAACAATCCCCCGTACATTGCTCCCTGCATACATAAAATAGGTAAGGTCCACCTCCAGCATGTCCAACGCCTTCCCGATACCGCCGCCGGAAAGAAACAGAATGTCCGCTTTCATTAAATTACCGACAACGGCATTGGAGAGGCCCACAATGCCGCCTACCCCGGGATGGCCGGTACCTTCGGCAATAATAACTTTCTTGTGCCTGAAATGTTCCAGCGACGCCTCGATTTTCCGGACCAGCCTGTTTGTTTCCTCCCCTCTGTTTTCCGAGTTGATGTAGTTTTTTGTAAACCCTGAGCCGAGCCGGACGGGAGAAATGTATTCCATGTCCAAATCGGGAATATCGCAAAACTCCCGTATAACCAAAGCGTCTTTGTCCACTTTTATCCCGTTTTCAATTTCTACCAGCTCCTGTCCGACCGGCTTGATATATCCAAGTTCTTCCGGCTTGTAGTCCCGCCGCAGCAGATGCAGCAGTCCAAGACTTGCCACTGTTTTTCCCGCATGCTGCCTGAATCCGGTTATGTAGATAATCCTCGGGGCCATTATTATTCCTCCAGCATCAAACGGAGCATTACCCGGGGGTCACCGAGAATGTTATCGATTTTTGCATACTCATTCGGATTATGCGCCCGCTCGTCGAGTCTCGCCCATACGGCCGTGTCGAAACCAGCATTCCGCAGGTAGGCGGCTACAGTCCCTCCGCCGATTCCAATCATTTCCGCTTCGACGCCATACACCGAAGCCACCGCCTTTTTCAGCTTCGTCACCAGCGCCGCATCGGCCGGAGTCGGCCGCGACTGCACCCGCTGCAGGGTCCTGCGGCTGACTTGAACACCATACTTCTCTTCAATTTCCTTCGAGAAAGCATCTATTTTTTCCAGGACCTCATCCACCGAAATAGAGGGCAGAATTCTGCTGTCGAGGCAGAATACATCTTTTCCGGGAATCGTGTTCACGTTTGGAACATTTGCCTCTTTCTTCGTTGGTGAAAAGGTTGAATGCGGCGGAGCAAAAAGGGCATTTTCTTCCGGATACAATTCATGTAAAGAAACGCATTTCAAGACCAGCTCGGACCCGGCCACGAAAGCATTTATACCGTTCCCGGGGCGCGACGCGTGGGTCTGCTTTCCCAAAAGGGTAAACTCGAGCCATAAGACGCTCTTTTCCGCGATTTCAATTTCCGTTCCGGTTTCATTGCCGCCGTCGGGTACAAGAAACATGTCCCCGGCCTGAAACAGATCATGCTCCCGAAGCAGGTACTGTATTCCCATCGCCGACCCCACCTCCTCGTCGGCGACAAAAAGCAGCTTGATGTCCCGGGGCGGTTTTTTCCCGCTCCGAAGCACAGCCAGCAGCGCGAAAATGGAGCTGACCATTCCCTGTTGGTTGTCCTCCGTCCCTCTGCCGTATATCTTTCCGTCTTGTACCGTAACGGTAAACGGGTCGGTTTCCCACTTGTCCAAATCCCCCGGGGGCACAATGTCGAGGTGCGACATAATCCACAAAGCACTGCCGCTGTCCGTCCCGGGGACCGTTACCACGACATTCGGCCGCTTCCCCGAGGAAACCCGGTCATCCGGTGCGTAAAACACGTCGATATCAGATAAACCGCGGTCCCGGCACCAGCGGATAAGGGCCTCCGCTTTCTCGAATTCACCTTCTCCGCCGTTTTCCGGACCTAAGGCGGGAATACCCGTCAACAGCGTTTCCAGTTCTATGATATCCTCCGTCGAATCTACTATCCATTTGTTAAGATCATCAGCTGTCTGCATATCCTTCTCCCTTCCTCTGCGTAATTGCAGTATTGTAATAACTAGTCTATACTATAGCAATCATGCAAAAAATCAAATCTCCGACGATAACAGCGGCTGTTATTGTCATTGTTGTTGCGGCCGCGGCGGCTGTATCTTCCTGCGGTCTGAAAACCATCGGTTCCGGTATCGTGTTGTGGTCACCGGATGAAGAAATGATTGCAACCGGGGCAAGGGTACCGGTGCTCGGTGAATCGGAACTTGAAGACACTTACACGATATCTTTAGGAGAAGAAAAAACAGCCGATCTACCGAAATGGCGGCTGGCTTTTTTTCATTCCGACAAGGAGCTGGAAAACTATGTAGACAGCCGGGAAGACTTTTTGCGGCTGGTTGCTTTGGCAAAAATCGACAGCCTTGCCGTCCGGGCGGACCGGGACCCCTCTTCCCAGCGGCTGTATAAACTCCGTAAATATGAGGTAATGAAAATTATCGGCCGCTCCGAAGAAAGGGCGGAAGTCGGGGATTATACGGATTACTGGTATAACGTACTTACGAAAGACGGCACCGAAGGCTGGTGTTACGGAGAGTCACTTATTATCCAAGAAATCGGTCAGGAAATCGACACCCGGAAAATCGAAGAGGACCTCGATCCTAATCTGCGCGCCTTTTTAGGAAATGTATGGCGGCCCGAATATTTTCAAACCTACATTGACGATTCGACTATCGACCTCGAAGAATTCAGACCGGATATCGGAATCTTCCCCAATCCGGAGGAAAAGACAATTCTTCATGTTACGAAAAAAAGTTCCTCCGAGTATACCTATACCGACATTATCGATGCCGGCGGCGGCCTGTATCTCTTTAAAGGCACCCCCGTAAAAGTGCGGATCTACACGCCCGAACGGATTATGTTCGACTATCTGGAAAACGGAAAATCGGTGCAAAAATTGTACGTACTGATAGATGAAAATATCGAAGAACTGGCACAGAAGGAACAAGACCGGCGGTGGGAACAGTACAACTATCTTACGGAAAAAGGCAATCTCTTTTCCAGCCAGGCCTACGGGACCATTGAATTTATCTCCTTTACAAAGTTCCGGTGGACCGATTACCAGCGGCTGGTACCGGAGGTCATCCCTCCCGGACTGAATGAAAATACGGGGAAGCTGGAATTTTCTCTGTTCCTAGGCGATTCTCTGAAACCGAAGTATGACGGAGCGCTGAAGATAATCTTTCCCGAAAAAAAAGAACAGCCGGCGGTCCTTCTGTATAACCGGATTGATAACGGAGTGCGGTTTATCTACGCGCCTCCCTCCACCCTGACCGGCACGGTGGTGGAGCGGGAACCCTCCGCGCCTATCGTTATGTTTTTTTCCGTACAGGGAGAATAGTGTCTCTTCTTACCCTTGAACGGATCAGTCTCGCCTTCGGCGACCGGGACATCCTGCGCAATATCAATTTGACTCTGGACGCCGGCAGCAGAATCGCCCTGGCAGGAGCAAACGGGAGCGGAAAATCCACCCTTATGAAGATCATGGCCGGGATAGTTCAGCAGGACAGCGGAAACGTCCATACGAAAGAAAACATCAGGATATCCTATCTGCCTCAGGAGGGCATTACCCACTCCAAAACGACATTGTACCGGGAGGCTGAGGAAGGCTTTGGCTACCTACAGCACGTAATCGAAGAGAAAGAAAATATTGAGAAAGAACTTTCCGGATGCGGCGAAGGGGATGAAAAAATCCCGGAGCTTCTGCGAAAACAGCACGGCCTGCAGGAATATATTACAGACAGCGGGTACTATTCACGAAAGCAAATTATCGAATCGATGCTCTTTGGTCTCGGCTTCCGGGAGGAGGAACTGCATCGAAAAACAGACAGCTTTTCGGCAGGCTGGCAGATGCGGATAGCGCTGGCAAAGACACTCCTCTCGCGGCCGGATGTGCTGCTCCTGGACGAACCGACAAACTATCTGGATATTGAAGCGCGGACCTGGCTGACGGGATATTTGGAAAGCTGCCCCGGCTGCTACCTTCTGGTTTCCCACGACCGGCATTTTCTCGATGCCACCGTCAATAAAATCGCGGAATTGTTTCTTGCCGGTCTTACTGTTTATAGCGGCAACTATTCCGTTTACGAACAACAGCGAAAACAGGAACTTCGGGAACTGCACGAAAAATACCGGCAGCAGCAGGAGGAAATTGCAAAAACGGAAGATTTTATCAACAAATTCCGTTACAACGCCTCGAAGTCAAAACAGGTGCAGAGCAGAATAAAATACCTGGAAAAACTAGAACCGGTGGTAATACCGCAGAACCTGCAGCAGCTGCATCTGACATTTCCCCCGCCGGAGAGGACCGGTGATATCGTTCTGGAAACGGACAACCTTACAAAAGCCTATGGAGAAGTCCCTGTTTTTTCCGGCCTCCGGCTTACCATCGAACGGGGAGAGAAAATCGGAGTAGTGGGCATGAACGGCGCGGGAAAATCGACTCTCCTGCGGATGCTCGCCGGAAGGGACAACGGCTACGGCGGCGAAATACGCCGGGGCTCGAATGTCAAAACCGGATACTACGCCGAAGAGCTGCTGCAGCGGCTTACCGGGAACACTGCCGTCCTCGAACTTCTCGAACAGGAGGCCCCTACGCATTTACAACCGAAACTGCGGAATTTTTTGGGGTCCTTCCTTTTTTCGGGGGATGATATATATAAACCGGCATCTGTGCTGAGCGGAGGGGAAAAAAGCAGACTTGCGATTCTCCGGATGATACTCCACCCGGTAAATTTTCTCGTGTTAGACGAACCGACAAACCATCTCGACATCCATTCGAAGGACATCCTCTTAGAGGCCCTGAAAAATTATGCCGGGACCGTTATTTTCGTCTCCCACGACTGGTATTTCCTCGAACAGCTGGCGGGGAAGGTCCTGGAACTCGAAGAAGGAAGGGGACGCTACTATTACGGCGGATATTCCTATTACCTGTGGAAAAAAGAGCAGGAGAGGGAAAAGGCCGAAACCGATGCATCCCCGGCACCGGCACAGCGGGAACAGCCCGAGGGAAAGGCCGGATACGAAGAGGAAAAACGGCGGAAAAATGAAGCGAAGCAGCGGGAACGGGAAGAGGAACGGCTTCTCGGGGAAATTGAAAAAGCAGACGGCGAAATAGCCCGGCTGACCGCGTCCCTGGACAATCCCGACGTATATTCGGACCATGTAAAATCAGCGGAGATTCAGAAAAAAATACGGGAAACCGAACAACGGCAGCATCTGCTTATGGAAAAATGGGAGGAACTATCATGAACATCCTTTCCTGGAACGTAAACGGAATACGGGCAATCGGGGCTGATTGATTATCCGGCACCGTTCATGCTATACTTTGTTGCATGAATGCTCCCTTGAATCATTGTCCGTACGCTGTACGTTCCGAACGAACATCCTGCCTTCACTTATAAATACCATTTACCAGCCACAGAAGGATTAAAACCATATGCTTGATAAATTAGAAGAATTAGAGAACCGTTATTACGACATAGAAAAATCCCTCGCCGACCCTGAAATTATGAAGGACCAGCAGAAATACAGACAGATGATGCAGGAACACGCCCATCTCCGGGAAACCGTGGAAGTTTTCAAGGAATATAAACGAATTCACGGCGAAGTAGGGGACGCGAAAGCACTTATTGAAGAGGAAAAAGATCCGGCAATGAAGGAGATGGCCCGGGAGGAGCTGCACAGCCTGGAATCCCGGGAAAAAGAGTTAAAGGAAAAGCTGAAATTTCTGTTAATTCCAAAGGACCCGATGGACCAGAAAAATATCATTATGGAAATCAGGGCCGGGACCGGCGGAGATGAGGCAGCCCTTTTTGCGGCGGACCTGTACAGAATGTATACCCGCTACGCGGAGCAGAAGGGGTGGAAAATTGAAATTATGTCTTCCAACGAAACCGGCATCGGCGGTTTTAAAGAGATTATCTACTCCATCTCCGGAAAAAACGTCTACGAGAACCTCCGCTACGAAAGCGGCGGACACCGGGTACAGCGGGTACCGGAAACGGAATCGGGAGGAAGGATCCACACCTCCGCGGTAACCGTTGCGGTGCTTCCCGAAGCGGAGGAGACGGACATCGAGATAAAACAGGAAGAACTGAAAATCGATGTATACAGGTCCTCGGGACCCGGCGGACAGAGCGTCAACACCACGGATTCCGCGGTCCGGATTACCCACAAACCGACGGGGCTGGTAGTTACCTGTCAAGACGAAAAGTCGCAGCATAAGAATAAAGCCAAAGCACTCCGGGTGCTGCGGGCGCGGCTGTACGAACTTGAAGAACAAAAACGGCAGGCTGAACGGGCGGAAGCCCGGCGAACGCAAATCGGTTCTGGAGACCGGTCCCAGCGGATCAGGACCTACAATTTCCCCCAAAACCGCGTTACCGACCATCGGATAAACCTTACCCTTTACAAACTCGATGCCGTTTTAGAAGGAGATATGGCCGAACTTGTCGACAGCTTAAAAATCAGCAGCAGAGAGGAGTATCTCCAGGCCCAGACATGACAATCCGACAGGCCGTCCAAAGCGGCGTTCAGCGGCTGACCGAAAAAAATATAGAAACTCCCTATCTCGACGCTTCCGTCCTGCTTGCCGAAGCCATGGGAGTGGAAAAAGAAAAACTCTTCGCCTGCTTTACCGATCCGCTGCCGGAAGAAATATTCAACCGCTATAAAGGCTATCTCGAAAAACGGACAGCGGGACAGCCGGTCTCCTATATCAGGCGGAAGAAGGAGTTCTACGGCAGAATGTTTTACGTCGACGAACGCGTCCTCGTCCCCCGGCCTGATACGGAAACCATCATAGACGCCGCTTTAGAGCTGTGCGGTACCTTTTCCCGGCCCCGGATACTCGATTTGTGCACCGGAAGCGGGTGTATTGCCGTAACCATGGCATGCGAGTGTGAATCCTTAGGGAGAGAGGTATCTATTACGGCAAGCGATATTTCACCTGAAGCGGGGGAAGTGTTTCGAAAAAACGCCGCGGCCGTATACGGAAAGGAAATTCCCTTCGTTCAAAGCGATTTGTTTGCATCGATAGAAGGCCCTTTCGACCTTGTCCTTTCCAACCCGCCCTATCTTACCGACAATGAAATAAAGGCATTTCGGGAAAAGAAGTGGCCCGAACCGGAAATTTCCTTACACGGAGGACCGGACGGACTCGATATCATCCGGAGGATTGTAAAAAAAAGTATGGAATATTTGGAACAAAACGGCTATCTTTTACTAGAGGCTGCCCCGGACCAGATGACCGAACTTGCTTCCATAGTCCAAAAGGAGGGCTTTGCCGACATACACCTTATTCGGGATCTGGGGAATAGAAATAGAATAGTAAAGGCTCGTTACGGAAATGGTTAGGAAGATTGAGAAATTTGTTGAAAAACTGACAAACTACTCGGAAGAAGACAGGAAACGGATTGAATCCGCCGCGCAATGGGCCGAAGAACTGCACAGCGGTCAAAAACGTGCCAGCGGGTCCCCCTATTTTATCCATCCCCTGCAGGTTGCGGAAATTATCGTGGACCTCAACCTGGACGCGGACGCGGTAATCGGGGCCCTTCTCCACGATATTCTGGAAGACACCGATGTCTCCCGGACTGAAATGCAGCAGCTTTTTGGTAAAGAAATTGAAAACCTTGTCAACGGCGTAACGAAAATATCGATTGTCCGTGCCAAAACAAAAAGCATTCAGGAAGCTGAAACCATACGAAAAATGCTGTTTGCCATGGTGAAGGACATCCGGGTCATTTTGATAAAACTGGCGGACAAACTGCACAATATGCGGACACTGCAGTATCTTCCCCCGGAAAAACGAAAAGTCATCGCCCGGGAATGTCTGGATATTTACGCTCCTCTGGCCGACCGCCTCGGTATTTCATGGGTAAAAATTGAGCTGGAAGACCTTTCGCTGCAGCACCTGCAGCCGGAAATGTTCGAACAGATAAAAATGCATTTGGCGGCGCGAAAAACCGAACGGGCCGGATTTTTAGAAGAGATAAAGGAACAGATAACGAGCGAGGCGGAAGCTGAAGAAATAAAAATTGATGTTACCACCAGGGCCAAGCATTACTATTCCATTTTTCAGAAAATGAAACGCGACAATAAACCCTTGGAGGAAATATACGACATTTTAGGCTTACGGATACTCTGCATGACAAAAAATCAGTGCTATACCCTTTTAGGGCTGGTGCATAAACTGTGGATGCCCATCGAAGGACGGTTTAAAGACTACATTGCCATGCCGAAGGCCAACCAGTACCAGAGCCTGCATACCACGGTCATGTGTCCCGACGGCAAACAGATCGAAATTCAGATCAGGACCCATGCAATGCACTGGACGGCGGAATACGGTGTTGCCGCCCACTGGCTTTACAAGCAGGCATCCTCTCCGGAAACCATCAACCACCGGGAAGTGGCAATTATCAACAAACTGAAGAACTGGAACAAATACAAGAGTTCCTCCGGCGAGTTTTTAGAGGAAATCAAGCGCGACCTCTTAGAGGATTCCATTTATGTTTTTACACCGGAAGGTGATGTCATAGAACTGCCCCGAGGATCCACCCCCATCGATTTTGCCTACCACATCCATACCGAAGTCGGCAGCCATTGTGTCGGCGCGAAAGCCGACGGGTCGATTATCCCTTTGAACAGTGAACTGAATAACACCCAGGTTATCGAAATACTAACCTCCAACAAAGGGAGGCCTCATCTCAACTGGCTGCGTTACGCGAAAACTTCCCGTGCCAAGACCAGAATCAGGCATTGGCTCAATAAACACGACGACAGCCTTATTCTGGAAAAAAATATCGTTGCCAGAAAGAAAAAAGAGGAACCCCTGTCCGAAGCGCGGCAAAAACAGGAAATACGGGCGGAAGAACGGAAAAAGGAAATTGTTAAACAGGTCATCGACAAATCCAAGGTCTATTTCAAAATCGGCGGTGAAAAAAATATGCTGATAAAAATAGCCCAGTGCTGCAGGCCTTCCACGGGAGATGACATTATCGGCTATATCAGCAGGGGAAGAGGGATTATCGTTCATAAGAAGTCGTGCCCGAACCTGAAAAACATCAAAGATTTCAAGGAACGGAGCATTATCGTCGAATGGGAGGCAATGTCGCCGAAACACACAAAACGGTTCAAAGTTACGGCACACATGACCTCCGACTTGTTTTCAGAAATCGAAGGGGCCGTTAGGAAATACAAGGGCCACCTTATCGAGGGGAAACTCGAAGAAAACGATCAGGGGAACCTGACCGGTGCCTTTACCATGGAGCTGGAAAATTCCGGGGACTTCAAGAAAGTTATAAAAAGCATCCGCACCGTTCCGGCCATCATCAACATCCTTCCCCTCGACGCATATTCCCTGGTTTCATATTAATTTCAACTGTTTTGGCTTGACCCCAGCAATTCGCATTATGAAATGCACGTGTGCAGTTCATAATGGGAATTGCTGGCTTGACCCCTTTTTCCTGTCCGTTTATCATAACCGGCAAGGAGTACGATACATGAGCGCTAACGAAATCTTGCGTATTGCAACCGATGTCGGCGGCACCTTTACCGACTTAGTTTACCTGAAAATTTCTTCGGACGGTATACAGACCATAGGCACGGCAAAATCCGATACCACACCCCCCGACTATGAACAGGGAGTAATGAATGTATTCAGGCAGTCGGAACTCGATGCCGCTTCGGTCGATTTTTTTGTACACGGAACAACTGTTATTATCAACGCCCTTACGGAGCGGAAAGGAGCGAAAACCGGCTTAATTACCACCGAAGGGTTCCGGGACGTTCTGGGAATTGCTCGGGGCAACAGACCCGATTTTTTCAACCTGGAATATAAAAAACCAAAACCCTTTGTTCCCCGCTATCTGCGGAGGGAACTGCCCGGGCGGATGTCCTACAAAGGAGAAGAATTACAACCCCTTGATTTTGCAAGTCTTCCTTCGATACTCGAAGATTTTAAATCGGAAGGTGTAGAGGCAATTGCGGTATGTTTTCTCAATTCATACGCGAACCCGAAGCATGAGCAGGAAGCCGCCGCTAAAATACTGGAGCTTTGGCCGGAAGCCGCGGTCGTAGCATCATATCAAATAACGAGGGAATGGCGGGAATATGAACGGACGAACACGACGGCCCTTTCCGCGTATGTTCAGCCGGTGGCCCGCCATTATCTCGACCGGCTCCGCTCGTCCCTTTCCGAAATAGGGATGAAAGGAAGCCTCTATGTCATGCAGTCCAACTGCGGTGTAAATACCGTAAACACGGCGCGGGAAATTCCGATAACCATGATCGAATCGGGACCGGCCAGCGGTATATGGGGAGCCGCGGCCCTGGGGAGCCTCATCGGCGAGCAAAACGTTATCGCTCTGGACATCGGCGGGACAACCGCGAAATGCGGCCTTATTTCCGACGGAAAGGTAAAAATCAATACCGATTACATGATCGAGAAGTCCGGGGCTTCGGCGGGCTATCCCGTTATGGTCCCGGTTGTGGACTTAGTGGAAATCGGCAACGGCGGCGGATCGATTGCCTGGGTCGATGAATTCCATAAACTGCACGTAGGTCCCCAGAGCGCGGGGGCCTTCCCCGGTCCCGTTTCATACGGCAAAGGGGGAACGGAAGCGACAACGACGGACGCCAACTTGGAACTTGGACGAATAAACCCTGAATTTTTCTGCGGCGGGACAATACGTGCCGATATGAAGTCAGTCGGTACGGCCCTGGACAATCTTGCCCGGAAACTGGAAGTCGACCGGCGGGGAGCGGCACAGGGTATTGTAAGAATAGCAAATAACAATATGGTAAACGCCCTAAAACTTGTTTCGGTCAACCGGGGTCACGATCCGAGAGATTTCACGATGATCGCCTTCGGCGGCGGCGGCGGAATGCATGCATGCGCCCTCGCCCTGGAACTGGAGATAAAAAAGGTAATCATCCCGAAACAGTCCGCGGTATTCTCCGCCTGGGGCATGCTCATGTCCGACCTTCGCAGAGATTATATTCAAACCCGCATCGTGGAGCTGGACAAGGCGGATTCCGCCGAGAGACTGAACGAAACCTTAACGGCAATAGAAGATGAGGCGCGCAGAGATTTTGCCGGAGAATCGGTCGATCCCGCGAAAGTGCGGTTTATACGGTACGGACGGTTCCGGTACCAGAACCAGGCCCATTCGGTCGAAGTCGTACTTCCCGAAGGTACGGTTGAAAGCGCAACATTAGCGAAAATTACCGACAAGTTTCATTCCGAATACGAACGGGAATACACCTACCGGCTCGATGCTCCGGTTGAGCTGGTCGGGTTTCATACCGTTGCCTCCGCGGATGTCGGAAAAATCGAACTGAAAGAACTTCCGAACACCGGACGCGCTCTCGAAGAGGCGGTCAAGGAGCGGAGAAAGGTTGACTACACCGAGGCGGGAGAACATGAAGCAGTGG
This sequence comes from uncultured Spirochaetales bacterium, assembly GCA_964606455.1. Lineage (GTDB taxonomy): Bacteria > Spirochaetota > Spirochaetia > SPDA01 > CAZSGZ01 > CAZSGZ01. The sequence goes on from CAZSGZ010000026.1 coordinate 18,063, forward strand.
TCTACGACGGGGAACTGCTGGAACCGGGGATGAGTTTTTCCGGCCCCGCCATTATCGAAGACCCCGGGGACACCATCGTTATACTGCCGGGCATGTCCTGCAGCATCGACCCCTACGGCAATGTTCACATTCAGACGGGCAAATAAAGGAGACAAGCAATGCAGACAATGAGTGAAACATACGATCCGATTACAACTGAAATAATACAAAGTTCCCTGCAGGCGGCGGCGGATGAAATGTTCGCGGCCATGCGGAGGACCGCGATGAGCGCCATTATCTACGAGGTGCTTGATATGGGAACGGCAATCTGCACGGCCGAGGGAGAACTTGCCAGTGCGGGAGCGGGAATCCCCGCCTTCGTCGGCATGCTCGACAAAGCGGCAAAGCGCATAGTAGAAAAATTCGACAAACCCGGAGATATCGAAGAAGGGGACATTTTTACAACTAACGACCCCTTTAACGGCGGGGTCACCCACCTAAACGATGTAATCGTCCTCATGCCGGTATTTGCCGAAGGAGAAATTGTCGCATGGAGCGCGAATATCGCCCACTGGAACGATATCGGCGGAATGATTCCGGGCAGTATGTCCGCGGATGCCACGGAAATATTTCAGGAAGGCCTTCAGCTTCCGGGGATAAAACTCTTCAGCCGGGGAGAGCCGATACGGCCTGTCTTCGACATTCTCGATGCCAACAGCCGGATGCCCGACTTTCTGAAGGGGGACCTTTGGGCGGGAATAGCCTCGATCCGGGCCGGTGAGCGGAGAATCCTGGAAATTGTCGGAAAATACGGAAAAGGCGCTTTCCTGCATGCCCTGGAAAAATATATGGATTACGGCGAGCAGGTTACGATCAGCGCCCTGCAAAAGCTTCCCCACGGGACGTTCAGCATTACCGAAGAACAGGACAGCGGTCAGTTCTACTCGGTAAAACTGGAAATTACGGAAAACTCTTTTGTCGTCGATTTACGGGACAATCCGGACCAGGACAAGGGACCGTTCAATATCAGCCGAGACAGCGCGGTAACGAGCGCTCAGCTTATCCTGAAATCGATAACCTCCACCGATACGGTCTGTAACGGCGGCACGTTCAGACCGCTCGAGGTCTTGACCAGAGAGGGCAGTGTCTTCGACCCGAAACGGCCGGCGGCAATGGGAATGTACTACGAAATTGATGTCCGCCTGTACGACCTCATTTGGCGGGTACTTGCTGAAAATATGCCGGAGCGTCTGCCCGCGGGAGGTTTTTCCTCCATCTGCGGGACCCTCTTCGGCGGCACCCACCCCGATACGGGCCGGCAGTACAGTATTATCGAACCGGAACTGGGCGGATGGGGTGCTTCCGCGCGGATGGACGGCAACTCCGCCATCTTCTCCGGATTCCACGGGGAAACCTACAACTGCCCGGCGGAAATCAACGAAGCGAGAAACGGCCTCTTCGTGGACAGGATGAGCTTTCACGATGAAGAAGGGGGCGAAGGAAAATACCGCGGCGGCAAGGGAGTCTGCATCGAGTACCGGATACGCTCCGACAACGCCTGGTTCACGGCAGCCTATACCCGGTCTAAATTTCCCCCCTGGCCTCTTATGGGAGGCAGACACGGCTCGCCGAACTATGTAGAGATACTACGGAAAGACGGGACAACGGAACGGTACTCCGTGGCGAACGCCCTTACCCTCAATACCGACGACGTTATCCGTGTCATGACCGGTACCGGCGCCGGCTGGGGACCGCCGGAGGAGCGGGGCATCGAACTGATACAAGAGGACTTGAAAAACGGCTTTATTTCCGAAAAACAGGCGGAGGAGTACTACAAGCTGAAGGAACGGACGAAGTAATTACGTCAGCGCCTCTTTATCGGGACCTTCAAAATTCCGGTAATAGCCGATGGTTTCGAACACATCCTCCGGTATTAGGGGTTTTTCCGCGGTAATGAGAGACGCCAAGTTTTTTCCGAGTCCCGGTCCGAGCATGAAACCCTGGCCGCACATCCCCGCGGCCAGATACATTCCCTCAATTTCACGGACGCCGCCGCAGACGGGATACCCGTCGGGTGTCATGGGATACAGGCCACGCCAGGTCCGCCGGATAAGGAGGTTTTTACACCTCGGCAGCAGGGAGATGAGCCGTGATGCCAGTACCGGAAGAAACTCCGAAGTAGATTCACGGTCCGTTCCCGGCACGGGAGGCTTCGGCGTATAGCAGAAAATAATCGGCCCCTCGGCGGCCTGAGTGAAGTAAAAATTGGCGGTCTTTCCGTCTCCGCCGGGCCGCATATCCACTACCATGGGCATGAGAAAATCCGCCACCGGTGATGAAATCCCCGCCTCATGGCTTTCGGGAAAAACGGCGAGATCGAGGCCTGTCATCTCCCCCACCTCTTTAGCGTATCCCCCCGCCGCGTTGACAACGGTCCCGGTATCGTAGGCGCCCTTATCGGTATGTACCCGGGCCACTCTGCCGCCTTCGACACTGATTCCGGTTACTTTCTCGTTAAAATGAAAGACGCAGCCCTCCCGGCGGGCCCTCTCGTACAGGGAATGCATAAACAACACGGGAGACACCTGGCCGTCTTCGGGTGAAAAAATTCCGCCCCGAAGTCCTTCCCCGTTTATACCGGGTACAATTTCCCCCATTGTATCCGCATCTACCCAGCCCGTATTCAGGCCGTATTTTTTCTGGAAGGGGAGAATGTCTTTCAATGTCCCCTCCTCCTCTTCCCGGTACACGGGGAAACAGTATCCCCCCTGTTTCCAGGCAATACTGTCTCCGGTTTCCTCCTCCCAGCTGCTGAAAATCCGGATGCTCTCTTCCCCGAGGAGGATTTTCGCGGCGTCGGAATGGGTCGCCCGTACGCCGCCGATTGCCGACTTGTTCTGCCCCTGTCCCGCTGAAGGATGCTGATCGAGTACCAATACCTTCAGTTTTTCTTGAGAGAGGTACAGCGCGGTCGGCACCCCGACACTTCCCGCGCCGATAACAACAACATCAAAAGCAGTGTTCACCGGTCCTCCTCCAATCCCGCGAATATTTTCAAAGGCACTTCGAGGAGAGGGGGACGTTTTACAAACCGTGTAACTGTCCGCGGATCGACGCCCTCCTCAATAAAAAGCCTGAAAATCAATTCTTCGCATGTCTTGCCGCCGCAGGCCCCCATCCCGGTGCGCAGAGCTGCTTTTATCTGGTTCATGTCCCTGCAGCCGGACCGAATCATGGCAACGATCTCTCCCTTCGTAATCCGCTCACAGCGGCAGATAATGGTGTCCCCGTCCTGCCGCGCCTCATGCCCGGTGCTTGCCTCTTCCGTCGGCTGTATCCGTATCCCCGCGACGGCTAATCGGTCTTGAAAAGGAACATTAACGGTAACGAGAAGCCTTCTCTTCGTCCCGCTCCGCCTAATTCGCTCTATTCTGCCCGTTCCGAAGCGCGCGCCCGCCTCCCCGGCTGTTACCACCTCGGCCCCCTCTTCGATCAGCTCCGGCTCGAATTCGTACGGGAGGGTAACGAGGGCTCGGTTTCGGGACGGATCAAAACGCTCATCCACAAGGGTAATCGCGCATCCCGGGCAGGCAAGCACACACTTTCCGCAGTGTGTACATCCCTCGCCGGCAAAGGCGGGGATGCCCAGCAGCGGATCGCCCGCAAGGCGGATTAACCCCTTCGGGCATACTTCCGCGCAGGGGTCGCAGGGTATTTCCTGATAACAGCGTATAACCGGATACACCCCGCCGGGGACCCGGTAAATCTCTACATTCCGCACCGGGCCGGGCCTGCTCCGCAGGGCGGTTAGCAGGGCATCGTTCGGTTCGGCTTCTTTCAGTGCGGCCTCCGGGCCTCCCCCGAGCTTTTTCGCAATCGCTTTTCCCGCCGTCTTACCGCAGTACATAGCGGCACTTGCCTCGGAAATTTCATCCGCGTCTCCCGCGGCATATACCTCCAGACCGTACCGCAGCGCCTGCCGATACAGTTCGTCGATTGGGCTGAGACCAACCGCAATAAGCAGGGTGTCCGCGGCAATGTGCCGTTCAGTCCCCGGGACGGGTTTGAAAGCCGAATCGAGGCGGGCAATGGTAACCCTTTCCACATGCTCCTTTCCCGATGCTTCCACGAGAGTATGTCCGGTAAAAACGGGCACGCCGGCGTTCCGCAGCTTGTCTTCGTGCACCTTGTACCCGCCGCATTTCTCCATTGCCTCCGCCAGACCGAGGACCTCGATCCCCGCCTGCAGGGCGTGATACGCGGCAATCAGCCCGACATTTCCGCCTCCGCACACAAACAGCCGTTTCGCGGCCCGCACCAGGTCCCGGTTCACGAGAGTCTGAAATGCCCCCGCCCCGTACACGCCGGGAAGGTCCGAACCGGGAAAGGCCAGCGGCTTTTCTCTGGCGCCGCAGGCAATGAGAAGCACCTTAGGCCGTATAAAATAATACTTCCCTTCCCGGACCACCCCCACTTTGCCGTCGGGAAACACCGCCGCGGCGGTCGCGGCAAGACCGATATCGACGGAGGGGTACTGTTCGACCTCCTCCGTCAGTTTTTTCGCTATGTCAATTCCCCGGAGGCCG
>CAZSGZ010000026.1:22637-23210 GCA_964606455.1 uncultured Spirochaetales bacterium
CAGCTTGCCGCCTAAGCTGTATTTATCGTCAATAAGGTGTGTTTTAATTCCCTTTTTCCCCAGTTCCGCCGCCGCGGACAACCCCGCCGGTCCTCCGCCGACGATAAGACACCCGGTTGAAACCGTTTCAATTTCTCCGGCAGGTTCCGGCCGGTCATCCGGCGGAAGCGCGGGTTTTCCCCGTAAGCTTTCGATTCTCATCCCGGACCGCAGAGGAGTCATACATCCCTTTACGGGGAAACCGTCGGCAATAACGAGGCACTGGGAACACTGTCCGTTGGCACAAAAAATGCCTTGGGGAGCATCGTCCCGGTGATGATATCCGAAAATGTGAATACCCTCCGCTATGAGGGCGGAAGAAATCATTTCCCCTTCAAACCCATGCAGCTCCAAACCGTCGAAGGAATAGGACACCTCTTTCCTTTTCGGTATTTCAAGAACGGGGTGTTTATAAATACGGTCCATCCCGGTTCAAGCCTCGTCCATGAAAGGGTAACGGTAATCCGACGGTGGAACAAAATTTTCCTTCACCGCCCGGGGGCTTGTCCACCGGACCATGTTGAGGATACTGCC
>CAZSGZ010000027.1:0-23109 GCA_964606455.1 uncultured Spirochaetales bacterium
CCTGGAAAAATCGGAATGGTTCTGCTGCTTCAGCACGGCATTTTCATAGAGAAACAGGTTCGGGACGGTCCCGAATTTAATCCGTTCTTCCGGAACATGGGTAATCCCGTTCTTATGCACTTTCCCGGCACCGGCATTCGTTATGTCCTTCCCGCCTAAGAGGACCGTTCCCCCGGAAGCTTTCCGTAAACCCGTAATTGTCTCCACAAGTTCCCGCTGTCCGTTCCCCGAAACGCCGGCAATGCCTACGATCCTGTTCCGTCTAATTTCGATATTGATACCCCGTACCGCCGGCAGGCCCTGATCATTTTGGACTTCGAGCCCTTCCACCGACAACACAGCGGGTCCGGGAGGAAGCTTCGCCTTCTCGAATTGAAACTCGATGTCCCTGCCCACCATCATTCTGGCAAGTTTTCGCCTGTCCACATCCCCGATTTCCGAACTTCCCGTAACCTCCCCCTTCCGTAATACCAGGACCCTGTCGCAGATACTCAGTATTTCTTCAAGTTTATGGCTGATTAAAATAACGGAATGGCCGTCGGCGGCCATCTTCCGCAGGATGCCGAAGAGGTCCTCCGCCTCCTGCGGCGTAAGCACCGAAGTCGGCTCGTCCATAATCAGGAGGTCCGCCCGGGCAAACAGGGCTTTTAGAATTTCCACCCGCTGCTGTTCACCGGCGCTCAATTCCCAGATAAACTTATCGGGGTCCACATACAGCCCGAACTGCTTCGAAAATTCTTCGATTTTCCCGCGCAGCTTCCGGACCGGGAAAAAGAAGGGCGTTTCATCAAGGCCGAGGGAGATGTTTTCGACTACGGTATGTTTCTGGACCAGCATAAAATGCTGATGGATCATCCCGATCCCGGCCTGCATGCTGTCCTTCGGGGTCGTAAACACAACGCGTTCGCCGTTTATGTAAATCTCCCCGTCGTCCTGCCGGTACAGTCCGTACAGAATGTTCATGAGGGTGGTTTTACCGGCGCCGTTTTCCCCTAAAAGGCCGAGGATTTCGCCTTTCTCGATGGTTACATCGATATCCCTGTTGGCCGTTACCCCTGGAAACTTCTTTCCAATGCCCTTCATTTCCAGTTTCCGAATCCGTTTCACCGAAGGCTCCTTTGTGGCGTAAACAAAAAGTCCCGCCCCCGGAATCGAGAGGGGCAGGACTGTATTATATCCGCGTTAGGCTCACCTCACTCCTGCGGCGGTTCCGTAGCGAAATTGTCGACAAAATAATTCATTTCCGCGAACAGATGGGGAATTGTCGCTATTTCCCCTTCGGCGATTGTCATATTTCCCTTCGTATCGTAAATCGGTCCGGTAAAAGGATCGAACACTTCCCGGCCCTGCATCATTTGATCGTGCCGTTTCAGCACGAGATCGTAGACCGAAATTTCACCGAAATCTTCGGAATTAACCATGATGCCTTTCAATTCGGGTACGAATTTTTCGTTAAATTTTTCTCCGTGGACACCTCCGAGATATGCACCGCCCTCTTTCATCAAATAAAGCATATCGGGGCTGTCCCATGTACCGTTGTAATAATCCTTCAGCGTCGCTTCGTACATAATTCCCCAGTCTACCAGCTGTCCCGAAACCACCGAATCTTCCCCGTACTGCTGCATGGGGCTGTAGTGGCTGAATGTGTAAACCTGATTACCCCGTTCGGTATGTTCCTGTCCCACTTCGATAACCGCGGGCGTATCTTCGGTAAAAGCCAGGGTGTCACAGCCCTCGGAAACCAGTGCTTCCGCCGCTTCCCGGGCTTTGTCCGGCCCGTACCAGGCATAAATCCACTTCGCGTACAGTTTTGCATCCGGATTCACCTCTTTCACGCCGAGGGCAAAGGCATTCATGTGCCGGAACAGCTCGGGTATGGGAAACGCCGCGACATAGCCGACCTTGTTCGATTCGGTAAGGGCTCCCGCCATCAGTCCGTTCAAATAATAAATTTGATACAGGTCCGCCATATACACGCCTAAGTTGTCGTCCCGCATATAACCGGAACAATGCATAAACGTCGTGTCCGGATACCGTTCCGCGGCCTTGACGGTATCGTCTAGGTAACCGAAACTGGTGGTGAAAATAATTTCACACTTCTGTTCCTGTATAAGCCTGTCGATGAACCGGACGGCATCGCCTTCGGGGACACTCTCGACGGTCACGCTCTCGAGCCAGGGCAGTTTTTCCATAACATACTGCCGGCCCTGTTCGTGCGCGTAGGTCCAGCCAAAATCCCCCGCGGGGCCGATATACACAAATCCCGCCTTAACGGTTTTTTCTTCCGGTTTCGCGGCTTCCTGCGTTTCTCCGGCTTCCTGTGGTTCTTCCGCTTTTTCCTGCTTTCCGCCGGCGAATACAGCACCGACAGCAAATACAAGACACAGCACGATTAGCAAAGTCCTTTTCATTCCTCTCTCCCTTGTTCAATTGATTTAAAATGTAACGGTAAAAAGAAACGCCCGCTTTGTCAATAGAAAACTTCTTTTACCAAAGAGACAACGAATCGAGAAATAAGGAACGCAGATCTTCCTTCCCGAAGGGCCGAGGGCAGAGTTTCGTTACCCGGTGCTGCGGGAGTGTCCCCTCTACAAGAGCGTCAACGTCGGCTTCGGTGTACCCTACCGCGGCGAGCCCGTTGGGAATGCCGGTTTTTTTCATCAACTCGATGACTGCATCGGCTAAAATATTCCCGGCATCCTCCGTTTTCGCGCCATCGGTATCGACACCCATCAGCGCAGCGGCCTCTATATGCCGTTCCGGGCGCGCGGGGCCGGTAAAGCGGAACGCCGCCGGAGCGTTTAAAACCACCGACATGCCGTGGGGAATAATAGGGTGGTCCGGCGGATACCCTTCCGGAATATATTCCCGCACCATCCCCGATACCGGATACGACATTCCGTGGGGAAGGTGCAGCCCCGCGTTTCCAAAGCCGATACCCGCGAAGGTAGCGGCGATCAGCATCCCGCTCCGTGCTTCGGCATCGGAAGCGTCCTCGGTAACCCGGAGTATATTCCGGCTTACCATTTCAATCGCCCGTCTCGCCCATACATCACTAATCGGATTCGACCCCTGATAGGCGGGGCGCATGGAAGGATGTTCGGGAGCTTCCCGTTTATCGAAGGGCAGGTTGGTGTACGACTCGAGAGCATGGACGAGTACGTCAAAGCCCGTGCTTACCGCCGCCATCTTCGAAAGCGTTGCGGTATTCTCCGGATCGACGATACCTAGGTCCGGTTTAATAAACCGGTGGGCAATGCCCGTTTTCGCGTGCATCTTCTCTAAGTCGAAGATAATTACACCCGTCGTCTCGCTTCCCGTGCCGGCGGTGGTGGGGATGCAGATCATCGGCTTCAGGGGACCGGGAACGGGCTTTCCCTTTCCGATCGGCGCGTTGACGTAGTCGAGAAAATCCGCCGGGTATGTGGTGTACAGATTGGCGGCCTTACAGGTATCCATTACCGATCCGCCGCCGATCCCGACAAAGCCGTCGAACTTCCCCTCCCCCGCGAATTTCACTGCCGCCGTCAGAGATGCATCGGTCGGTTCGATCCTGGTCCTGTCGTACACTTCCGTTTCAATCCCCGCCCCGTTTAAGGATTCTAGCAGCACGTTTACCGGGGCCTCGTTTACAAGCCGCCTGTCCGTTACTACCATAACCCGCTTCGCGCCGAGCTCTTTCATATCGTAACCCGCTTCACGTGTCGCCCCGAAACCATATTTAATATTCGAGGACCCCATTGTCAGGATTGTTTCTGTTTTCAATTCGCCCTCCCCGGGAAAATTCAGCTGCCTACTTCGGCAGCAGTTCTAAAATCAGCTCGACCTCGCCCACACTCAGCTCCGTCTGTTTCGCGATCTCCTTTACCCCCCAGCCCTGGTGTGCCAGCTGGCGGACCATATTCCGGACACGGTTGGACGGCGCGCCGTCATCTCCCGCCGTATCTTTGCTGCTTTTTTTCAGTAAATTGCCCAGCAATTTCAGCTGATCATCCGCCTGTTTCGCTATCTGCTCGAGCCGGGTTTCGGTCCTGCCGAGCCACTCACGGGCTTTCTGCATCGATTCAATCCGCTCTTCCACATCACTCAGCAGCGACTCCAGTGATTCGAGCTGGGAAAGGGCCTGCGCCGCCCGGTCCTTGTTTTCGGAAAGTGTCTGAATTTGTTCCGTAATATCCTCTAAACGCCGCGGCAGGGAATCGACATCCTTCGAAAGGTTCAGCACGTGTTTTTCCAGGGATTCCAGCCGCTGAAAATTTTTCTCCACACCCTTGAAGGTGGTATCGATAATACCCCCCTTTTCCTCGAGGCGGGCATATTTTCCTTCAATCTCTTTTTCAAGTTCCTCGATATTTCTAATCTGGGCCTGGACTTTCTGCAGTTCATCGTGACTTTCGGTAACCTGCCCCAGCTTCAAGTCCACGGACTTCGAAAGGCTCATCAGCTTCTGAAAGTCCTCCTCCATTGAATCTATCCTCCGTTTATCAGAGGAGAACCTGGTCATCTTTGCGCTGACCTCATCACCTAATTTCTTGATTTTTTCAAACTTCTTCTCTGCTTCCTTGAGGTCCTTTGTCTGCCCCTCGACAGAGGCGATTTCATTTTTGAGGTCCTCGATATTTTTCCGCAGGGTTTCCTTCAAGGTGTCCGCACGCTCAAATATTTTAGTCTGCGCGATAAAATTGTTCTGCTGTTTCTCGATTTCCTTGAGATTCGCGTCCAGCATCCCCGCACTGTCGTCGACCTTTGACATCAATTTCTTCTGAGTACCTTCTATCCGCTCCTTCGTTTCCGAAACTGCGGCTTTAAACTCCTTCATTCTGGCGTCGGCATCTTCCCGGAAGGCCTGCGTTTTTCGTCCATATTCATTCAGCACCGCTTCCGACTTATTTGAAAGATCATCCACCGCGCGGCGGGAGATCTCCTGCAGCTCTCCTCTGAGGGTGCGGACATCCGCTTCCAGCGTGTCCAGGTCCTGTTTCAGTTCCTCCCGCTCCTGACGGGTCTGATCGATGAGATCGTCCCGCTGTTTTGAAAAATCATCCTGAATGTCCTTTATGGCGGAGTCCGTTTGGGTCCGAAAAGCGATCAGCGTCGTTTTCAGCTCTTCGCTGTACTCTTTCTCGACTTCCGCCCGGTTTTCGGCCTCCTCCTGCCGCATCTGTTCGATCTGACCGTTCAAGTTCTCCTTCCACTCTACAAATTGCCGCTGAATGGCATCGTTCCGCTCTCTGAGATCGGTAAAGAACTCGTCTTCAAATACCTGCAGTTTTTCAGAAACGTTATCGTAGGCCCGCTGTTTCAATTCCGCTAACGTATTTTCCAATTCTTCGACATGGGAACGGATTTCCGCCATGCGGGTATTCGTCCGGTCTTCTTCGGCCCGCTGGGCCTCGGCAATTTTCTGCTCGAAAGCCGAAAAATCATCTTTTACCCTGCCGGCAACGGCCTCCATCGCTTCTTTCAGCGACGTCTCGAGATTTTCGATATCATCATTTACACCTTCGAGCTTGTTGAAACGGTAGGAAATACTGCCTTCATATTCCTGAATACGGTTTTCAATGTCCCCCATTACCTCGTTGACTTTCTTTTCAATGCCGTCGGTGTAATTCGCCATTTTCCGTACAACCTGTTCCGCGCTCTCCTCCTGACGGGACTCCGCCTCTTCAAGCTGCTCTTTAAAGGACTGTTCTTTTGTTACAAGGTCTTTCTCCAGCTGCTCCATTCTGCCCTGAAGACCGGATTCAAACTCCCGCATCGTTTTCGAAAGGGTTTGAATAAAATTTGTCAGTTCCTGCTCCTGCTGATACCGCGAATTTTCCGCCTCATCGACAAGCTCCCGCGTTTTGGCATCAATTTCAGTTGAGAATTCCTCATACTTTCTGTTGTAATTGTCAGTTGTCTGCTGAACAAGCTGCTCGATTTCCGTTTTCCATACCGTTACTTCCGAACGGGTGTCGCCGAACAGCCGTTCCAGACTGTTTTTGGACTCTTCAAGGCCCTGCTTCATTTTTCCGACTTCGCCGCTTAGAAGCTTCTCCGTTTCTCTCGATTTCGATTCGATATGGGTTTTCAGCTGGGTAAACACCTCGTCTTCCAGGGCGCGTCCCCGTTCCGCTACGGCCCGTATCCGCTCGTGGTAGTCCTGCTCGATGGAGCCCGCCCGGTCCTGATAATTTTCCAGTTTCCGGTGCAGTTCCTCTTCGCTCTCCGTAATTTTTACCGATAAGCTGTCCAGATCATGTTGAAGTTTCTCCCCAAGTTCCTTCCCCATCACCTTCGAGGAAGAAAGCCGTGACTGGAGTTCAGCTTCAAACTCCTTCTGAAATTCCTCCGATACCGATTTTGCTTTCCCGATATAATTCTGATACACCTGCTTCAGCGTTTCCACGGTCTCGGCGGTCATCGTGTCCCGCCTTCCCTCTAAGGCGGTCATGTAATCGGTAAAATTGTTTACCATCCGTTCATTTTCCGAAATGTCGTCTTTTAACAATTCTATCGCGCCCCTGGATTCCTCCAGAATGCGCTCCGAAACCGCCTCCAGCTGCCGCTGGTTGGTCTGTTCAAACTCATTCTGCATTTCGGGTATTGTTTTTTCCAGCTGTCCGAGCTTGACCGAGGCTTCTTTCACTTTTTTGCCGACGGTATCGACGAATTCCGATTCTTCCTGCAGCCGTTTCAGATTTTCATCCACCCGGCCGGTCATTTCCGCGAGGTCGTCCAGACTGCTGTCGTACTGCTCGATCCTTCCCTGGATCTGGTCCATCTGTTCGGCACGCTCTTCGAGACTCTGTTCCGATTCCGACAATTTGACCAGAATTTCCTTAATACTCTGTCTGTGAACATCGATATCGATGGAAAGGTCCTTCAGGACCGTCATCTTTGCCTCTACGAATTCATCCAGTTCATCCTTTACTTTATCCGAGTATTTTTTGACCTTCTCCAGCGAGCGGTTATTTTTATCCAGCTGACGGTAGACAATGAGGATGACAACAACTATTCCTAGAGTAATAACATTACCAACAGAAAATATCATAGTTCCCTCTCCCACTAGTAACTATACATTGTTCCGCCGGAAATTTCTACAGGAAATTTGCCCTTTTCAGTTTCGGTACTAATTCGGAATATTTGGAAAACGTGATGTCCGGCAGCGGGTCTTTTTTTCTTCGGGAAAGATACGCTGTTTTCATTCCGATATTTGCCGCGCCGACGATATCGTAATCGAAGTTGTTTCCCACGTACAGCACTTCCCCGGGGGGCAGAGCGAGGGACTCCGTGAGGTGTTCGAAGGGTTCCGGATTCGGTTTCAAGTACCCAACCTCTTCGGAGGAATAGGCATAGTCCCAAATTCCGTCAATTTTCAGCAATTCCAATTTTTTTGGTACCGGAAAGTCGGACAAAACACCCAATTTCATACCTCTGCCCTGCAATTCTTCGAAAACCTCCCGTACCCCCGCGTACAGGTCCGCCTCGCCTAAAATTTCCGCCCACGTGGGATAGATGATTGTATCTATCATCTTTTTAGATTCATCCACCGGAATACCCATTTCCCGGGCAAACATTTCCGCCTGGAGGGTGTAGAAATCGTCAATGGGGCGGATTTTTCGTATTTTCCTGCGGACTTTGCCGAAAAGGGAAAAAATGCGGGGGTAGCGGAAAAACAAGGGAATTACCCGCATGTAGAGTATCGAATTAGGATACAATGTCCCGTCTAAATCAAAGGCCACCGCCTTAAGCTGCATATCACCTCACACGGATATTATAACGTACTCGCACCTGTATCGGTCCGGCGTCCTCGGATACCGGCTCAAATCTCCATTTCCGTATGGCAGTTTGAATGATGGAGTCGACCTTAGTATTACCCGAATCCGGCGTGATATTCAAGTCCGTAATGTATCCCGACGGGAGCAAGGTAAAGGAAATAACAACGGTAAAAAACCGGGGCATATTTCGGGCTAAGGCCGGGTCGATTTCAGGCTGCGGCAGAGAAATCGGCTTCCTGGTCCCGGCTAGGGTTTCGAAGTCAATCGGATCGCTTTCCGTACCGAGCTGTGTAACATCTTCTGCTGCTGCTTGTTCGTCGTCGCCGGTGCCCGGGCCGTCCCTCCCGGCAGTACCCGATTCGGAAAGGAGCGTATCCAGTTCGGAGAGGTCGCCTAAAACACTACGCTCCTCGGCTTCCGCGGTCTCGGGGCCTTCCCGCGGGGAGACGTCCTCCTCGGAATCGCCTTCGGGAAGCGGCTCCGTTTCCGCCGCACCGGTGTCGGTGCCCGCGGCCGCGGGTTCTTCCGCCTCCTCGGGAGCAGGCGCCGAGGTATCGGCTGCCGCTTCCGTTCCGCTGGAGGAAGACCTTCGGGATTCGGTCCGGCCGGCCGCCTCCGTTTCGGCGGGGGGCGGTTCCTCCGGCTCCCGCAGCGGCTTAGGCCTTTCGGCAGGTTTCTCCGCCGGCAGCGGCTCCGCGGCCGGCGCGGGCGATGGTGCGGGCGCGGGTGCAGGCTCCTCGGGCGCTTCTTCCGGCGGTTCCTGCAAAACGGGCGGCTCTTCTTCTATGGTAATAAACACCGGCCCCTGATACGGAGGCATTTCCCCGGCGGGTATATCGATGAAGGAAAGTGTAAGCCCCGCGGCACCGAACAAGCCCGCTGCAATTCCTATGCTGATCAGCAGCCGCTCGGCATCATTGCGTTTCATACCCCTCCTGCATCTTTAAATTGACTCCCTGAAAGCCGTTTTTCCGAAGCAGGTCGAGGACCCGCACGATAAGACTATAGGGGAGCGAGCGGTCTCCTTCTAAGACCACGCTCTTCAGTTCCTGCTTTTCCCGCACCGTTATCTCTTCGAGGGCCTTCTGCAGGCTTTCGAGGGTATACTCTTCCTTATTGAGATACACTTCATCTTCGGAAACGACGGTAACCACAAGCCGCGACATGGCTACCCGTTCCGCTGTCTCGGAGGCGGGAAATTCGATGCCGATGCCGGGGGTAATGATAAAGGTACTGGTTACCATAAAGAACACGACTAACTGAAACACGACATCGATCATTGGAATAAGATCGACCCGGGAGATAGGATTCAATTTCCTTGAAAACCGTATCATTTACAGCCTCCTGTCCCCTTTCCCGAGAAGCAGCACCAGCTCGTTTGCACGGTTTTCAAGACGAATAATAATATGGTTTACCTTGCTTACCAGGGAATTATAAAAAATAATGGTGGGGATCGAGACGATAATGCCCGCCGCAGTTGTAATGAGGGCTTCGCTTATCCCCTTCGCAAGCAGTCCCGGGTCGCCGACGGCCCCGAAGGTACCCAAAACGCCGAAGGCCGAAATGTTGCCGGTAACCGTTCCGAGCAGCCCCAGCAGCGGAGCAATGTGGGCGATGGTGCCGAGAGCGGAAAGAAAACGCTCCATCTTCGGTATTTCCATATTCGCCGCGTCGGTAACGACGTCTTTAATTGTCCGTTCATCGTATCCCCGGTGATCTATGGCCGTTTTCATCAAATGCGCAAGCGGTGAAGGGCTGTTTTCGCAAATGCTCAATGCTTCGTCGAAATGCCTCTTTTCCAGCGTTGTTTTCAGCCGGTCGAGCAGTTTTACTTCGTCGGCTCTAATCCTGCGGAAGTACAGCAGCCGTTCGATAATCAGGACGGCGGCAACAAAAGCGAGGGCGATAATAATGAATAAAATTACGCCCCCTTTTAGTAAGAAATCTATCATAGCATCTACTCCTTAAAGAGATATACCGGCGGCAAACATGAGGTTCAGGCCCGGAGTTTCATAATACCCCCATTCCGTTCTGTTCTCCTCCATTGCCGGAGACAGAAGATCGCTTCCGGAGAGGGTAAACTCCACGCCGATATCCGGAGCGAAGGTAATGGAAAAATCAAGCAGCGGCATCCGCGGCCGGTCGTAGACGGGCAGCTCCACTCCCAGTTCCCCCCGCCAGACATCGGAACGGGAACGGACTACAACGGTAAGGTCCAGAGAATGTGAAGGCACGAGGGGGGAAACGTCTAAAAAACTACCCTGCCAGGCCCCGCGGAGGGAGAGCCAATCGACAGTCTCCCACCTGATGCCGGCCCCGCAGGTAAGAAGATTTCCGGGAACGCTTGAAAATACAAGCATACCGGTTTCCGGGTCCGGAATATCCGCCGGGTAAACCGAACGGTCGAAACGGGAAAAATTGACGGACCCGCTGAGGACTAAGAGAGGAAGAAGGTCCCATTCCACATTCGCCAGGGCAAACCATCGCGATAGTTCCGGATATATACCGCTCAAGGTATAGAAAGAATTCTCCAGCCAAAGATCACCGTAGCGAAGCAGTTTTGTTTCATACCCTCCCCGCAGCGTAATATCGAAGGCCTCGTTCATTCCTTTTCGCAGATACAGCGCAAAGGGTACCTGGATCCGCTTTTGAGTATGCCAATTCACACCGACGTTTCCGCCGAAGGCCCAGTCTTTTTTCAGTGTTATGTCAGCGCCGAAGGCACCCTCCACCCCGTGGAGCGGGGACGGGCCGCCGCTTATAAAACGGAAGTCGTAACGACCCGTCAGCGAGAGAATTACCGGATCGATACGGAATGAGGCGACAAGCTCCGGAGTCAGGGCAATTTCGTGTCCGTTCAGCGGAATGTCACCGGAAAGTGTTTCCTGAGTGTACAAACCGCTGAAATCGGTGCCTATGGAAACCGCGTCGCTTGCATAATAGCGGAAAGACGCGTCACCGCCGATGGAACGGTGCAGGACCGAATTGTAACTGCCGTAGCCCTGCAGGCCGTCGTTATTTTCCCGAAAGGCGGCATCACCTTCGAGAAGAAAGGACTCGGGGCGGAAGGAAATGCCGCCGCTTATCAGGTTAAAGCGATGGGAAAAACCGGAACCCCGTTCTCGGAAATGGTAGCCGTCGAAACGTTCGTGAATGAACTGCATTTGAAAATGGGGTTCGGGTCCCAGCTTGTAGATGGCAAGATCACCTAGAATTCGGTTTGTGTTTCCAAGCCCGATTTTTCCGTTGGAATAGATGGAATTGGATTTCTCCGGTTTTTCCCCGAGGCTTTCGGCGTCAGTCTGTAAATCGAGGTCAAGGTCCGCTACAGCCAGGGAAATTTCGATTTCAGGCGGTCCCGGAAGCTCCGTTTCCAGATCGAGGTCCGGTGTAAACTGCTGCTCGGGAAGCAGCGTTTCCAATTCTTCCGTCAGCAGGTCTTCCAGCTCGAGGGACATCGGCGGGAGGACCATATCCGGTTCTTGCGGCTCCAGCTCTTCGGCATATATTCCGGTAACGGAGACCGCGGCAAAAAGAAAGAAAACAAGCAGTATCCGTCTCATCTGTTCTCCTCCAGGAGTTTTTTCGCTTCCAGGGACCATTGACTTTCAGGAAAATTTTTCTCCATGCGTTCCACTAAGGACCGTGCCTCCCGGATGTTTCCGATACGGGCGGTAATTTCCGCCGCCCTGTACATAGCGGAAGCCATAAAATCCCGGTCCCGGGGGTACATGGTCGCCGCTTCGATAAATGCATTGGCAGCCGCTTCCATCTCCCTAAGGCGGTAATGGTATTCTCCGAGAAGATACTTCGCCCGGGCCGCCGCCTCCGGGTCCTCCGCCCGCTGTTCCAATACCATCTCCAGCATGAGCTTAGCCCGGTTAAGCTCCTCCTCACGGCTCATTCCCCGGTAGATATAAATCCTGCACAGTTCCAGGACCGCCTCTCTGCCGGCATCGGTATCCACCCCGTCCCGGGAAATAAGGGCACTCAGCTCCGCTTCCCTGCCCGTCATCCCCTGAATCATGTTCCGGATTTTATCCCGCTGAATTTCCGCCCGCACCGACTTTGCCTCCACCGGATACTGATTAATCAGTTTATTGTACAAATCCAGGGCCTCCTGCAGGTTTCCGCTTTCCGCGTAGATGTCGGCGGTTTCCGCGAGGGCATCGGGACGGAAGGAACTGTCGGTGAAGGACCCAATAAGCCGCTCCCACAACAGGACGGCGCCGAAAGGTTCATCGGAATATTTAAATGCCATCCCGCCCCAGTACAGGGCGGCGTCCATGAGGGCGCCCTCCGGGAAAATATTCCTGTACTCGTAGAAGGCGTTTCGGGATTCAATATACCGCTTTTCTCTGTAGAGCAGCTCCCCCCGCTTATACATTGCGTCTTCCGCAAGACTGCTTTCGGGGTACAGGGTATATACTTCCTTATACGCTTCTATGCTCCGGTCAATTTTTTCCTGCAGCCGGAGTACTTCTGCATACTCGAAGAGCGCGTCGTCCGCAAGGTCGCCGGTTCCGAAATTGTCCGCCACATACTGAAAGGCAAAGGCGGCGTCTTCATACCGCTTCCCGTGGCCGGCACTTTTCCCGAACATCAGCACGCCCCGGGCCCGAAGTGACGGGTCGATCTCCTCCCGGAAAAAGGTTTGAAAAAGGTCCGCCGCTTCGGTATACAGACCGTCGGTATAGGCACACCATCCCGCGGTGTAGGTCCCGCGGTCGGCCAATACATGCCCGGGGAATTTGTCGAGAAAGGTACGGTATACCTCCAGGGCACTGCGGTATTCACCGTTTCGGTACCGCGCCCAGCCGGTATAAAACAAAACGTAGGGCTCGATATCCGGCGCGTATTCCCCGGCACCGCCCGCTATTGTCTCGAGGATTCCGGCGGCCCGGCCGTATTCTTTCCCGGGAATACAGGACAACCCGTGGAGATACCGGAACAGGACGTGCAGTTCCGGCTCCCGGACATCAAAATCCGCATGTTCCTCGTAAAAATTTTCGACCTCCGCAATTACCGTTTCGTATTTCCCCTGCTGATAATACAGCCTGACAAGTTCATAGCGCGCCTTGAAATCCTCGGGGTAATGGGGAATATACTGCCGAAGACTTGCGGCGGCATCCTCCCGTCTGCCGAGCTTGTTTTCAATAATAGACTGCAGCCGGTACAGCCGCGGGGAATACGCTCCGCCTCCCGCGGAATCGAGGACCCGGGAGACAGCGGCGGCGGCCTCCTCGTACTTTTCCTGCTTATACAGCCCGTACGCCGCGTAGTACGCGTACTCTCCGATATGTTCGTTATCTTGGAAATTGCTCACGATTCTGCCGAAAATTTCAGCCGCGGGCCCCCACTGTTCCAGCTGCAGATAAATACTCCCGAGCTTTGCCAGTGCCGGGACTGTTTCCCGTCCTTCTTCTTCGAAATACGTCGTAAGAATGTCCGCGGCGGTGCCGATATCCTGCCGTCTTCTGTTCAATTCCGCCAAGTAGACCGGTACGGCATCGGAAACGGGAGCGGAACCGCGCATCCGCCATGCACGGGAAAGGTAGGATTCGGCAAGGTCGTATTTGCCGGAGCGGAAGCTCAGTACACCGCTTGCCGACCAAAACTCCGACAATACCCGCGGACGATCAGCCAGCCTCAGTTCCGCGTTCTCTACCAGTATCTGCAGGTCGACCCCTCTTTCCGCGTCCTGATACAGAGAGAACAGCCGCTTAAAGGGGACAACGGCTATGTCCCCGGGGATTTCCTCCCGGACCATAGCCTCGTAAATTTCCGCCGCCTGCTGTTTTTCACCGCTGTTCCACAGTGCTTCAGCCAGATACAGGCTGCGGTAAACGGCATACGTACCGAAATCCAGGGAGGCGAATTCGCCGGTAATAAGCTGCTTCGCTTCCTTGTATTTGCCCTGTTCCGACAGGAGGGCGAGAAGTTTCACCGCGGCGAAGCCCTTTTCCTCCTCTTCCGTCAGTTCGGCAGCTGCCTGTTTCAAATACATCTCCGCTTTTTCATTGTTACCGAGTTTTATTTCAGACATTCCCTTGAAGAGAAGCGCCTTTTGTATGTACTGCCTGTCTTCGGCGGTGAGAAGAAATACTCCCAAATCCGCGGCGGCCCGCTCATATTCCTCCAGCTGATACAACGCACAGCCCCGCCAAAAATAGACCGATTCCTGAGGACTGTATCCCGGGAAGCGGGAAAGGTACTCTTCAATTTTCCGGAGTGCTTCCGCGTAATCCCCGAGCTTATAGGCGATAACCGCCCGGTGAAAATAGGCTTCGGAAATCCGCCGGCCCTCCGGATAATCCTGGATATAACGGTAGAACAGCGAATCCGCCAGTTCATAATTACCGCTTTGAAACCTGCGTCCCCCTTCACGAAAGAGCGTGTCTTCCCTCGCCTGGGGAAAAATTGCCAAAGGAGCCAAGAGAAACAAAATACATGCTATTAATGCCGGTTTTTTCATACTAGTTAAAAGATAACCCAGTGTATTCTATTATTCAACAACAGGGGGGGTAAAATCGCGGCGTCCCGGGACCCGGACAAGGTGGACAAAAGCGCCGGGATACCGGGCCGAAAAATCGCTAAGAGCGGATTCAAAATTCCGTTCAAAAACCGGTGCTTTGAATTCCCCCGACGCGGTAAAATAAGGAAAAACGGCGGCCACGTGAAAATGCTGCCGAAGGTTCGGAGCAGCCGTCGACTGATCGTTGACAGAGGCAAGATACAAGTAGCCAGGCTCCTCTATCGCAAGCAGATAGATTATGAGGGGCAGCTGTTCCGCGGGGAAGCCCACATCATCGGTATAATTAAAAAAGGGAACATCGCGGACATCCGCGAAGCCGGAATCCACCGGTCCGCCCCGGCGGGCTTTTTCAAGCTCCAGGGCGAGGTTCCTAGTCCAATCCAGGCCGAAGTACGGGTCGCGGACAGTTTCGTACCGCTGCGACCACCTGTTGCCCCTGTCATCGGTGTTACGGACCTTTAACGGATCTATATCGAGACAGGTCCCCGTCATTGGCAGATAGAGACCGTCAACAAGCCATTTCGCGAAACCGGAGCAGTTAAAACCGCCGGCTTCCATCGGCTCAAGCGTTTCAATAAAAACAAACCGTCCATCCCCGTTCAAAGCACCGTCCTCCGCGTCCGGGAGAAACGGGAGGGCTTCCCGCACTGTCTCGGCCATGGAAAACAGCGTTTTATATCCCGAATGCATCGTTTCCGGGAAAATGATGTCCCAATGTATCACCCCGTCGGTGGCTGTAATGATTTTTGCAAAAGGCGCTGCTGCCAGGGTTTCCGGCGGTATTGGAAGAAGGACATCTATGTACAGTGGATACCCGTAGAGATAGAGGTCCAATCTGCTTCGGTCTTCGTCCGGGAAAATCCTGATAAAACTGCCGGGATCGCTTTTAATGAATATTTTTATCTGAAGTATTTCACCGCTGATATCGTCCGTTTTTATTATGTACGTGCCCCTGCTGTAAAGGGGAAAGGAATATGATTCTTCATTGATGAACAGCAGATAGACGGCGTTGTTCTGTTCGGCAACGGTAACTTTCACCCGCTGCTTTTCACCGGAGAGTTCCTCCACCCGGGTATTTGTCCGTCTTAAAAGAAGCGGTCCGCTCCCGAGAACGGAACGGTATTTTTCTCTGACCTCATCGTTTTCCGGAAAATCGTAGCCTGATTCCCCGCCGGGGAAGGAAAAAGACCTTCTTACCTCGGCCTCCGGGGAGGAGAGCCCGAAAAAGAGAAAAAACAGAGTAATAACGCCGAATATCTTTTTCACTGTTACTAGTATCGACAAAAATCTATTATTCCTGCAGTTCCAGGCGGATGGGGATTTTCGTTATACCAAAATCTTTCCGGATACTGTTCAGCACGTATTTTGTATAAAATTTGGGAAAGTCTTTTTTCCTGTTTACAAACATAACGAAGGTTACCGGATTGATTTTTTTCTGTGTTATATACTTTATCTTCCACTGAAAGCTTTTTTTCCTCGGCAGGGGATTTTTTTCTTTCCACTGCTGCAGGTGCTTGTTGAGCACCGACGTCTGCACATTTCTGTGCAGCTGCTTCCACACCTGAACAATCTGATGGAGAAGTCCGTCTATATTCTTGTTCCGAAGCGCCGAGATAAAAACGATAGGCGCAAAGGAAAGAACGGGAAACATGAAGCGGACACGGTCCGAAAAGGCATTTTCCGCGTTCGCGGTGCCTTCCATCAGGTCCCACTTATTGATGACGATAATCAGCCCCCTCCCCCGCTTTTCCGCCTGGGCGGCAATTTTCTTGTCTTGTTCCGTAAGGCCGGATTCCGCGTCAACCATCAGCAGCACCACATTCGCCAATCCGATACTGTCAATTGCACGGGTAACGGAATAATATTCAAGGTCTTCGGTAACTTTATTCTTCCTTCTAATGCCCGCAGTATCCATTACCTCGATGGAATAATTCTCAAAGGAAAACCGCGCGCAGAGCATATCCCGGGTGGTTCCGGGTATGTCGGAAACAATAGCCCGGTCCTCCTGAAGCATTGTATTGAGGAGCGTCGATTTCCCCGTATTCGGCTTTCCGATAACGGCAATTCGTACCGCCTCCGTATCATGAGGAGCCTCGGCGGTCTCGCCGTCATGTAAGGCAATGCTTTCCCGCAAATATCCGGCAGCCGCATCGAGAAGATCGCTGACATTCCGGTTGTGCAGAGCGGATACGGGATAAATTTTCGAAAATCCCGTTGCAAACAGTTCCGCGGCGGACATTTCGCTGTCCGGATTATCCGCTTTATTGACTGCAAGGAGTACCTTTCGGGCATACGGGCGGAGGACTTCGATAAAGTCGTGATCTTCCGGGGTAAGTCCCCCGATTTCCACCATGAAAACAATAACAGCGGCCCTGTCGAGGTAGGAAAGGCTTTTTTCCACAACTGATTTCTGCAGGGCGTCCCCTCCCAGAGAAAACCCTCCGGTGTCTATCAGGGTACAGGGAATACCGGATATTTCAATATGTTCTTCCACGGGGTCTCTCGTAACTCCCGCCGTTTTGTGCGTTACGGCCCTCCGTTTTTTCAAAATGCGGTTAAAAAGCGTCGATTTCCCCACATTCGGTCTGCCGGCGATAACGATAATCGGCGGCTTCATGGCGAATAACTCGGGAGATCGAAATGTCCATGCATCCATGTTTTCACATATTCATCGATTTCTTCGAAAGAACGCATGTCCATAATGGTCCCCACCAGTTCCTCGGCCTCTGTCAAAGTAATTGAACGGATAATTTTTTTAATTTCAGGAATGCCTGAGGGACTCATACTGTACTCGTCGAGACCCAAGCCGAGGAGTATGACTGACGCGATAGGATCGCCCGCCATTTCACCGCACATCCCCACGGGTATTCCCTGCCGGTGAGCGCTTTCGATGATTGTCTTCAGCAGCCGTAAAACAGCCGGGTGAAACGGTTCATAGAGGTAGGCAATTTTCTCGTTCCCGCGGTCGACGGCAATTGTGTACTGAATTAAATCGTTTGTGCCGATGGAAAAAAACTGGACTTCCTTTGCCAGAATATCGGCAGTCAGGGCTGCCGACGGGACTTCTATCATAATACCGACGGGGATTTTTTCCTTAAACTCGATGCCTTCCCTCCGGAGGTCCTCTTTCGTCTCCTCCAGCACATCCAGTACATTCCGGAGTTCTTCGATCCCCGATATCATGGGAAACATAATGTGCAAATTACCGTGTATACTGGCCCGGAGCATGGCGCGCAGCTGGGCCTTGAAAATATCCAGCCGGGCCAGACAAAACCGGACGGCCCGCCATCCCAGAATCGGGTTCCTTTCATCCAGCTCTTTAATATCGGGGATCAGTTTGTCCCCGCCGACATCGAGGGTCCTGATGGTAACGGGGCTGTCTTTCATCTTTTTGAGTACACTGCTGTAGAATTCATACTGTATTTCCTCGGTTGCCAGAACACCGGACTGGAGGAAGAGAAACTCCGATCTGAACAGTCCGATTCCGTCGCTTCCGTGGCTGAGGACGCTTTCCACCTCCTCCGCGACCTCGATGTTTGCCTTCAGGGCAATGCATTTGCCGTCCTTGGTTTCAGCCGGCAGTTCATTCAATGTCAGCAGGTCTACTTCCCTCTTTTCCCATTCTTGCTGCGTCTGTCTGTAATGAAGGAGTGTTTCCTTCTCCGGCCGAAGGATAACGACACCGCTGTTGCCGTCGACGATGATTTCATCACCGCCCTGCACATTTTTGCAAATATTTTTCAGCCCTAAGACCGCAGGCAGTTCAAAAGAGCGTGCAAGAATCGCGGTATGAGAAGTCTTCCCCCCCGCATCCATGGCAATACCTTTAATCATCCGTTTGTTCATCTGCAGCGCTTCCGAGGGAAGCAGATTGTGAGCGACAAGCACTACCTCTTCCGCAATGTCCGCTAGTGAAATCCTTTCCCGGAACAGCAGATGGTTCAGCACGCGTTGTGCCACATCATGGATGTCGATGGAACGTTCCCGCAAATACGCGTCCCCGGAAGCCTGCAGCTGCCTGACGAACTCCTCCATCGCCTCCGAAAGGATCCACTCCACGTTCTTTTTCCGGTCCCGCAGGCCTTTCTGGACTCTTCCGGTAAATTCCGGGTCCCGAAGCATCAGGAGGTGTGAATCGAGGAAGCGGACCTCATTGCCGTTTGTACTGTCTTCAACCTTTCTCTTTAATTCCGCTATTTCGGAACTGGCCCTGTCCGTGGCATCGATGAAGCGTTCGTACTCACTGTCAACTTCATGGTCGTCGATCTCATATTCCGGGATTGAAACTGTATCTTCATAGTAAACAAAGGCCTTTCCAGCAACGATTCCGGGGCTTGCTGAAATGCCCTGCATTGTTTTCATGGCTCTATCCTACCAGAAACCGGGTGTTTGGTCAAAACAGACCCGCCCTGCCGGCTTCGCCGGCATATAAAAAAAGGGCCGCCCCTGTTCGATGCGGCCCTTTCATCTCTATTTTCGAACGTTACGCTTCCGCCAGTTTTTCGGGACTGACAACCGGTCCGTATTTTTCTTTCAGTGCAAGCAGGTCCGCTTTTTGTTTTTTGTATACTTCGAAGAGCTGAGCAGGTAGATTTTCTTCTTTACTGTATGCTTCTGTCTGCAGATCGATTCTGCCGACGATGTTGTCGATGTAAAAGGAAAACTGTTTATCGTAGAGGGATTTAGGATATTCCTTGTCAATTCCCGTAAAGAGTGTATTCAGGTCTTCATATTTGGGAATGAACCCGATAGGAGTCTCGATTGCCTCTACATCACCGTGAGCAAAGAGTTCGAGCCATCCGAGCCATACCCGTACGTCCTTCTTTTCACCTAAGAGACCGGAACCGCTTCCGCCTCTGTTTTCGTGAGTAAGGAAATAGTTCAGTCCCGCCAAGACAGGCCGGCCCGCTTCGGAAAATTTATCGGAGTTATAGAACTTGAATTGCGCGTCCATGTAATCCGCCAAGGCACCGGGAATAAACGGAGCATTTGCCCAGGGCTGCCGTCTGACACCTGTAGCACCGATTTCGGTTGCCGTTGCCTTCGATACAATTGAAGCACCGATTGCCACCCCTTCGTCGGCCGTTTTCGCGACCCACACCGGAGGCATGGTATCGGCGTCCCGGCCGGAATAGGTTATTACCTTGACAGGAGCACCCGCGGGGTCTTCCGCCACTTTGCTGTTATTGTTCTCAATTGCGTCGCACCGGAGCGTACAGCGGGCGTTTTTATGGGAAATGGGGACGGGGTTACCGTTCGAGTCGGTCTTGCCTTCCCACCATTCGCCCTGAAAGTTGATGCCCTTTTTCGGATGTTCTTCGCCGTTGCCTTCCCAATGGGGAACACCGTCTTCATCGATAAGCACATTCGACCAGATTACCTCGGTGCCGTCGCCGCGGAGACATTTCATCAAATACGGATCTCCTTCCTGATTTACATCCGCGACAATTCCGAATATTCCCTTTTCCGGATTGATGGCCCGAAGGGTCCCGTCTTCGGCAATCCACATTTGCGCGAGGTCATCGCCGATAAAATCGGTACCGACCATTGCGGTTGTCGTTTTCCCGCATCCCGAAGGCGCCGCTCCGGCAAAAAATGTTTTCCTGCCGCCGGGACCGGTCATTCCCGTAATAAACATATGTTCCGAAAGTTCATTTTCCTTCTGATAATAGGTGGAGTAATCAACGGCAAAGCGATGATTTCCTTTTTTCAGGAGGAGGGTATTTCCGGCGTAGGTGCAGAATGTTGAAAAGGTGGTAAACCAGCTCCTGTCCATAAAAATCCTGGCATTCGGTACGTCCTCGGGCCTGTTCGGTCCCTGGGAGTGCACATTCGTAAAGAAAACACCTTTCCGGACAACTTCCTTATCAAAATCTTTGTGAATGTTCCTGTACAGCAGCGCGGCGGAGTGGAGAACGTAGGTTGATGAAGAAATTTCAATTGCCGGAATTGCCGCCTGGGCCCCCGCGGGACCTCTGCTGTAAAAACCGACTATCATGGTCATTCCATGCATAATACCCTTCATATTCTTCCGCACGTATTCCAGCGCTTCGGCCCGCTGTATCGACAGTGCCAGGGCGCTGATTTTTTCATCCGGATTGATGATATAGTAGGTTTGATCGACCAATCGGGCTTGGTCCTGGGGCAGGTCGAAATGGATGGTATGCTTTGCTTTCGCAAGCTTTTTTTCCTCTCCCGTTTTCAGAGAGAGTTCCCGTACCCACTGTACGTCCTTTTCGCTGCCGGTATTGACAAAAACATATTCCGGTTCGCACATTGCAATTGCATTTGCCACCTTCAGCAATGCTTCTTCATTTTTTATTACATCTAATTTTTTTCTGTTCTCCGCGTCCAGGTTGTCAGCAAAAACCTCACGCGCCTCGTCCATGGTGCCGACTCCCCCTACGGATAGCAGGATGTCATCACCTTTTTTCAGTTCCAGCATGCTATGCTCCTTACACTCTTGTTATTTATACATATATCCGAAATTAGCACATTTTCCATGTATGTCGTCGGGTATTTTTTAATGAAAAAAACTCCAATTATAAAGGTAATATAAATGTTTTTTTTATTTATATCAAGGAAAAAAAACGACGCCTTCTGCCGATACTAAATATGAGATGGCCAAGAAAAAATCAAAAATCGGATGTCTGTTCTGGATCGCCCTTATACTTCTTGTTATCGTCATTTTTCTCTTCAATCGGGAACGGATTAAACAGGTAATCGAATCCACCGGTTTTACTACCTTTCTTTCGGACCGAAAAGAAGAAAAGGGAGAAGAAAAGGAAGCTGAAGAGGAGGGTCCTGAAGTAATACAGGAGAAAAAAGAACAGGATGAACCGAAAATTATCGAAGTCGAACCGGAAAACCAACAGCCCGAAAGCGTACTCGAGGAAAAAACAGCGGAACAAGAAGCCGAGGGTCCATCCGCCGCGGAAGCGGAAAAAATGCACAGAAACGCAAAATTATATTTTATCGATGTAGATGATGAAGGGGTTATATCGCTGCAGGCGGTTGTACGGCGTGTATCCTTTACCGACAGCCCTCTTACCGAAACAGTACGGGCATTACTGCAGGGAATGCTCCCGTCGGAATTGAATATGGAGCTAATCAATCTTATTCCGGAAAACACGCGCCTTCTTTCCATCCGTGTTTCCGACGGAACGGCGTATATCAATTTTAACGAAGCATTTCGATTCAATTCCCTCGGGAAAGAGGGATATGTAGCACAAATAAAACAGGTTGTGTACACCGCCACCGAATTTTCCACCGTTGACAGCGTCCAGATCCTTATTGAAGGGAAAACATACGAATACCTCGGACCTGAAGGGGTTTTTATCGGTCAGCCCCTTACAAGGAATTCCTTCGACTAGGCCAGGGCTTCTTCTATCAGCTTTTCCAGTCCGGAAACGGAATTGCCTTCGTTGTCCTTTGTTATATAGGCAAGAAACTCTATATTACCCCGCCGGCCCCGCAGAGGACTCCGGCACAGGCGGGAAACCGCCACCCCGCGGCCCCGCAGCCCCGATCCCACTTCGGCAACGGTTTTTTTAAGGACCGAAACGTCTCTTACAACACCGTCAAAAGCGCCGCCGCCCCGTTGACATTCGAACTGCGGTTTAATTAATACAATTCCCCACTTCTCCCTGGTAAGGTCCAGGATATGTTCAGCCGCGGTAACAATCGATCTAAAGGAGAGGTCCGCGACAGCCGCGTCCGGCTGCGGATGAAAGGCGGCGCATCCCATAATATTTTTCCGTTCATGTACCCGCACCCGATCATCGGTGCGCAGCGAATAATCGAGCTGATTGTAGCCAACGTCGACGGAATGGACCAGCTTCGCGCCCGACTGCAAAAGGCAGTCGGTAAAACCGCCGGTAGAAGCACCGGCATCGAGAAAAACCTTCCCGGCCGCCGAAATATTCCATCTTGATAGGGCGTATTCCAGCTTCAGCCCGCCGCGGGAAACATATTTTTTTTTTAGTTCTTCGCAGGAAGCGCTTTCCCGCACCGTCCGGTTCGGATCATACACGGTTTCCCCGTTTACCCGGAATGCGCCGGCGAGTATTTTCGCCTTCAGTTTTTCTCGCGTATATTCGGGAAACTGCATTTGCAAACGCCGAAGGAAGGACACTTCACCGTCAGGATTCATAAGCCGGCATGTTCGTTGATGCGGAAAATATCGAGTGTTTTTCCGCTGGACGCGTCAATTTCCGCGACCACCCCCTGAATTACAGCCGGAGCGTCCGCAACTTCCATTTTCAGCGGCATTTGGGTCAAGTTTCTCTGGAGTGCAATGGCCGGGTTGAATCCGATTACACTCGGGACCGGACCGGTCATCCCCAGATCCGTTATATACCCCGTCCCCTGAGGCAGTATCCGCTCGTCCGCGGTCTGCACATGGGTGTGGGTGCCCGCAACGAGGGAGGCTTTCCCGTCCATATACAGGGCAAGGGCCTCTTTTTCATCCGGTGCTTCTGCGTGAAAGTCGATAATAAAAATATCCGCGGCTGTCTTTAGGCTCCGGTAGGAATCCATTGCCTGTTTGAAAGGGCAATTCGAACTCTGCAGTCTGTTTCTGCCCTGAAGATTGACAACGGCTACCCGTACACCCTTTACCTCGTACACCCCGGCCCCTTTTCCCGGGACTGAAGAGGGATAGTTAGCGGGCCGAAGCAGCCGGACGTCATTTTTTAACATATCGAGGATTTCACGTTTCTGCCAAATGTGGTTGCCCGTTGTCAGTACATCGATTCCCGCGGAATAGAATTGATTTGCAAGTTCCGGTGTAATACCGAACCCGTCCGCGGC
>CAZSGZ010000028.1:0-22498 GCA_964606455.1 uncultured Spirochaetales bacterium
GATCGCCCTGCGGAACAGAGTGCGCCGCCGAAGGCTCCCGGATGAACTGCGGGACGAAATCGCGCCGAAAAACATTATCATGATCGGTCCGACGGGTGTCGGGAAAACTGAAATTGCCCGGCGGCTGTCCCGGCTCTGCGGGGCCCCCTTTGTGAAGGTGGAGGCCACCAAATATACCGAGGTCGGCTATGTCGGCAGAGACGTGGAATCGATGGTGAGAGATCTCATGTCCATGGCAATTAGTCTGGTAAAAGAGGAAATGCGCCAGGGTGTCGAAGATGAAGCTCAAAGCCGTACCGAGGATGCCCTTTTGGACCTGCTTCTGCCGGGAGTGAAAAAAGAAGAGGAAGGCGGCAGGAAAGGAAGGTCCGGCCAGGGCGGATTTTTTTCATCCCCCGCGGTTTCGGCGGAGATCCAGGCGGGGGAAGGCGCCGATACCGGGGGCGGCGGACAGCCGGACCGGACGGCGGCGGCAGCGGGAAGTGTTGTCTCCGCGGACGGCAATGCCAAACCGGACACCCGGGAAAAGTTTCGGAAAATGCTTAGGGACGGAAAACTGGAAGAGAAGAAGGTGGAAATTAACGTTACCCAGAGCAATATGCCTTCTATTGAGATTTTTTCCGGGACCAGTTTCGAAGAGATGGGTATCAATTTCGGAAATATCAACAATATGCTCGGCGGCGGCAAGAAAAAAAAGAAGGTCGTAACAATCAAGCAGGCCCGGGAAATCCTCTTCGCGCAGGAGCTGGACAAGCTTATCGACAACGACAGGGCCGCTGAAATTGCCAAGGACCGGGTGGAGCAGATGGGAATAATCTTTATCGATGAAATCGATAAAATTGCCGCCAAGGAGACAAAGGGCAATACCGATATATCCCGGGAGGGTGTGCAGCGGGACATTCTGCCCATTGTCGAAGGGTCCCAGGTGAACACCCGCTACGGGATGATCGATACGTCCCATATATTGTTTATCGCGGCCGGGGCGTTTCACATGAGTAAGCCCTCCGATTTAATACCGGAACTGCAGGGGCGGTTTCCCCTGCGGGTGGAGCTGGAGGCCCTGGGGAAGGAGGAATTCAACAAGATCCTTACTCAGCCGAAAAACGCCCTTATCCGGCAGTACCAGGAGCTCTTGAAGACGGAGGAGGTAATCCTCGATTTTACTCCCGGGGCAATTACCCGTTTAAGCGAAATAGCGGAGGAAGTGAATTCCAGGACCGAAAATATCGGGGCCCGGCGGCTGCACACCATGATGGAACTCCTCTTAGAGGATGTTTCCTTCAATGCCACCGATTTAACGGGGCAAACAATAAAAATTACACCGGAATACGTGGATGAACGGATGAAAGATGTGGTAGACGACCAGGATTTGAGCAGGTATATCCTGTAATAACGGAGGTACTGTACAGTTGCGGATGTTTTTTGCCGAAAAATTAATGATACAAGAAGAATTTGGAGAGAAAGATGTTTTTACATAACAGTTTTGGGCGGACCGTCGACATACTGCACCGCAGCATGGATGTTACCCTTATGAGGAGGGACATCATATCCGACAATATTGCCAACGCGGACACCCCGAATTTTAAGCGGAGCACCCTGAATTTCGAGTCTTCCTTAAAGCGGGCCATCGAGAGTGAGGATGTAAAGGCTTTTCCCGCGGCAATGACCCATGAAAAGCACATCCCCTTCCACCGGCCGGTGGATTACCGGACGGTACGGCCCCGGAAAGTGCTCGATTATTTGAGCAGTACCGACAACAACGGGAACAATGTGGATATTGAAGAAGAAATGATGAACGCCCTGCATAATCAGCTCAGTTACGATCTGATGACCAGGGTTGTTTCAAACGAATTTACCAAAATCAATATGGTTTTACGGTAAGGGGGTAGGAAATGGGATTGTATTCGAGCATTAACACGGCTTCCTCGGGGTTGAGCGCCCAGCGGACGCGGTTAGACGTTATTTCCAACAACATTGCGAATGCGAACACTACCCGTACACCCGAGGGGGGGCCTTTTCGAAGGAGCAGGGTCGTTTTTCGGCCGCGGGTGTCCCAGCCCTATTGGAAAAGCCCCTTTCTGCCGGGTTATCTGGACAACGGTATCGGGAAAGGTGTGCGTATTTCGGAAATCGGGAAGGATTACGATGCCGACCTTCGGCTGGTATACGATCCGACCCATCCCGACGCGATAAAAACGGGGCCGAGGGAGGGGTACGTAGAGTATCCCAACGTCAATATTGTCAACGAGATGGTGGATATGATCAGCGCGAGCCGTTCCTACGAGGCGAATGTCGCCGTTATTAACGGTTCAAAATCGATGTTTATGCGCGCAATGGAGATAGGGAGGTAGTAGATGGATTTTTTAGGACCGACGGATGTTGCTGGGGACGTTGTACGGATGAAGCGGACCGACCCCCGGCACCTCGATGAAAGCGGGGCCGTACCCGGAGAGAGAAAAGAGGGAGGGAGCGGTTTCAGCTATGCTTTTACGCAGGCCTTGAACGGGGTAAACGATCTGCAGAATCAAAGCACCGATCTCGCGGAGCAGATGATTATCAACCCCGACAGTGTCGATCCACACGATGTAACCATCGCCATGGCAAAGGCGAATACGTCACTGCAGATGACGAAAACGATCCTCGACAGCGCTCTAAAGGCCTATCGGGAAATTATCAGTATTCGGTGAGGGCTGCCGTGGGGTTATAGCTAGGCACTGCCGGAAACAAAATGCTGTTCCAACTGGGAGGGGAACATGAACGAATGGTTAAAGAAAACAATTGAACGGATTAAAAATCTCTGGTCGAAGTGGTCCGGAGTTCAGAAGGTTGTATTTTTCGGAATTATCGCGGCGGTAGTCCTCGGTCTTATTCTGCTTATTGCCTTCAGTTCATCTCCGAGTATGACTCCGTTAATTACCACGCCGATTACCGATGAAAATATGCTGTCCCGGATTTCCATGAGGCTGGATGAAGAAAATGTTCCCCATGAAATAACGGTGGACGGCAGAGTGATGGTTGACGACAAAAAAACGGCCCAGCGGATGGTTGCCATTTTGGCCCGGGAGGACCTTATTCCGCCCGAAGCCTCCCCGTGGGACGTGTTCAAGATGGACCGCTGGACCCTGACGGACTTTGAACGGAACGTCAATTTGCGACAGGCAATTACGAAAAACCTGGAGCTTCACATCGAAGCATTGGACGACGTGGACAGCGCCGAGGTTACGGTGGTACTGCCGGAGGACACGCTTTTTACGGAAGACCAGAACCCCGTAACCGCTTCCATCATTATTACCCCCCGTCCCGGTTCGGACATCGCGGAGAGCCGGAACAAAATCGAGGGAATTGTCAAGCTTGTCAGGTTTGCCGTTGAAGGGCTGCGGGAGGAAAACATTGTCATAACCGACCATAACGGTACCACCTTAAACGATTTCGAGGGACTCGCGGATGTAGACCGGCTGGAGCTGGCGAGGCGGGAAATGGCGACGAAACAGGACCTGGAAAAGCGGTATAAAAAAGAAGTTTTGGACGAATTGAAGTCGATTTACGGGGAAGACCGGGTAAAACTGATCAACGTAGACATTACCCTGGATATGGGGAAGAAGACGGTGGAAACGGAGGAGCATTTCCCCATCACCATGGTGGAGGACAACCCGAGCACTCCCTACAGCGAGACGGAGGTAATTAAATCGATTACCATTTCCGAAAATACGGTGAACGAACAATTCAAGGGTACGGGATTCAACCCCGAAGGCCCTCCGGGACAGGAGGGACAGACACCTCCGGCCTACAAGGACCTGGAAGGGCTTGTGGGGGAGTATTCCAACGAGCGGCAGACCCGGAACGAAGTGGTGAATACCCGGAATATGTACGAGGAAAAGAGTCCCTGGGTAATCCAGCGGATCAGCGTTGCCGTAGCAATTGATGGAATTTGGAGATGGCAGTATGATGATAAGGGGGAGGTCCTTCTCAATCTAGACGGCAGCATTCAGCGGGAATATACGCCCGTGGAAGAGGAAGAACTTCGGAAAGCCCAAACCTTGGTTGAACACGCAATCGGATATAACCGCGACCGGGGGGACACGGTTACGGTCCAGCACCTTCAGTTTGACAGAACTGCCCAGTTCAAAGAGGAAGACGATATATTCAGGCGGCAGGCGCGGATACGTCAGATGCTCCTTTACGGATTGATTGCACTCGGTGTTCTC
The DNA here is from genome assembly GCA_964606455.1 of uncultured Spirochaetales bacterium. Taxonomy (GTDB): domain Bacteria; phylum Spirochaetota; class Spirochaetia; order SPDA01; family CAZSGZ01; genus CAZSGZ01. The sequence goes on from CAZSGZ010000028.1 coordinate 4,206, forward strand.
GTTATCGGCTTTTTGGTGTTCAGGTTTATCTCGAGGGAGATCGAGCGAAAGCGGAAACTTCGAGAGGAGGAACTTGCCAGGCAGCACCAGGCCATGCGGGAAGCGGCCCTCCGGAGCGCCGAAGAGGACGGACTCGACGTGGAGATGTCCGTGGAGGACCGGGCGCGGCTCGAAATGCAGGAAAACGCTATCAATATGGCCAGAGAACATCCCGAAGACGTTGCACAGCTTATCCGCACCTGGCTGATGGAGGAATAGGATGGCTAAGAAACCCGGCGGAGGAGAACAGGCGGCCGCAGGCAAGAAAGGCGGAGTAAAAAAACAGCTTACCGGAAGACAGAAGGCGGCGATTTTTCTCGTAACCCTGGGGTCCGAAATTTCCTCGGAGATATTCAAACATCTCCGGGAGGATGAAATCGAGACCCTTACCTTTGAAATTGCCCGCTTAGACAGCGTGGATTCGGAAGAGAGGGACGCCGTCCTGCAGGAATTTCAGGAACTGATGATGGCCCAGGACTTTATTACCTCCGGCGGCATCGATTACGCCAGGGAGCTATTGGAAAAGTCCTTAGGCTCTCAGAAGGCGGTGGACATTATCAACCGGCTTACCAGTTCCCTGCAGGTGCGGCCTTTCGATTTTATCAGACGGACCGATCCCACCCATCTCTTGAACTTTATCCAGCAGGAACACCCCCAGACCATCGCCCTTATTTTGGCGTATCTTGAACCGCAGAAGGCATCGATTATTTTAGGCAGCCTTCCTCATGAGGTGCAGTCCGATGTCGCGAAGCGGATCGCCACCATGGACCGGACCTCGCCGGAGGTCTTGAGGGAGGTTGAGCGGGTCTTAGAGAAGAAACTTTCCACCCTCTCGTCGGAGGACTATACGGCGGCAGGGGGCGTCGAGAGCATTGTCGATATCCTGAATCTTGTAGACAGGTCCACCGAAAAAGGCATTATCGAGTCTCTGGAAGAAGAGGACCCGGAATTGGCGGAGGACATCAAAAAACGGATGTTCGTATTCGAAGATATCGTGCTCTTGGACGATCGGGCCATTCAGAAGGTCCTGCGGGAAGTGGATACGAACGAACTTGCCAAGGCGCTTAAGGCCGTCGATTCGGAAGTGCAGGACAAAATTTACCGTAACATGTCGAAGCGGGCGGCAACCCTCTTAAAGGAGGACATGGAGTTCATGGGGCCCGTGCGGCTGAAGGATGTTGAAGAGGCCCAGCAGAAAATCGTTTCCATTATCCGGAAACTGGAGGAGCAGGGCGAAATTGTCGTTGCGCGGTCCGGAGAGGATGAAATGGTTGTATAGGCTAAGGAGAAGTTGATATGGCGAAGAATGTTTTCAGGGCCGAAGAGGTAAGAATCAGCGGCGATCAAGTCTCTATCGAACCGCCGGTCCTGCCTTCGGAGGAACTCGAGGAATTCGAGCAGCTTCCGGAAGAATATACAGGCCCCACCGCCGATGATCTCCGCCGGGAAGCCGAAGCTTTTAAGGAGCAGTGGGAGCGGGAAAAAGAGCGGATGAAGGAAGAAGCCCGCGCGGAGGCGGACAGGATTGTCCGGGAGGCTGAACAGAAGGCTTTCGATGAAGTTGAAAAAAAGACCAATGAGTCCCAAAAAATACGGCAGCAGGCGGAAGACGAGGCGGAGCGGAAAATCGCGGAGGCCGAGCAGAAAGCCGAAGCGCTGGTAACGGATGCCGAAAACCGGGTGGAGGAGATTGAAAAAGATGCCTACGGTAAAGGCTACAAAGAGGGGAACGAGACGGGATACCATGAGGGACAGCAGGAGGTGGAGCGTTTAGTCGAACAGCTGCATAAAGTAATCAGCTCCGCCGTGGAGCGGAGGAACGAAATTATCGACGAAACGGAAACTCAGCTCATTTCCCTGGTGCTGCAAATTTCCCAAAAGGTAATTAAGGTCATCTCGGAAAACCAGAAAAACGTAGTGGTCAACAACGTTATTCAGGCCCTCAGGAAACTGAAAACCAGGAACGATGTTATTGTCCGGGTCAACTTAGACGACGTGGATATCGCCTCCGAACGGATTAAAGACTTTATGCGGATGGTGGAAAACGTCAAGTCCATAACCGTGGTGGAGGACTCATCGGTCGATAAGGGCGGATGTATTATCGAAACCGATTTCGGAGAAATCGATGCCAGAATTGCTTCACAGCTGAATGAAATACAGCAGAAAGTTTTGGAGATGGCGCCGATCAAGGTACGGCAGGAGTAGGGGAAGAGTATGGAACTCTTGGATAAATATCAGGTTGTAGTGGAAAAGACGGACCCCATAAAATTTACCGGCACCGTAACGCGGGTGCGGGGACTGTTAATCGAAAGCCGGGGGCCCCAGGTAATCGTCGGAGAGCTGTGCCAGGTCCTTCTTCCGAAAAAGAAGTCCGTTATCTGGGCGGAAGTGGTGGGTTTGGCCGGCGAGACCGTTCAGCTGATGGCATACGAAGAGATGGACGGTATCGAAGTGGGCTGCACCGTCATTGCCTCCGGCGAGACCCTGGAGGTGCCGGTTTCCGACGGACTGTTGGGAAGGGTCATCGGAAGCAGAGGACGTCCTCTCGACGGGATGGGTAGCGTCGCCACCACCGAGTGGAGGGACATTTTCGGCGACCCCCCCGATGTCCTGCGGAGAAAACGGATTACCACCCAGGTCGAGACGGGGGTGCGCTCCATCGACTTTCTTCTCTCCGTCGGGGAGGGGCAGCGGATCGGGATATTTTCCGGAAGCGGTGTCGGCAAATCGACACTCTTAGGGATGATAGCCCGAAACACGTCGGCGGACATCAATGTCATAGCCCTTATCGGCGAACGGGGACGGGAAGTGCGGGAGTTTATCGAAAACGATTTGGGGAAGGAGGGACTGAAGCGCTCAATTGTGGTTGTCAGTACATCCAATACACCGCCGATAGCCCGGATCAGGGCTGCCTACGTTGCGACGACGGTGGCGGAGTATTTTCGGGACCGGGGGAACAATGTCATGCTGCTTTTCGACAGTGTTACCAGGTTCGCCCGGGCCCAGCGTGAAATCGGTCTTGCCATCGGCGAACCTCCCGCCACCAGAGGGTATACACCTTCGGTTTTTTCGACCCTCCCGAAGCTCCTCGAACGCTGCGGAACTTCGGAAAACGGCACCATAACGGGATTTTATTCAATCCTTGTAGATGCCGACGACATGGACGAGCCCATTTCCGACGCGGTGCGGGGTATTTTAGACGGCCACATCGTCCTTTCCAGGGACTTGGCGGAAAAGTACCATTATCCCGCGGTTGATCCCTTAAAGAGCATTTCCCGGCTGGCATTGGCCATTACCGGAGAACAGACAAAGAAGGCCGCCGCTGCCATGAGACGGCACTTAGCAGTGTATGCCGAGGCGGAGGACTTAATCAATGTCGGTGCCTACGCAAAGGGAAGCAATCCCGCCATCGACGCTGCCGTCGACAAAATGCCGGAAATAAAAGATTTTCTTATCCAGAACATCGACGACCGGTCCCCCTTGCGTGAAACCTTCGATTGGGGCGGCCGTATTATGGGTGTTGAAATACCGGGGGAGGAGAAGCCGCGGCAATGAAACGGTTCCATTTTCGCCTTGAAAAACTGCTTACCATTAAAAAATATAACGAAAAAGAATGGGAGCTGAAGCTCGCCCGGGCGGCGGGAGAGTGTATACGGATAGAAAACACGATGGAGCGGAACATTTACGAAAAGGCGCGGACACTGAAAAACCGGCGGACCGGAGGGACCCTTCAGATGGATGCCCTGATGTATTCGGAACTGTATATGCGGCGCCTTGCCTGGAACAACGAACGGCTCCGGGAGGAGCTGCTGCGGAAGGAAGTGGAGCGGAACACCATCCAGAAGGGATACCTCGAAGCTTCGAAGCAGCGGAAGGTGTTAGACAAGCTCAAAGAGCGTCAGGAAGACAGTTTTTATGATAAACAACGGACGGAAGAGATGAAGTCAACGGACGATATGAATAATTCCTTGTATGTAAGAAAGCAGGAAATACGGCAGGGAGGTTGATATGGCAGGTGTGCGAACGGGACCGCGAATAATCCTTCTCCTGCTTCTCGTAGCAGCTCTCGCCTTCGGCGGGGTTTTGTGGTTCGATTACCTCGGTTTTATCGACGCGAAGGAGACAATTCAGCCGGTTTTGTCGATATTTACCAACCGAAAACGGGAAAAAATCGAAGAAGTGGATGCGGAAACCCTCTTGGAGGACAGGCGGCTCGAAAAACAGTGGGAAGCCCTGGATATTCGGGGGGAAGAACTGGATAAACGGGAGGAGGAGATCGCGTTAGCGGAGCAGGAACTGCAGGAAATGATGGAAACACTGCAGGAACGGGAAAAAGCACTGGAAGATCGAGAAAAATCGTTTAACGTCCGGGTAAATCTATACGACAATAAAAAAGCGAACATACGACAAAATTCCCTCTATTTAACGGGAATGCCGCCGCAAAGCGCGGTGGAAATACTGATGAACATGGAAGACCAGGTGGCAATCGACCATTTACGGGCCACCGAGGAAATTGCCCGGGAGGCCGGAGAAGATTCGGTCGTTTCTTTCTGGCTTTCATTGATCGCGGAGCAGGACGCCGCGAAAGCCGCCCAGTGGCAGCGGAAAATGACCCTAAAGCCCGCGGAGTCCTAAAACAGGAGAAGACGTTGGAAGCAGCGCACATACTTTTGCCGAAATCCTCGAGCCCTTACCCCGCCCCGGAAACCGGCGGTTATGGAATAGGGATGAAGGACGCCGCCGGGATGTACGAAGGCCCTGGAAGTTTTACCGCTATGTTAAGCGAAGCCGCCGAACGTCAGGCCGGCGATAGCGGAGGCCGTGAAAGCGGAACGGAACGGGGCGCCGGGGTAGAACGCGGAAAGGCCGGGAAAACGGCAGGCGATGTGAAAGCCGCCGGCGACGCGAAAACAGCCGCGGCGGATGCGGCGGAGAAATCCGATGCCGCGGGGGAAGGTGAAAAGGCCGCCTCCGCGAAGCGCGGCGGGGAAAAAGGGAAAACCGGGGAGAAGCAGACGGGAGAAAAGGACGGAAAGTCTGACGACACGGTAAAAGGGGAAGGCAAAGCGGGCCCGGAGGTAAAGAGGGACCCGAAAATTATCAACATGAAAACAGGCAAACACGGGCCGGCCGAAAGAGCTGAGAGGAATGAAAATAATGAGAAGCTTGAAAAGGCTGAGAATACTGAGAAGGGTGAGAAGAAAGATCTGAAAGTCCCCGAGGACCAGACAACGGTCGTTCTTGAAGCCGCCTTTGCCGGAGAGAAGGAACTGAGGCTGCAGTCCCGTGCTGACGGGGCAGTAAAAGCCGGTAAAGGGGAAACAAACGGCGGCAGCGGAAAACCCGCGGCGGTCACCCTGGAAATGAATACGGAAAAAACGGAAAAACTGTTTTTCTTTATCGATAAACGGAGTGCCGGCAGCGCGAAAGCCGGGAAACAAGCGGAAAAGTCGGCCGTGAAAGAGATGGGCGGTACTCTTTTGAAAACCGCGGCGGAAAAAAACGGAAAAAACGGAAAGGCGGTGGAAGGCCGGAATTTTCAAAAAGATGCCGGTTTTGAAAAAGGCGGAGAGCCGAAAACCGGAAAGGAAGAGTTTTTCGATTCCAGTGAAAAATTGTTCAAAGTAACGGCGGAAGTCCGGGACCGGCAGACGGTACAGCAGCAGAACGATTCCTTCGGGCAGAAACATACCCAGTCCGCGGTACTGCAGCGGCACCTCGCGGAGCAGGGAAACCGGCAGATTGTCAGGCAAAGCGGAATAATTTTAAAAGACAACAATTCCGGAGAAATACGGCTGGTCCTGAAGCCGGAAAATCTCGGCAATGTCCGCATTCAGCTGCAGATGCAGGACAATACCATAACGGGGAAAATTATAGTCGATAACAGCGCCGTAAAAACGGCATTCGATCAGAATATGGAAGACCTGTATAAGTCCTTTAAAGAGTCCGGATTCGATAACGCGAGTCTCAATGTAGAAGTGGGCGGCGGAAAAAGCGGCCAGAAACAGGAGCGGGACGACGGATATACGGGGCCGGCGCTGCATCATGTCCGGGTATTGGAGGAGCAGATTCCCCTATCCGGCGGCAGGAAATCTGCCGATACATTAATTGATCTAGTTATATAAGGAGGAAAATCGAAGTGGATCTATCGTTTATGATGAGCGACATTGAGAAGCAGAAAGTACAGATGCAGGTGGACACATTCAATAAAACCGTCAATCAGGGAAGAGAGGTAAAGTCGGAGCTGAACAAGGACGATTTTCTTCAAATCCTGATTACCCAATTGACTCATCAGGATCCCACACGCCCGATGGAAGATAAGGAATTTATCGCCCAGATGGCCCAATTTTCCACATTGGAACAGATGACGAATATGAGCAGCGAGTTTGGAAAACTTGCCCGCATGCTTTCAGCGAACAACGCGTTAGGACTTCTTGGTAAAACTGTTGACATATCGGAGGGGAATCATACGGTTACCGGAGTTGTAGAAGAAATTACCGGCGGAGATTTTCCGCAGTTGCTTGTGGGGGGCTCGTTTTACGATTACTCCCAGGTAACATCGATTAAGGAATAGGAGGAGGCCGCGTATGATGCGATCACTATACTCCGGTGTTTCGGGGTTACAGAATCATCAGACAAGAATGGATGTCGTTGGAAACAACGTATCCAACATTAACACAATAGGATTTAAAAAGGGCAGAGTCAATTTCCAGGACATGCTGTCACAAACGATGTCCGGGGCCGCCCGGCCTACCGATGAAATCGGAGGTGTAAACCCGAAACAGGTCGGTTTGGGGATGAACGTGGCCTCCATCGATACCATCCACACCCAGGGGTCTCTCCAGACCACCGGGCAGATGACCGATATTGCCATTCAGGGGAACGGTTTTTTCGTCATGGCTTCGGGGGAGAAAAACTTCTACACCCGGGCCGGGGCCTTCGGCCTGGATGAAGAGGGCACACTGGTCAATCCGGCCAACGGAATGCGCGTCCAAGGCTGGGCGGCTGAAACGATAGAAGGGCAGACCATGATCAATAACGCCGCGGCGGTGGATGACCTTGTCATTCCCGTCGGCGGAAAAGACCCGGCGGCGGCGACCAGCGAAGTATATCTGGCGTGTAACCTGGACAAACGAACGCCGATAATTCCTCCCGGTGCGGGGGCGGCGGAGACCTTGGACGGTACCTGGACGGCGACCTTCGATGTATACGATACTTTCGGCGAGGTCCATACGCTGCAGCTTAACTTTACCAGAGTCGAGGGGCTGCAGAATAGGTGGCAGGCGGAAGTAATCGTCGACCCGGATGCCGAGGAAGGAACGAATACCCTTGTCGAGGTGGGGGATGAAAACAACGCGACCAACACCTTTTTCATCGATTTCAGCAACCTAGGCACCCTCCTAGGAGTTGAAGACGAGCAGGGCGACGCGATTACCGAGGGACAGATCCAGGTGCCGGTGGCCTTCGACATAGCGGCGGCACGGGTGCCGGAAGGGGAAGAGGCGGTCCGGCAGACCTTCAATTTAAACCTGGGCACCGTTGGAAGCGCCGTGCGGACGGTAACCCAGTTCGCCGAAAAAAGCTCTACCAAGGTGTATGAACAAAACGGATATCCAATGGGGTATCTGGAGAACTTTAAAATCGACCAGTCCGGCGTCATTACCGGGGTCTATTCCAACGGGACAAACAGAATGCTCGGGCAGGTTGCTCTGGCAAGCTTTACCAACCCAGGGGGACTTGAAAAAGCCGGTGAAAGCACCTACGTTGTTTCGAACAACTCCGGCAACCCCGATGTGGGGCCCTCGGGAGTAGCGGGCAAGGGAAAATTGATTGCCGGCGCTTTGGAGATGAGCAATGTTGACTTAGCGGAGCAGTTTACTGATATGATAGTAACCCAGAGAGGGTTCCAGGCCAATTCGAAGTCGATTACCACTTCGGACCAGATGCTGCAGGAACTTCTTACTCTGAAACGGTAAAAACGAGGTAAGGGAGATGTACGCGGTGAATGATTGAAGTTACACGTTTAAACGGGGTGGTGTACTATGTAAACCCGCATCAGATAGAATACATAGAAGCCAATCCGGACACAACTCTTACAATGCTCTCTGGGAAAAGGCTGGTAGTCCGGGAGGACTATCAGTCTGTTCTTGCTAGAATAGTTGAATACCGGCGGGAAATCGGCGGTTTTAAAAACGAGGAGTAGATAGTATGGATCTTGGGACAATAGCCGGCATCGGCGGCGGTTTCGCGATGATCTTTTTCGGAATACTCACCAGCGGAGGGGCCATCGGCTCGTACGTCAATATTCCGTCCCTCATTATGGTCTTAGGCGGTTCCTTCACGGCAATGCTGGTGGCAAACCCGTTGAGCAGAATGCTCGGGTTTGTAAAGTATTTTAAAATTGCCATGAACATGCCGAACTATGAGGAGGCGAAAATGATCGCCAGCCTCGTCTCTTTTTCCGAAAAAGCCCGCCGGGAAGGGCTCCTTGCTTTGGAGGACGACCTGGAAGAAGTGGAGGAAGAGTTTTTACGGAAGGGAATACAGTTAGTAGTCGACGGTACCGATCCGGAGGTCATTAAATCGATTTTATACAACGATTTGAACCAGATGCAGGAACGGCACCAAATCGGGATAGGTATTTTTAAATTGTGGGGTTCCCTGTGCCCGGCATTCGGAATGATCGGCACCTTAGCGGGGCTTATAGCAATGCTCGCGAACATGCAGGACACATCGGCCATCGGAAGCGGGATGGCTTTGGCACTTATCACCACGATGTACGGTTCAATTTTTGCTAACTTGTTATTTATTCCGGTTCAGAATAAACTTCAGGACAGGGACAATGCGGAAAGCGTGGTAAAAGAGATCATGATTGAAGGAATACTTTCCATTCAGTCCGGTGACAATCCGCGGATCTTGGAACAAAAACTGGTATCGTTTCTGCCGCCCGACCAGCGTGAAGCAGTCTTGGCAGAAACGTCCAGCGAATAGGAGGGGAACGAACATGGCGCAGCCGAAAAAAAAGTGTCCCAAATGTGACGAGGGAGTTCCCGAATATATGCTTACCTACGGGGACATGGTTACCCTGCTGCTTACATTTTTCGTTATGCTGTTGACCTCCGCTACCGTGGACGGTCAAAAACTGAAACTGATTTTATCCGCGTTTCCGGGGCTCGGTATGTATGAAGGCGGAAATACCTTAACGGCGGGGCAGCTCGCTGAGCTCGGAAACACTATTATGGCACTCCCGTCAATGTCCAGGGGAAGGGCCCTCGATAACGCCAGAAGAAAGGCGATATCCCAGTTTCAGCCTGAAATTAAATCACAGAAGGTGCGTATAAAGGAGGACGAGCGGGGATTAGTTATATCCCTCGCTTCAGATGCCTTTTTCGACCCCGCGGCGGCGGAGGTAAACATCGAGGAAACCCGAACGCTGCTGCAGCGGCTCTCGAGGCTCCTGAGTTCCGATGAACTATCGGAAAACAAGTTCAGGATCGAAGGGCACACTGACGATGTTCCCACGGACCCCGGCGGGGAATGGGAAACGAACTGGGAACTGTCCACCGCCAGGGCCACCAACGTGCTGCATTATCTGGTGGACTACGGGGTAAACGAACAGCAGTTTCAGGTCGCCGGCTTTGCGGACACCGTTCCCCTGGCTTCCAACGATACGCCGGAGGGACAGGCCTATAACCGGAGGGTCGATGTTATTATTTTAACGGAGGGGCATCTCTAAATATGAATTTAACATTAACAAAGCTTTACTTTTATGGTAGAATTTACCAGTCTGACAGAGGAGAGAAGATAGATGGGTGATGATGATCAAGCCTTTGATGCCGGTTTTGACGGAGAAGATGTAGCCGGTATTGAAACCCCGGGAGGGGAAGAAAAAAAAGGCGGATTTGTCGGAGGTGCACTGCTAAAAATCCTCAAATTTGCCGCAATGGGTATCGGTGCGATTATTTTTATCGTTACAGTCGTTATTATCACCATGCGGATCTTGAACAGAGGGGCCGAATCCCAGAGTTATCCGGTGGTCAGCGAAGAATATGAGGCGAGACCGGAAAAACTGCAGTGGTACGACAATATCCCGGAAATCCGCACCCGTACATCGGACCAGAATTCGGTTACCGTTATTGTAAAGGTAAACCTGGGCTACGAGATGGAGGACAAGGTACTGCAGACGGAACTTATCCAGCGTACGCCGAGGATACAGGACCTTATCCGGAAGTTTTTCGCCCAGAAGACGGCGTCGCAGCTTACACCGGAGCATGAAGAGGAACTGAAAACGGAACTGAAGGAAAAAATTAACTTTATTTTAGATGAAGGAAGGGTTAAAGAGGTTATTTTCCTCGATTTCAATATAATGGAGTTTTAAAAAGGAACGGCCTGTATGAATGAGGTACTGTCCCAGGACGAAATAGACCAGTTATTAACGGCAATTTCATCGGGGGACATCGAAACAGAGGAAGTTACACAGCAGACGGACCAGCGTAAAATAAAAATTTACGATTTCAAGCGGCCGGACAAGTTCTCTAAAGAACAGATCCGCACGGTGTCCATTATGCACGAGACCTTTGCCCGGCTGACAACCACCTCGTTGAGCGCGAACCTCCGGAGCCTGGTAAACGTCCATGTCGCTTCGGTAGACCAGCTTACCTACGAAGAGTTTATCAGGTCCATTCCGAACCCTACCACCTTGGCGGTCATCAATATGGACCCGTTAAAGGGGTCTGCGGTCCTGGAAATTGACCCTTCCGTGACTTTTTCCATTATCGACCGGCTTTTCGGCGGTAAAGGGGAGGGAACGAAAGTGTCCCGGGACCTTTCGGATATCGAACAATCGGTTATGGAGGGGATAATTGTACGGATCTTAGGCAACATGCGGGAAGCCTGGAGCCAGGTAATTGACCTGCGTCCCCGGTTAGGGCAGATTGAAACAAATCCGCAGTTTGCTCAAATCGTTCCGCCGACTGAAATGGTCGTTCTCGTTACGCTGGAAACGAAGGTCGGCGAAGTGGAGGGGATGATGAATTTCTGTATCCCCTATCTAACCATCGAGCCGATTATTTCAAAACTTTCGGCCCAGTACTGGTATTCCTCCGTACGCAGGGGTACGACGACGGAGAACCTGAACATTCTCCGGGACAGACTGTCCACAATTGAGGTAAACGTGGCGGCGGAAATCGGGAAAATGGATTTGACCGTGCGGGACATCCTGTCTCTGAAACGGGGGGACGTCATCCGTTTGAGCAATACGAGAATTACCGACCAAATGGTCCTGAAAGTAGGCAACAAACCGAAATTTTTATGCCGCCCCGGAAAGGTGGGCAACAAACTGGCGGTTATGATTTTAAGCAGACTGGAAGACATTAACAAAGAAGAATTTGAAGAATTAGCCGTTGAAGGAGAGGAATAGGTATGAGCGACGGGTCTCTATCACAAGATGAAATTGATGCTCTGCTGCAAGGCGGAGGGGGAGGAGATGTCGGCGCCTCCGGCAGCGGCGGTCCTTCTTCCGGCGGCGGAATAAGCGAAGAAGCTATCCGGAAATTCGCGACTCTCTTGGAAAGCGTTGTGGGCGGTCAGTCTTCCAATTTGTCGGGGCTGATGGGGGACAAAACAGTTACCATCGGCAATCCCGATGTGGCAGGCATCGATGAAGAAGGACTGCAGGACGAACTGGATGACAGCCTGGTGCAGATAACGATCAATTACGGGGAAGCCGTTGAAGGCTCCCATTCCTACATTATGTCCAGCGGCGACGCGGCGAAGTTTGCCGGTTATATCGTCGGGCAGGACCAGGTGGAAATGGGTGAAATGGCCCTGGAAGCGCTGAAGGAAGCATTAAGCACCATCACCGGTGTGGCGCTGAACACCTTCGGAGATGCCGTTGGCGGAACAATTATGCCGTCTCCCGCCGAAGCCGTCCAGAACGGAAAAGAAGGGCTTGACCTGCCCGGGGACGCATTCGGACGGGCGAACTACAGCGTTACCGTAGAAGGAGAGGACCCGATACAGCTGTTGGAAATATTCGACGCGAATATTATCAACACTCTTACCGGAATGGAGGAGGAAGCTCCCCGGCAGGCCCCGTCCGCCGGCGCAGGCGGCGCCGGAATCGATATGGGTGACATGGACGCTCTTTTAGGAGGCGGCGGCCAGAACGCTCCGGGAGGTCAGTCCGGGCAGCAGCAGGGCTTCGGCGGCATGGCACCGCAGCAGGGAGGTATGGGCGGTATGATGATGCCGGGACAGTCTCAGCCGAACGTGCAGTCGGTACAGTTCCCGGGTTTTAATCAGCCTGCTTCCGGCGGAGGTGAATCGGGCAACATCAGCCTTCTCATGGACGTATACATGGAGATGACCGTCGAGCTCGGCAGGACGAAAAAACCGATCAAGGAAATTCTCGGCATGGGTGAAGGAACGATAATCGAGCTGGATAAACTCGCCGGCGAGCCGGTGGACATTCTTGTCAATCACAAGCTGATTGCTACCGGGGAAGTTGTCGTTATTGATGAAAATTTCGGAGTACGCGTAACGGAGATTGTATCGCCGGTAGAAAGAATGAAAGATTTAACATAGTTATTTTACATAGATAATTAAGTCCATAAATGGGAGGGGGACTTGAGAAAAAACGCAATTATTCTCGTTTATTGCATACTATTTCTAGTACTCGTAACGTCTCTGTCCGCGCAGGATCGCGCCCGGGATATCGATGAATCGGAACTGCTCTTAGACGGTCCCGGAGAAGATGCCGGGGAAAACGACGGCAATGCAGGGGAGGAAGCGTCCGGGGAGGAAGGAACGACTGAACCGATCGGCAACATAACGTTCTGGGATTTCCTGCGGATGATACTTATTTTAGGCGTCATCATCGGACTTATCTATCTGCTCTTTTATTTTATAAAAAAGCGGGGTTCTCCGAGGCTGCAGAACAACGAACTATTCGACATTATCTCGACTCAGGCCCTTTCAAATAACAGAACGGTACACCTCGTCCAAGTGGGGAACCAATTTTTCCTCATCGGGGCGGGGGAGCAGTCCGTCAATTTGATAAGTGAAATACAGGACAAGGAAACCATCGATGAAATACGGCTGAAACTCTCTAACGTGAAGAGCGGGGAGAAGAAAAATTTCAGAAATATTTTTTCGGGTTTGTTCGGGCAGGGTTCCGTCCGGCTGGACGGCAGTGTAAATTCAAACACTGACTTTCTGCATAAACAGCGGGATAAGTTACGGCGTATGTAGAATATTAAAATCTGGGGGGGGAATGAAAAAACGTTTTGCTATTCTTTTTTTTGCAGCCGTACTCGGCGTAATTCCCGGGGGCATACTCGCCGCCCAGGAAGAAGGCGGTGAAGGTCCCGGCATCGAAGGACCTGCCGGCGAGGACACCGGGGCGAATATACCCTTTGTAGACATTACGGTGCGTTCGCCGGAAGACAACCGGGAGGTCGCGCTTTCCATACAGATACTGCTTTTGTTAGCGGTCATTACCTTAGCACCGTCCATCGTTCTGCTGATGACGTCGTTCCTGCGTATTGCCATCGTTTTCGATTTTATCAAGCGGGCCCTTTCTCTGCAGCAGGTTCCGCCGAACCAGGTGCTGATGGGGATAGCCCTATTTCTTACCTTATTCATTATGTGGCCGTCATTTCAGGAAATTTACGAAGACGCCTACCGCCCGTTCGCGGACAACGAAATCGGTATCGAAGAGATGTACGAACGGGCGGAGAAACCGATTAGAATTTTTATGTACCGGCAAATGCAGGGTGACGCGGACAATATCCGGCTGTTCATGAATATGCGGAACCTTCCCCGGCCGAATAATTTGAGCGAAGTCCCGACATTTGTGCTCATACCGGCATTTGTACTTCACGAACTGACGGTGGCCTTTAAAATCGGAATCCTGCTGTTTATCCCTTTTATTATAATCGACATGGTGGTGGCGTCCACCCTCATGTCAATGGGGATGATCATGCTGCCGCCGGTTATGATTTCTTTGCCCTTTAAAATAATGCTGTTTGTTCTTGTTGACGGCTGGGGGCTTTTGACCCGGCAAATTGTGCAAAGCTTCCTCTAATGGAAGAGGAATAGGAGGAGATATATATGGGAATAGGTGACGCGATTGTAATTCTTAGAAGCGGAGTGCTGCAGATCCTGATGATGGCGGCGCCGATGCTGATTGTCGGCTTGGGAGTGGGGCTTATTATCAGTATTCTTCAGGCCACCACATCGATCCAGGAACAGACGCTGACGTTTATTCCGAAGATAGCGGCAATTTTAGGATCGATTATTATTTTTGGGCCCTGGATTATCAATTCGATGATGCAGTTTACAACAAATCTGATGGAGCGGATCCCTGAATTTGTACGGTAAGAAAACGGTAAGAAGAAGGAAACAGGATGTTTATTGACACCCTTGCGGAAAATTCACAGCTTTTTCTCCTCATTTTTGTACGGATTATCGCATTAATTCAAATCGCGCCCCTCACAAGTTCGTCGAGTATTCCGCAGATTGCAAAAATCGGACTTGCCCTTTTTGCCGCCATCGCGGTCTTTCCTTCGGTGCAGGCAATAGGCTATCCGATTCCGGAGTCCGGGCTGCTCTACGCGGGGATACTTGTCGGGGAGGTCTTGGTAGGCCTTATTATGGGTTTCATCCTGGTGGTGGTGTACGCCGCCTTTCTCTTAGCGGGACAGTACTTCTCGCTGCAGATGGGATTCGGCGCCTCCCAGGTCTTCGACCCCTTATCGCAAATTGAGATCCCCATTATGGGCCAGTTCATCAATACCATCGCCATGCTGGTGTTCGTTCTTATCGGAGGGTTCCAGCGGATTTTCATTATCGGTGTGCACCGTTCTTTCGAAAATGTGCGTGTTTTCGATTTCATTGCCGGCCGGGAGAGCATTTTTCAGCTTTTTATCGGAAGTTTGGGAGAGCTCTTCAAGCAGGCGCTCCTGATAGCCTTTCCGATTTTAGGCACCCTCTTCCTGGTAAACGTTACCATGGGATTATTGGCAAAGGCCGCCCCGCAGATGAACCTGCTGATGATGGGGTTTCCCGTGGCAATCGGCGTGGCCTTTATCATACTGTTTCTCACCCTTCCATTTTTGGTTGAAGCCTTGGGAACGGTTATCGACGGCGGCTTTTACAAGATCGCTGAGCTTCTCGACAACCTGCAGGGGGCGGCCCCGTGAGATACGTTGACAACTATTTTACCGAAGCGTCCCCCTTCCTGCGGATGCACCTTCAGTGGTTTGCCGCCGAGGACGAAGGCCGGACCGAAGACCCGACCGAGTACAAAATCAAGAAGGCCCGGGAAGAGGGGAAGGTGGCCAAGTCGATGGAACTTTCCTCCGCCATCGTCCTGCTCTTTCCCATCGTCGCCTTCGGACTCTTAGCGCCGAACATAATCAATACAACGATAGAGATGATACGGTATTTTATCGGCATTTCCACGGAGATTGACATTACCATGGAAAAGGGGACCCTCCGTGTCTTTATGCAGTATCTCATTAAACTCACCCTGCCGGTGGGCGCGGTGGCCTTTGTTTCCGCGATACTCGGGAACTTGATGCAGGTTGGTTTTCTCTTTACAACGAAGGTGCTGAAACCGGACTTGAAAAAAATTACTCCGAATTTCGGCAAGTTCATTAAACGGGTGCTCTTTTCTTCCGAGGCGCTGTTCAATTTGGCAAAATCGATTATCAAGATCGTCATTATCGGGGTAATCGCCTTTCTCAACGTCCGGATGGACCTGGATAAAATCGTCCACTTCTATACAAACCCGGTGTGGATCAACCTCGTTACCATTTCGAAAATTTCCTTCCGTATTGTAGTGGAGGCGGCCTTGGCGCTGCTCGTGTTGGGCCTGCCCGACTATTTATTTCAGCGGAAACAATACCGGGACAGTTTGAAAATGACGAAGCACGAGGTAAAAGAGGAACGGAAGATGCACGAAGGGGACCCCCTGGTGCAGAACCGCCTGCGGGAGCGGATGCGGGAAATTCTCTCGAGAAACATCATGAAAAGCGTACCCGAAGCGGACGTTGTCATTACAAACCCGACCCATTACGCCGTTGCCCTGGAGTGGGACCGGCTGAGCATGACGGCGCCGATGGTAACGGCGAAGGGGCAGGACCACCTGGCACAGCGGATAAAGGAAATCGCGGGGGAGAATGAGGTTCCGGTTATTGAAAATAAACCCCTTGCAAGAGCGCTCTATGCCGAAGTGGATTTGGGGGACGTTATTCCGGAAAAATACTACGAAGTAATGGCCGGCGTCCTCGCCCAAGTGTACAAGATGCAGGGCCGCGGCGCGGAGGCGGTCTCGTGAGAAGAGGATATAGACTATGAGTGATGTACGGAAAA
Source organism: uncultured Spirochaetales bacterium (assembly GCA_964606455.1). Lineage (GTDB taxonomy): Bacteria > Spirochaetota > Spirochaetia > SPDA01 > CAZSGZ01 > CAZSGZ01. Next base: position 20,622 of record CAZSGZ010000028.1, read on the forward strand.
TATTACAAGGATCGCTGTTTCAAAACAAGAGCGATCTCTTTGTCGCTTTAGGAGTCATTATCGTGGTGGCGATGCTGATTATACCGCTGCCAACGTTTCTCCTCGACTTTTTAATGTCCATCAACCTGGTATTAAGTCTGATCATCATTTTAATTGTCCTGTACACGAAGCGGGCGCTGGAGTTTTCTATTTTCCCCACCCTTCTGCTGGTAACCACTGTTTTCGGCCTTGCATTGAACGTCAGCTCCACCCGGCTTATCCTGTCCCGGGGGGCCGATTTCAACGGAAAGATTGTCCGGGCCTTCGGAGAATTTGTCGTCGGTACCTCCGGTGCGGAGGGGCTTGTTATCGGTATCATCATCTTCGTTATCCTCGTGGCGGTGCAGTTTATCGTTATTACCAAAGGCGCGACACGGGTTGCCGAAGTGGCCGCGCGGTTTACACTGGACGGTCTGCCGGGTAAGCAGATGGCCATCGAGGCGGAGTACAATTCCGGAGCCATTACCGAAGAGGAGGCGACCCGGCGGAAGCGGGACCTGCAGCGGGAGGCCGATTTCTACGGGGCCATGGACGGAGCCTCGAAGTTTATATCCGGGAACGTTATCGTGGGTATCGTTATTACACTGGTAAACGTTATCGGCGGAATGATCGTGGGAATTACCCTCCACGGCGAGCCGCTGAACGTTGCCGTGGACACCTACATCTCCCTTACCATCGGCGACGGACTTGTTACACAGTTTCCCATGCTCTTAGTGGCAACCAGTACCGGCTTAATTGTTACAAGGGCCGTTTCCGACGGGACGTTCGGGAGCGACGCGACGGAACAGTTTTCACGGCAGGGGCGGGTATACTGGATTGCGGCCATTTTTCTCTTTCTCATGGGCTTTTTGCCGGGCTTCCCCTGGTATATTCTTATGCCGCTGGCAGGCATTTTAGGCTTCGTCGGTTTCAGGCTGGGCCGGAAGCAGGCCGCGAAGGACGTACGGGAGAAGCAGATGGAGGAAGCCGAAGAAGCCAGGGAGGCGCCCGCGGAAATATCCCCGGTGGCCCCCCTGGACCCCATTTCACTCGAGCTGGGGTACGGGCTCATTCCGCTCGTGGACAAGGAGCAGGGCGCGGAACTCTTGGACCGGATTACCCGCATACGCCGGGAAACAGCCCTGGAGCTCGGGCTGGTGGTGCCGCGGATCCGTATTATCGACAATATGCGCTTGGAACCCTCGGAGTACTGTTTTAAGATAAAGGGCATCGAAGTGGGCAGGGGGGCATTGAAAATAGGCCACTATCTGGCAATTAACCCCGGCAGTGCAGCGGGAGACGTTCCGGGTGAAAAAACGACGGACCCGGCCTTCGGCCTGCCGGCACTCTGGATTTCCGGGGAAAACAAGGACAGAGCGGAGCAGTCCGGCTATACCGTTGTGGACAGCCCGTCGATAATCGCGACTCACCTGACGGAGCTTATCAAGAAGCACGCCTCCGAAATAATCGGGCGGCAGGAAGTACAGTCCATGCTGGACACCCTCAAACACGATTACCCCGCGGTCGTGGATGAAGTGCATAAGATCATTTCCGTGGGAGAGGTACAGAAGGTGCTGCAGGGCCTGCTCCGTGAAGGGGTCTCGATCCGCAATCTTGTGGTTATCCTGGAAACCGTCTCCGACTATGCCGGGATTTCCAAGGACATCGGCTTTCTGGTGGAGAAGTGCCGGCAGGCCTTGGGGCGGCAGATATGCCTGCAGTATGCCGACAAGGCCAAACAGTTGAAGGTAATTACCATCGATCCGTCATTTGAACAGCGGCTGATCGATTCACGGATGGATACCGCCTCCGGGGCCGTGGCCGCTTTGGAACCGGAGCTGCAGAGCGCATGGATTAAC
>CAZSGZ010000029.1:0-21683 GCA_964606455.1 uncultured Spirochaetales bacterium
CAATTTTTCTATTATACACTTACTCATGAATACCAAGACGGAGGCGGACAATGACGGCCGAACAGGACACACAGATACTTGTTGAAGACGATGAGGACCTAAACGAAGACAAATACCTTCTTTTTCAGCTGCATAATGAGATCTACGGCATCAATATCTCGGATGTGACGGAAATTATCGAAATGCAGCAAATAACGGATATTCCGGACATGCCGGATTTTGTAAAAGGGGTAATCAACCTTCGGGGGCAGGTTATTCCGATTATCGACCTGCGCCTCCGCTTCGCCATGGAGGAACGCGATTACGACGACCGCACCTGCATTATCATTGTAAAGACCGAAGACAGGAGTTTCGGACTTATTGTCGACACGGTAACGGAGGTGGAGGACATTACACAGGAAAAAATCAGCCCCCCGCCCCAATTTAAAACGGACAAAATTCGTGAACACTACATTTCCGGGCTCGGAAAAGTGGGGGAACAGGTGCTTATATTACTGAACGTACACTCGATCCTTCGGGATGAAGAAATACAGAACATAGAATTGTAGGAGGAATACATGCTGAAAAATCTAAAACTCGGACTAAAAATGGGAATCGGGTTTGGAATTGTCATTCTGCTGGTCTTAGCCATCGGCGGATTGGCGGTACTGAACATGCTGCAGATCCAAAAACAGTCTGAATCTCTTGAACAGGAATATGTTCCGGAAGTTGATCTTGCCAACAATATTGAGCGGAACTCGCTGCAGGTTATGTACAACATGCGGGGGTACTCCCTCAATTTCAACCGGGACTTTTTTGAATTAGGACAGGAGTACATGGCTGCCCTGAACGACTATCTCGGGCAGGCGGAACAGCTTGCCGTCGATTATCCCGGCCTCGTCCAGCTGAAAGAAGACGTAAAGGTTGCACAAAACAATGTGGCGTTATATGACAGTCTCGCACAGGAAACTGACGCAACAATCCAGGAAATCACCGCCCAGCGGAAAATTCTCGACGAGTCCGCCGGGGAATACATGAAACAGGCAAATGCCTTTCTCGAGAGCCAGCAGACTGCGTTCCAGCAGGACCTTGCAAATAATGCCGGAGCAGCCGCTCTCACCGAACGCTTCATGAAGATCTACCTGATGAACGATGCAATCGATTTGGCAAACAGTGCCCGGATCCTCACCTTCAAGGCCCAGGCGGATTTTGATTATGCTCTTATTGGGGAAGCCCTTGAAGAACTGGACAAAATTCCGGCCATTGCGGTAGAACTGAATAAAATTACCAGACTGCAGATAAACATCGATCAGCTGACAACTATTGCCGAAACCAGAGGAAAATACTACGCGGCCCTGGAGGCTTCGTACGCAGCCTATCAAAAACTGCAGGAGCTGAACGGGGAGCGCAACGACGCGGCGGACAAGGTCCTCGAATCCGCCCAGGGCACCGCGGCGGCCGGAATAGAAAATACCAAAAAAATAGCCGCGGAAGCGGTGGCAAAGGTGTCCAGTTCCGTGGTTATTATTGCCATCGGATTGGCAATTGCCGTACTCCTGGCAATTATTATCGCGGTTTTCCTTACCATTTCAATTGTCCGGGCCCTGCAGAAAGGGGTGGATTTCGCGAAAGAGATTGCCCTCGGGGACCTTCAAACGGTACTCGACGTAAAGCAGCGTGACGAAGTCGGTATTTTAGCGGACGCTCTGCGAGAAATGCAGAAGTCCCTGCAGTACAAGGCCGATAAAATTGAACAGATCGCGAATAAAGACCTGACCATCGACATCGAAAAGGCTTCGGAAAAGGACGGCTTAGGCGCCTCGCTTATCCTTATGAAGGATTCCCTGCACGAACTCCTGAGCCAGGTAAACGATGCCGTAGACCAGGTTGCTTCGGGGTCGGACCAGGTTTCCCAGGCAAGTCAGAACCTCAGCCAGGGAGCGACGGAACAGGCAAGCAGTTTAGAGGAAATATCCTCCTCCATTACCGAGGTAAACAGCCAGTCGAAACAGAACGCGGACAACGCGACGGAAGCCAACGGCCTCGCGAAGCAGGCAACAATAGACGCCGAGGGCGGAAACGAGCAGATGAAAGAGCTTGTGGAAGCCATGAACAGGATAAATGCAAGTTCCGACGAAATTAATAAAGTAGTGAAAGTAATCGACGATATTGCCTTTCAAATCAACCTCCTTGCGTTGAACGCCAACGTAGAAGCCGCGCGGGCAGGTAAATACGGAAAGGGATTTGCCGTCGTTGCCGAAGAAGTCCGAAACCTTGCGGTCAGAGCGGCCGAGGCGGTAAAAGAAACCAGCTCGATGGTCGAAGATTCCATCTCCAATATCAAGGAAGGAAACGAACTTGTGGATAGAACCGCTACGCAGCTGGATTCGATCGTTACCGGCTCGTCAAAGGTAGCCGAGTTCCTCGGGGAAATCGCGTCGGCCAGCAAAGAACAGGCCCAGGCCATCGACCAGATTACCGAAGGGCTCGATCAAATAGACCAGGTAACCCAGGGGAACACCGCAAGTGCCGAAGAAAGCGCTTCCGCGGCGGAAGAGCTGGCCGGACAGGCCCAGCAGCTGAAAGCGATGATCGAGACATTCAAACTCGACGATCAGGAAGGCCGGAAGGTGTATCTTGAAGACAAGCGGTCCCAAAAACCGAGAACAGCCGCCCCGGTACAGCCTCAAGCCAAGGCTCCCGCGCAGTCTCGTCAACAAACCGCCATCAATCCGGTGGGACCGTCGGAAGTAATTAACTTAGACGATGACGACTTCGACAGCTTTTAAATTAAAAAATCATAAAAAAGCCCCCCGGCTTACCCCCGCTGTATGGCGGGGGTTTTTTTTCTTGTCTATGTAATTATTTTTCCATATAATTAGAACACAAGGAGCTTTTCATGACAGCGGCAGAAAAAAAAGGGGGCGGTATTGTATCTGTACTTATTCCGCCGCTACTATTCGCACTTTTACTAACGGGGACCCTCTTTATCCACGCATCCCTCTATAACCTTATCTATACCGCCGCGGCGGCGGTTTTTACGTTCGCGGGGGGCTTCACGTACTATTACATACGTTTACAGCGAAACAAAGCCGAACGGAAACAGCTTTCCGACAGACTGGCGGAAGTGGAGAACAGCGGCGGCATCGGGACGGAACAAAACGGGACCGAGCCCGGCGAAACGAGAATTATCGAAACAAAGACAGTGGAAGAAATTGATGCCTTCTTTACCTCCATTTCGACAAATATCAGGGAAACGGCGGATGTGGTGCCGGTGCTTGTAAAACAGCTGCAGGCGGTTATCGAAATGACCGATGAAGCGGCAATGTCCCTCTCTACCGGGTTTATGAATATCAACAAACAGGCAAAAAGCCAGGTTTCCGAGGTGGGGTCTATTTTCGGGGCATTAGCGGAAACCTCCGCCGCCGACTCCGGGGAAGGCAATTTATTACACCATTTGAAACAGGTACTTACCACGCTGGTTGCCGAATTGCAAACAATTACCAGCTTTGTAAAAGAAAATCAGCAGGCAATTGGAAAAATTGCCAACGACATCGATACAATTCGGGAAATCGTGACAAAAATCGATGGAATTACCGAAGATTCAAAGGTGCTGGCAATAAATGCCGCGATAGAGGCGGCACGGGCGGGGGAAAAAGGTCAGGGGTTTGCCGTCGTTGCTTCGGAATTCCGGAAATTATCGGAAGAAACGGAATCGGCACACCGGGAAATACAAGGAATTATCAATCAGGTTACGGATAACACGCAGAACATGCTTCGGGAAGCGGAAAACAGCGTACACAAGGGAAACGAAGTTTCGAAAAAAGCGGAAGAAATTCTGGAAGGGACCGTCGCTGAAATTGATAAAACAATTACCGATACCAGCAGAAGTCTGGAAGAATTGTCCGGACATGCCAAGGAACTTGCAAAAAATATCAGCAGCATTGTCGTCTCCATTCAGTTTCAGGACATTACCCGGCAGCGGATCGAACATGTTATGGAACCCTTAGAAGACTTTGCCTCCGATCTCACAAGCATAGCGGAACGCCTCCGGAACGCGGATACCGAAGACTTTTTAATTAAAAAGAACCAGGCGGCAATGCTGAAGGAAAAATATACAATGGAACAGGAAAAAGAGATTTTAGAAGCAGCCTACAATAACGGGGAGGAGAAATAATGGGTAAGAAAATATTGATAGTCGATGATTCAGCCTCGATGCGGCAAATGGTGCATTTTACATTAGAGGAAGCGGGGTACGAAGTTGCCGAAGGCGTAGACGGAAAAGACGGAGTAGACAAGCTTGAAGAAGTAAATCCGGATGTAATTATCACCGATATAAATATGCCGAACATGAATGGGATAGAACTCATTAAAGCGGTACGGAGAACGGATAAATTTAAAACGACGCCGATTATTGTGCTGACGACGGAATCGGAACAATCGAAACAGGAAGCCGGAAAACGCGCCGGGGCGACCGCGTGGCTGATAAAGCCCTTTACTCCGGAGCAGTTAACGGAAACAGTTACAAAGGTCTCCGGCTAACCCGTGCGGACGGTCGGTGATATCGACTGGAAATACTGGAATTTTACCGAACGGGCCACGCTCTGCTTTATCGTACGGAACGGATTGGTGCTTCTCATCCATAAAAAGACGGGCCTCGGCGCGGGAAAAATCAACGGGCCGGGAGGGCGTATCGAGAAAGGGGAAACCCCCGCGGAAGGGGCAGTCCGGGAACTGCAGGAAGAGGTAGGTCTGACTCCCGCCGACCCGAAAAAGTACGGCGAACTTTCTTTTATTTTCGAAAACGGCTATTCCCTTCACGGCACCGTGTTCGTTAGTCATTCATTTACCGGAACGATGACGGAAACGGCGGAAGCAAAACCATTTTGGTGTGATATAAGGGACATACCCTATGATCGAATGTGGAATGACGATCCCTACTGGCTGCCGTTCCTGCTGACAGGCCGGCAAATACGCGCTTTTTTCATTTATAATGACGATACAATGCAAAGCAGCAGAGTATTTATTTACGGGAATGAAGCCGTGCCCGTATCCAGTCTATGGTGAATTTCATCACCTCGTTTTTTTCCGGCTCATGAAGCAGCTCATGATACAGGGCATTGAACCACTGCAGCGTTTTGTCCTTCGAAGCAATATGTTCATACAGTATCCTGGCGCCTTTCGGATCGACAATTTTGTCCTCCGTTCCCTGCATGATACAGACGGGGACCGTAACGCGGGGCAGCACCGGAAACAGAGATTCCTCGAGGCGCAGTAATACATACCCTAAGCGCGCCCGGTTTTTCCCGGTGTACACAAGGGGGTCCCGCAGGTATTCCGCTATAACATTCCGGTCCCGGGACAGGTGCTCGGCAATTCCTTTGGTAACTTTCATCTTCGGAAAGAGAGCGGACAGTATTTTAGAAATTCCCTTTAAAATCGGCGGTATTTTCATCCCGATTATAAACGCCGGAGCGGAGAGGATGCATCCCCGCAGAATTTCCCCGTACCGCGCCGCGAAGAGCACGGCAACCGCCCCGCCCATACTCTGCCCAAAAAGAAATAGAGGCAGGTTTCCTTCCGTTTCCGTTATAACATCCATAAACAGCCGCAGGTCATCGACATAGGTATCGAATTTATCTATATGCCCTCTGACCCCTTCGGAAAGGCCGTGCCCCGCGTGATCATGAGCGTACACCGCAAAACCCTGATCCGTCAGTTTTTCAGCAAACCGGGCATATCTTCCGCCGTGCTCGGTGTACCCGTGTACGATAACCACTACACCCAGTTTCGGACCAGCCGGCAGCCACGTCCGGTAGGCAAGCTTTTTCGCGGTAGACCCGGCAAAGGTGCCCTGTTTCACTTGTGTACTATCGGACCCAGCCGCTGCAGCGTAAACTTGTCCCGTTTCTCCGGATCAGTCATGACAGCGTTTGCCAGTGCCGAATGCGCTTCATATCGGGCATTTTCATCGATCAAGCCCACCGCTTCGACAATGGACTGATGCGCGTGATGAATATTTTCCGTAAACGTTTTTACCACCATTTCCGTACTCACCGGTTCTTCATGCCACACGTCGTAATCGGTAATATGGGCCATTACCGCGTAACTTATTTCAGCTTCCCGGGCCAGAAACGCCTCGGGGCTGGTGGTCATACCGATAATATGCATCCCCCAGGACCGAAACAGTTCACTTTCCCCCCGCGTACTGAAACGGGGTCCCTCAATGGTCACGAACGTGCCGCCCTTATGGACGGGAGCACCGGTTTTCCCTACGGCCGCATACAGAATGTCCGACAAATCGGGACAAAACGGGTCCGCAACACCGACATGGGCAACGACGCCGCGTTCAAAAAAGCTTTTTCTTCTGTGTCCCTTGGTAAAATCTACAAGCTGGTCCGGAATGACAATATTTCCCGGCGCGTATTCCTCGGTCAAGCTGCCGCAGGCACTGACGGAAATGATAAAACGGACGCCGAGTGTTTTCATCGCGAAAATATTGGCGGCATAGTTTACTTCACTCGGATTGTAGACATGTCCGACGCCGTGCCGCGCAATGAAACCGACTTCCTTTCCCCCAATGGTCCCCGTAATGACCGGCCCCGAAGGGTCGCCAAACGGCGTATTGATATATACTTCCTGCTTGTTTTTCAAAGCATCCATCTTATATAATCCGCTTCCGCCGATTATGCCGATTTTAATTTTATCTTCCATACACTTCCTCCGCATCCGGTTTGCAATGCCCATAGAATACAATAAAAAGCTTTGCATTCATAGACACTTTTGATTACAATACCCTTCATGGTAACGGAAGAAATGATAAAAAAAATCCCGAAGGTGGAACTTCATGACCACCTGGACGGAGGGGTGCGTCCCGAAACGATAATCGATATTGCCGGAAAAGAAAACATCGAACTGCCCGCGAAGGACCCGGAGGACCTGGCTGCCTGGTTCCACCGCGGCGCCGACCGGAAAAATTTAGGGCTGTACCTGGAAGGTTTCGGAGTTACAACCGCGGTCATGCAGACGGAAGAAGCCCTCGAACGTATTGCCTTTGAGACAATGGAAGACCGCGCCGGGGACAACAACGTTTACGTGGAGATCCGTTTCGCGCCGATCCTCCACCTGCAGCGGGGCCTCAATTTGGAAGCGGTCGTCGAGGCCGTGCTGCGGGGACTTACAAGGGGCAGAGAGGCGACCGGCGTGGAGTTCGGACTAATTCTCTGCGCTATGCGGCATCAGGACGCGGCGGTTTCTTTAGAAATTGCCGAACTGGCGGTCGCTTTTCGGCAGAAGGGTGTCGTCGGATTCGATATTGCCGGGGACGAGTTCGGACACCCCCCGAAACGGCATTTGGACGCTTTTCAGTTTATCCGTAACAAAAATTTCAATATTACCATTCACGCGGGAGAGGCCTTCGGCATTGAATCCATCTGGCAGGCAATACAGGTATGCGGCGCCCACAGAATCGGACACGCCACCCGTCTGCTGGAGGACATGACTGTAAGCGGCAGCAGAATTACCAGCATGGGCTCTCTCTCCCATTTTATCAGAGACAAGCGGATCCCCCTGGAGGTCTGTCTGTCCTCTAATATTCAAACCGGTGCTGCCGGCAATTTGGATGAACACCCCTTTCAGCTCTACTACAGGAACAATTTTCGGGTCATGCTCTGCACCGACAACCGGCTGATGAGCAACACCACCCTGTCGAAGGAAATGGCCTTGGCGGTAAAACACTACAATTTGACCCTGCGTGATTTGGAAAAAATAACGGTCAATACCATGAAATCATCCTTTTTGCATCATGATGAGCGGATCCGGATTATCTACGATGTCCTCAAGCCGCGGTTCGCGAAAATACGGGAACAAACCAACCCGATGGAATAACCGGGTATAATTGACGGAGTAGATGGAATAGGATATTGTTTTCCTCATGAAAATATGGATAAAACTGCTGATTGGGACGATTATTGGAATACTTCTCGGATTTTTTCTTCCCCTCCGGGGTGCCGAACAGCAGGAAACGCTCTCGTTTCTTGCAAATCTCGTTATTCACATCGGCAGGTACACAATTTTCGGAATGATTTTTTTCTCCCTAGCTATCGGTACCTATGAACTGAAACAGGACAAGAAACTGGTCCGAGTGTACGGCAGGATCATCCTGTATATGGTTATTTCCACCTTTGTCCTTGTCCTTATCGGTATTGTTTCCGTTGTTTTTATCCCCATCGACCGGGTCCCGATTATTATTGAAGAGCAGGCGGTGCGCTCTGTTCCGGGCATTCAGGAGATGGTGCTGCAGGTTTTTCCGAAAAATATGTTTAGAGTGTTCGTTACCGAGGGGAATTTTCTCTTTCCACTCTTCTTTCTCGCCTTTTTTGTCGGCCTGAATTTTTCCTTCGACAGACTGATAACCCGGCCGGCAATTTCCTTTTTCGACTCGATGTCGCGGATTTTTTATCATATCAACAGTTTTATTGTAGAAATACTGGCCGTAGGAATGATTATCCTTTCCATTCAGTTTATAAAAGAAATCCGGTCCACGGAAGAACTGGAACTGTTCCGTCAGCTGCTCATCATTCTCATCATCAACACGGTGCTGATTATCTTCGGTATTTTTCCGGTTTTACTATACGTTTTAGGAAAACGGGAAAATCCGTATAAGTGGCTCTACGCGATGATTGCACCTGCCATAACGGCTTTTCTGTCCCGGGACATCTATTTTACACTGACCTCCCTTACAAAACACGGAAAAGACAGTATGGGTGTCCCCAGGAAAATCGGCTCCGCAGGCTATCCCTTCTTCGCAATGTTCGGCCGGGCGGGAACGGCAATGGTTACCGCCGTATCCTTTGTCGTTATTCTTACATCTTACTCGAGCCTCGGTATCAATTTTCAGTTATTTCTCTGGGTAATGGTTTTCAGTTTTCTATTCTCCTTTACCTTATCGACGGCCCCCGGGGCAGGTGTGTTTGCAGCACTGTCCAGTATGTGCGCCCTCTACGGCAGGGGACTGGAAGAGGGATATCTCATTTTGGGCGCCGTGATGCCCATTCTCATCAGTTTCGGCGTTTTACTGGATGTTTTTACCGCCTCTTTGGTGTCGCTTCTCGTAAGCCGGCATGAAGAAGTTCTGAAGGAAATCGAGCCGCCCGATTATATCTAAGAACGGCAATTCCAAGAAGGTTATTCCTCGGCGGCGGGGGCGAAAGAGAAACGGACCCCCACCCGTCCCGAAATATGCATTTGGTCCCAAAACCGCGCGCTTTCACCGTCCCAGGCATGAAAAATCGGAAACAGCGAGAGAAGGCGGACATAAAATCCGATGTTTTCAAACATTTTCCAGTTGAAAAACAGTCCCGCCCCGGGGTACAGAAACCGCGCGTTCTCATACCAGTAAGCGACAATTGCCGCCCGGTGGTCCGGGTCCCCGGTCCGGGCCGACGCGTCCCCCCATCCGATCGTGGGAATTCGAAACAGAAATGCCAGATGCGGACCGGCACCCAGAGAGATGGTATCGCTTACATGAAAGGTAAACCGAAACGGTACGTCCAGCATGAGGACCAGCGCCCAGAGGCTGGAAGCGTATTCGATTTCCGTAGGCACCGCCTTGCTGCCGTCCGTGGTTAACTGGTACTGGGTCCCGAACATCGACAGTGCCGGTTCGATACTGAAAAGCGGCGTAAACTCCAGCGGCAGACCGATCCCCCAGACCCCCAGGAGCGGACTCGGACCTCCTTCGGTTTCGGCATTTCCCAGCCACATTAATCCGCCGGACAGGTCCAAACCGGGCAGGGTAAGGGCAAGCCCCGTACCCGCTGAACAGAGGACCAGAAGAAGAGCAATGCAGATTATTTTCGTATTCCGTCCCATTGGTTAGAAGTATATCACGATCCCGGTGTGTAGACAAATCCGGCATTCCGCACCGAGGCAAAATCCTGCTCTTCCCAAAGGGCAAGAACGGCGTTTCCGTCGGTTAAAAAATCGGTATACAGATACCCTTCCGGGAGTTCGGGAAGCCTCAGCTCCCCTTTTTCTCCGTCTTCCCTTACCCAGAAAATATGTCCCTCCGGAAGAAGGAGAAAATAGGTTTCCCCGAAGGAAAAACAGCGGAGCCTGACAAGGTCACTCTCCTGCTCCTCTATCATGGAAATCTCTCCGAAACGGAAAACCTCCGGATATTTCGGCCGGTCATAGCTGACGGTAATATCGTATACCGTATCGCCTTTATGTCCTTTCGCGGTCCGTAAAAGCCGCTGCACTTCCACGGGAGCATGTACGCCGTGCGCGGGGGTAATTTCGGCGAGGAACTGCTCCTCATCTATTTCTTTCTCCGTCCAGGCGGAAACATCGAGCATGGCATAACGGAATTCCGTTTTTTCAGTTCCCGACAATTTCCAGGCCATCAGCCAGGCCCCTTCTTCCCGGCAGAACGGATATAGAGAAACGAGTTCCCACCCCTCCTCTTCGTCCTGCAGGGAGAAGGGAATTACCCGTATTTCTTTATTTTCCGGAGCAAAGGATATTAATGCAATCGGGGGAGCGGGGGGGGGACCGTCATGCAGAACGGTGTTGTAATAAAGACGCACATACAGCTTCGCATCGTATTCAAAAAAACCGTCCGCCGTCCTGTTTCCGAATACCTTTTTGTTGTAGATTTCAGTCATTCCCGGGGCCGGTCCGGCTTGAAATATGTCCCGAAGTTCCAAAATACCAAGGGTATTGACGGCACAGTAAGCACTTCCGTTTACATACAGCAGTCGAGTTCCCCGTACCTGGTCGGTCCATAACTTCCAGTCCGTTCCTGTTTCCGCCGCCGGTCCGGTCAGAGCGGTAAGCTCGGCGTTTTCCCATCCGTACCACCCGTACCGGCCGTGTTCCGCCTCCCGGGCCCCGCTTTCACCGCGTTCGTAGTAGGGCTCCGGCGCTTCTTTTTCGGTGCATCCCGCCGCGGCAAAAAGCAGCAGTACCGCCGCGAATACCGTCAGCACCGGCGGTATGTTAGTATGCTTTCGCGAAAACAGCGATATATTTCGCTTTCCCATTACATACAACACAGGACGAATCCGGGGGCTTCTGATCGAAGGGAAGCACGCGGATCGTTGCCTTTGTCGCGTCCTTCATCTTCGCTTCACACTCTTCCGAACCGCACCAGGGGGCTTCGACAAACCCGCTGTCAGTTTCGAATATCCGTACACATTCATCGAAATCCGCAGCGGTATGGGTATGTTCCTTTTGAAACGCGAGGGCTTTTTCAAAGAGGTCCTTCTGGATTTCCGTTAACAGTGACGAAACCTTGTCCCGAATCTCGGAAAATACCACGCTGGTTTTTTCACCGGTATCACGCCGGACCAGCACGGCCTGTTCATTCTGCATGTCCCGCGGTCCTACCTCGATCCGCACCGGCACGCCGTACAGCTCCCACTGCGCGAACTTCCAGCCCGGAGATGTCTGATCATCGTCATCCAGCACCGCCTTTACAGTTCCGTCAAGGGCGGCTTTTATCGACCCGGCGTACCGAAGGACCTCCGCCTTCGTTTCATTTTTATAAATCGGAATAATCGCCGCTTCCACGGATGCAAGTTTCGGAGGAATTACAAGGCCCTTGTTGTCCGAATGGGCCATAATCAGGGCACCGATAAGACGTGTTGAAACACCCCAGGAGGTTGCCCACACATGCTCTAATTCGCCGTTTTTCGACTGAAAGGTAACATCGAAAGCTTTCGCGAAATTCTGCCCGAGAAAATGGGAGGTGCCCGCCTGCAGTGCCCGCTTGTCCTGCATCATGGCTTCTATCGCGTAGGTGTCCACCGCTCCCGCGAATTTTTCACTTTCGCTCTTCCTTCCCGTAATAACCGGCAGCGCCATATACTCTTCGGCAAAGGTTTTATAGACCCCCAGCATCTTCTCCGTTTCTTCGACGGCCTCCTCCTTTGTCGCATGGGCGGTATGTCCTTCCTGCCAGAGGAATTCGGAAGTCCGCAAAAAAAGCCTCGTTCTTTTCTCCCAGCGAAGCACATTTGCCCACTGGTTAATTAAAATAGGAAGGTCCCGGTAGGACTGTATCCATTTTTTATACATACTCCATATAATTGTTTCCGAAGTGGGACGCAAGACCAGCGGTTCCTCCAGTTCTTCCCCGCCGGCAAGGGTAACCACCGCCAGTTCGGGAGAAAACCCTTCCACATGCTCCGCTTCCTTTTGAATAAAGCTTTCGGGAATGAGAAGCGGAAAATACGCGTTTGTGTGGCCGGTTTCCTTGAACATATCATCCAGGGCACGCTGGATGTTTTCCCACAATGCGTACCCCCGCGGCTTTATTACCATACACCCTTTTACCGGTGAATAGTCGGCTAAATGGGCCTGCAGGACAATATCGATATACCACTGAGAATAGTTTTCCTCTTTCGGCGTAATTTTTTGTGCCATATATACTCCGAGTACGTACAGATAAAAATTGAGGCTACAGTCTAAACTGTTCGGGAGGGATCTGTCAATGAAGGAAAATAAGCGCCGTGCGGCAGAGCACGGCGCCGAATACCGCGGATATTCCTACCGTTTCGCGCCCTGCAGGGCTTCAGCGGCCAGGGTAAACAAATCGTTAACATGAATTGAAACACCGCTGATCGCGTCGGTATTTCCTTCATTATCCAGTTTGACGGCGGCCGGGTCCTGCACCTTCAGCAAATGGGCCTCGGCTTTGTTTGCCTGCTCGTACCAGGGGGCCTGTGCATCGCTGTTTTCAACCATCCCGTATTCACCGTTCTTCGACTGTGTTTTCTTGTCGTCGCCCCCTTCTTCGGGTAGTGCGTTCCAGTTAGCGGCAACAATGTAGCCGCTTACCACTGTCAAATCGACAGTCGATTTCCAGCCGGATTCGCTGAACGTATCCGCTTCGGCATGATACCGGCCGTCTTTATACATACCGTATCCAACGGGTCCCTTATTCAGTGCCTTTTCGGCAAGGCTGAAAAATTCGATTACATGGATCGAGACCCCGCTGATGGCGTCGGTACGTCCTTCATCATCGGAATATTCAATGGCCGCCGGGTCCTGCACGTCCAGCAGATAGGCCTCCGCTTTCGCCGCCTGCTCAAACCAGGGTGCCTGGGCCCCGCCGTTTTCAACCATTCCGTACTCACCGCTTTCCGAACGGGTAATTTTATCAGTCCCGCCGTCCACATGAGCGCCGTTCCATTCCGCCGAGACAATTTTGCCGTTTTCCACCTCGAGAGTCACCATATATTTCCATCCCGTCCTCTCGCTGAAAACATCTTCCTGTGCAAAATATATCCCGTCTTCATACCCTTCGGATTTGTCAGCCGCCGAAGAAGCGTCTTCCGTTTTTGCCCCGGCGCTTTCTTCCTCTTTCTTGCAGCCCACGGTTACAGCCGCCGCAAGAACCGCCAGAGTTACAATAAAAATGAATAATAGTTTTTTCATCGTACCACCTTCTTTATCATTTTGTGTTTATTTATGATAATAAAAATAATAATAGAAAGTGTCAATATACCTGATAAATTTAGTAATAATTCTCATTATAAACAAGGCCTGTTTTACCGCTTGCAGGGAACAATAAAACAGAATAGAGTACAGAAACGGGGAATGATATGCATATAACGGATATTATTTACAAAAAACGGAAGGGCGGTGAATTAACCAAAGACGAAATTCAATATTTCATCCGGGGCTACGTAGAAGGCTCTATCCCGGACTATCAAATATCGGCTTTATTGATGGCCGTCTGGTTTCGGGGCATGAATTCCCGGGAAACAACGGACTTGACCATTGCCATGGCTGAATCGGGGGACCAGGTCGATTTGTCCGCTATTCCGGGAATAAAAGTGGATAAGCACAGCACCGGCGGAGTGGCCGATACAACAACGCTTATAACGGCCCCTCTTGTTGCTGCCGGGGGCGGAAAGGTTGCAAAAATGTCGGGGCGGGGGTTGGGTCATACCGGCGGTACCCTGGATAAACTGGAATCGATACCTGGCTTTGAAGTGTATCAGCCGATGGAACGGTTTACCGAGATCGTTTCCACCATCGGGGTCAGTATTATCGGACAAACGGGCAATTTAGTGCCCGCCGATAAAAAACTGTATGCCCTGAGAGATGTTACCGTAACGATAGACAACCTCTCACTTATTGCATCGAGTGTGATGAGTAAAAAACTGGCTGCCGGCAGCGACGCGATTGTTCTCGATGTAAAAACGGGAAGCGGCGCCTTTATGAAGGAAACCGGCGAATCGATAGAATTGGCCCGGGCCATGGTGGATATCGGAAAATTGGCGGGAAAAAAAATAACCGCCCTGGTAACCGATATGAACCAGCCTCTCGGCAACGCAATTGGAAATGCTCTCGAAGTACGGGAAGCAATTGAAATACTCCGGGGCGGGCATACGGGAGACCTGCGGACGGTTTCGCTGAGTCTTGCGTCTCAGCTTCTTCTTCTTTCCGGGCTGGCTGACACTCCCGCGGACGCGATGGCCCGGCTGGAAAAAGCCATAGCTTCCGGGGAAGCCCTCGAAAAGTTCGCCGCCATGATTGAAGCCCAGAACGGCAATCCGGAAGTAACTGAAAATACCGCCCTGCTCCCGCGGGCCCGTGAGAAGGTCGTTGTCCCTGCCCCGGCAGGCGGATATGTTACCGCCATGAATACCGAAGAGATAGGCCTTTCGGCAATGCTCTTGGGCGCGGGACGGGCAACAAAGGAAGACACAATTGACAAGGCCGTCGGTATCTGGATGAAGGTGCGCCTGGGGGACACAATTGAGAGGGGAGAACCTTTGGCCGAATTGTACATCAATGATGATAAAAACAAAGATGAAGCTGTGTCCCGGTTTACCGAGGCGGTCACCATTGCGGACGCGCCGGCGGAAAAACCGGAATTAATATATCAACTTATCAGCTGATTACCGGAGAAACCTACAGTGCAGTCCTACGACACGGATACGGCCCATTTTTTAAAAAGTCTCGGCTTCCCCGAACTCCGGGTGCATCATTCTTTTAACCATTTCGATTTTACCCGCCCATCCCGCCGGATCCTCGTTATCGGGCCCATGGGTTCGGGTAAAACGGAATACTCATCCAGGGTCTGGCGGGACAGCAGCGTTGCCCGGAAAAAGAGCTCCGCCGCCGGAACACTGACAACGAAGGGTACCGCCGACCGGAGAAGCGTTTTTTTTGTTCGTTCAAAACTGGATGCCGGCCGCTTTCCCGATTATCCGGAAGACGCCCTGGCCTACCGGGGAGGCTACGACAGGTGCGGAAAGCACATCTCCCAAATTACCGATTCCTTTGAACTGGAGAAGCTGATACGGGACAACCCGCGGGTCGGCACATGGATAATAGACGAGGGGTCCTTTTACGAAGAACGGCTTATCTATGTCGTAACCCGGGAATCGGAAGAGCGGGGACTTATTTTTATTTTCCCGACCCTCATCCTCAACTTTAGAAAAGATATCTTCAATCCCACCGCCCGGTTTCTCCTTGAAACAGCTACGGACGTTTTTCCGTTAACGGCTTACTGCGAACACCCGGATTGTTTAACCGACTCCTTTTATACGTACCGGTATTACCTTATCGACAACCGGGAATGTCCGGCCCTCTATTTCGACCCCCTCATTATTATCGGAGGAGACACGGAAAAGCACGATCCAAAGAAGCCGAACTACTGCACCCGCTGCGATACGCACCATTATCTGCCGGGGAAAGAATATACCTTCCTCATTTTAAAACCTTTGGGAGTAAGCGCTTCAAAGGGGGAGACGGGGCCCCTTCTCGAAGAACTCGAATTGATACAGGAAGATATGGAACGGTCTAAACTTTACAATCATTTTGTCCGGACCTA
Organism: uncultured Spirochaetales bacterium; assembly: GCA_964606455.1. Lineage (GTDB taxonomy): Bacteria > Spirochaetota > Spirochaetia > SPDA01 > CAZSGZ01 > CAZSGZ01. The sequence goes on from CAZSGZ010000029.1 coordinate 15,833, forward strand.
TACGAAAAACGGCCCCGCCGGAGACGTAAACATGAACGCGTTACGGGTCCCCTGTATTGCCGAGAAAGCGCTGATGTATCTTTTCGCGGAACAAAACCTCATTACCCTGCAGCAGCTGGAACAAATGACCGCGGAACTCGACTTGGACCGGGAATACATGCAGCAGAGTTTAGCGGACAACAAACGGCCGGTAGACCTTGTTTGACCCCGTCCGTCCGCCGCCGTTTATGTTTCTTCCGACCAGAGGCTGATGCAATTCACGATGGTCTGCACTGCCTTTACCATCACTTCGAGAACGGCATACTCCTGCACTCCGTGATAATTGCCGCCGCCGGTAAAGACATTCGGCGTCGGAATTCCTTTTTCGGCAAGACGGGCGCCGTCGGTCCCGCCGCGGATACTTTTCTCTTTCACCTCGGAACCGGCTTCGTCCACGGCTTTCCTGAGAATATCCAGCCCCCTCGGCTCTTTATCGAGATACGCCCGTAAATTCTCATACTGTTTTACAATTTCAATTTCAACCTTCCCGCCTGGAAATTGCGCCTCCACCGCCCCGGCAATCGCCTTCAGGGCTGTACTTCTCCGTTCGATTTCTTCATATTCAAAATCACGGATAAGGACCTGTACTTCCGCCTCGGCGGCGGAACCGCGGATGCCGAGGGGCATGTAAAAGCCGAATCGACCGTCGGCGGCCTCCGGACTTTCATTCCGCGGAAGGCCGGAAATAAACTCGGCCGCCATTGTAACGGCATTCCGAAGTTTGCCCCTTCCATGCCCCGGATGGATGGAGACACCCCGGCAGGTGATGTTTGCCTGATAGCCGAAAAAACACTCCGCTTCTATCGTACCGTCCCCGTCTCCGTCGAGGGTATAACAGTACACCGATTTCAGCCTGTCGGCGGAAAACCGGTCCATTCCCCATCCGGTTTCTTCATCCGGGGTAAACAGTACCTCAATTGCGCCCCTCGACATCTCCGGATGGCGGCACAGCCATTCGAGGGCCGTCATTATTTCCGCAACCCCCGCCTTATCGTCCGCCCCGAGGAGGGTCGTGCCGTCGGACGTTATAAGTGTTTTTCCGGTAAACTCGAGGAGTTCCGGAAATTCCCTGCTGTCGAGAACAATCCCGTTGTTCAGTGAAATAGGAGAACCGTTATAATTTTCATGCAGCAGGGGCTTTACGTTCTTTCCCGATGCTTCGGAAGCCGTATCTACGTGTGCCATAAATCCGACGGTCGGCGCGTTTTCCGCCCCCAAGGCAGGCAGACGGGCAATGAGATACCCGTTTTCATCCAGGGTAACATCCGGTATGCCGAGAGCGGTCAATTCATCCCGGAGCATGTTCAGCAGCTCCCATTGCCCGGCGGTGGAAGGCTGCTCCTTCGCGTGCCTGTCGGAGGTCGTCTCTATAGCGGCGTAGCGGAAAAACCGCTCACGTACATTTTCCAGTGCCCATGCAGTGTCAATTTTTTTCATATTCCGTATCATGCCCCGAACGGGGAGCAAAAGTCAAATGCCGCTGAACCTAGGAAAAGTGATGATATTTCCGCACCTGTTCGGCCATTTCTTTCAGCCGGTCCTCCACGAGGCGGTTTACCGTCCCTTCCGGAAAGGAACCCCTTGTTTTAACACCCGCTTCCATACCGGTAAGAATTTCAATTCCGTCATCGATTGTTTCCACCGGATAAATGCCGAAAGACCCTTCCCCCACCGCGGCGCATACATCCGCGGAGAGAACAAGGTTCCGGACATTCTGCTTCGGAATGATGACCCCCTGGGACCCGGACAAACCGAGTTTTCGGCATATACGATAAAAACCCTCCACCTTTTCCGTTATTCCGCCGACGGGCTGTATCTGCCCCATTTGGTTTACACTCCCGGTTACGGCAATGTCCTGCCGCAGCGCGGCCCCCGACAGCGCGCTGAGAAGGGCGTACACCTCCGTGGACGAGGCCGAATCACCGTCTATTTCGCCGTAAGACTGTTCAAAACAGATGCTTGCGTGGACGGACAGGGGAATCGTTTCAGCGTAGGTGCTCCGGAGAAAACCTTCTAAAATGAGTATACCCTTGCTGTGTATTTCCCCGGACAAACCCGCTTCCCGTTCGATATTGACAACACCCCGCTCCCCCGGCGATACCCTGGCGGAAATGACCGCCGGCCTGCCGAAGGCGTAATATCCCCGGTCGTAAATAGCAAGCCCGTTTACCCGCCCTTTTTCTTTCCCCCCCAGGCTTACAAGGACATCCCCCCGGGAAATCATCTCGTCGATATGTTCTTCTATGCTTCCGGAAAGGTATTCCTTTACACGCATCGCCTCCAGTACCGATTCCCGGTCGATATGCGATTTCCCGGCTTTACCCGCCTGGTAATCAGCCTCCAGGATACAGTCGGTAATACGAGAAAACCTGGTGCTCAATTTATTTTTATCTTCCGCAATGCGGACAGCGTACTCGATAACGGCGGCGGTACCCGAGCTGTCCGGCTGACGCAGCCCCTGTTCCCGCGCAAGGGTTTCAATAAACGTTATGTACTGGACCACCGCGTCTTCGGTCCTCTCCATTACATCGGAAAACTCCGCGTGCATTTTAAAGAGTTTCTTGAAATCAGGGTCCTGAACGTAGAGAGCGTCGTACATCCCCTCCTCCCCGAGGAGAATAATTTTAACATCGATGTCAATCGCCTCGGGTTTTAGGAGCGGACCCGCCCATATATATGCCCCCTGCCGGTGCTGTATCTCTACCTTCCCCGACTGCAGCGCCCGTTTTAGATGATACCAGGAATCCGATTCCCGCAGAAGATCACCCGCGTTCATAACCAAAAAGCCGCCGGAAGCTTTCACAATCGATCCTGCCTGGATCATCATAAAGCTTGTTCTGCTTTCTCCTCCGCTTTCAGTTCGGACATCGATATTGCCGAAAAGGTTGGTGTAGCCGGGATGGTTTTCGAAAATGACCGGAAACGGTTCTTCCGAAGCGGAACAGTCTTCAATAACATTTACCCCGTAGCGTATCAGTTTCGGGTTTCCCAATTCGTCGGTTAATTCTCCGTCCAGTAAAAACAGATAGAGGTTTTCCGTTAAATCCTCCTCCAGCTCCGCCAGGTAACCGAGAACCGCTTCGTCGGTAAACTGCCGCCGTACTATCTCGATTTCCGCCGTTATCGCGGGACGGGCGGTTTCAATCCGGAGCGCTTCAAGTTCTTCCGCCATTGCCGCCCGGGCGCCCCGGAGTTCGGTAAAGATTTTTTTCATTTCATCCATGTACTTGTAGTACTTTTCCCGATAATTCTTCCATTCCTCTTCCGACACATCACCGCTACGTACAAGTGTCTGCAGCTGTTCAAACGTGACGGGTTCTCCGTTAAAAACCGGGGTTATGTCAGTCGCCCTGCCTTCTTCCTCCTGAACGTAAATAATCTGAAAACCCTCTTTTGAAAGGACCGACTCGAACTTCGACAGCTGCCCGTTCTCCTGCCGTTCAATAATGTCGACAATCTCGTCCCGCTGTTCTTTAAAACTAACGCTGTCGAGGCGGGACTTAATTGTCATTTTTAAATTTTCAACCAGCTGATGTATCTTTTTTTTGAACTCGGCCGCCTTCCCAGGATCGAAGTAGAGGACCTTCGGCTTGTCCGGCTGTTGAAAATTATATACATAAACGATGTCTCTTCGGGATGTTTCCGCTGCCGTGTATTCCTTTACAATGGAGGTAATGGCGGTATGTCTGCCGGTACCGGCGCTCCCGGTTACAAAAATGTTGTATCCCTTTCCCCGTATGGCCGTGCCCATCCGCAGGGCCTGTAATGCCCGGGGCTGTCCGATTACCGCTTTTTTTCCGGTTTTCTCTTTCAACAAGGCAACACGTGATTCGGAAATACGGAAGGAAGCGTCTTCCGAACCGATGCTTTTAGGTGTATTTTTCATGAAAACTCCCGACGCTGAAAAATGGTTGGTAAAAACTATTTCAGGTGATAGTATGATAAATACCTAATTCCAGCAGTGTCAAGAGAAAGGGGGGAAATATGATCAGCAGTCAGGACATAAACGGAAAAATTCTCTACGAAGATGACTCACACAAATTCATTTGGCTCGGTGCCGACCCGGAGAACCGGGAGGGGGTTGTTCAAACAAACCAATATCTCATTATCAATAGCGGAAGAGGCGTACTTCTCGATCCCGGGGGAATACATCTCTTTGCCCGGGTTGTTGCCGTTGCCAGCAGGTACATCAATCTGGAAAAAATCGATACAATTATTTTTTCCCATCAGGACCCGGACGTCTCTTCCGGAATCGCGCTGTGGCTCGGCGTTACCCCCGCGACGGTGTACACTTCCAGTTTATGGCTGCGCTTTCTTCCTCACTTCGGTATTATCGATACAAGCCGCATTATCGGGATTGAAGATCTTCATGCGCCGCTGAAACTTTCAGGAGGAGCGGAACTTATTTTTATCCCCTCCCACTTCCTGCACTCAACGGGCAACTACAGCGTGTATGACGAGCGGTCAAAAATTCTCTTTACCAACGATATCGGGGCCGCCGTGTTCGAAGCGGGGGAAGAATACCTGTTTGTCGAGAATTTTCAGGAACATCTCAAGCTGATGGAAGGATTTCACAAACGGTATATGACCTCGGGAAAAGCCTGCGGCAAGTGGGTGGGCATCGTTTCCAAATACCCGATAGAGATGATTGCTCCTCAGCACGGGGCGATTTTCGCGGGGGAAACCGTTGTGCAGTTTCTCGACTGGTTCAAGTCCCTGCGCTGCGGTATTGACGATCTGGATGCCATTTACGGCTTATAAATAACAACCGGGAGCACACTATGTCGGAACAACAGGACAATTTTTCCAATTTCGCGGATACCATTTCAAAATTCACCGTCGGTTATAATAAAGGGGTCGTTCTATCGACTGTAACGGCCCGGTCGATGGACCTTATCGAACAGAACCTCCATTACATTCGGGAGTCCTTAGAGACAGTGGTAACGGCCTTCGAGGAAATACGGGCCACGTCCGAAAGCACTACCAAAAATTCCGAACAAATAAGCGGAGTTATGGATGCTATAGAAAGACAAAGCGGCGCCATGGATGCCGGAATTTCCAGGCGGATGGAGGAGATTCAAACGGCATCACATAACGCCAGAGAGATCGATACCATGTTTCAGGATTTCGCGGAAAAATCGAAAAGCATCCGGTCAATTACCGGTCAAATTCAGGATGTTTCCGACAGGACCAACATTCTGGCCATCAATGCATCCATCGAGGCCGCCCGGGCCGGCGAAGTGGGAAAAGGTTTCCGGATTATTGCAAATGAAGTTCGCAACTTAGCGACGCAGACCGGGGACTTCGCCCAGGAAATAGATACCACCATTTCCGAGTTTGGAAAGGCGATTACGGCGGTAACGGAAAAGATGAAAGAGTTCCTGAATCTTATCGAAAACTTCAAACACGATTTCGAGGAGATCCAAAACACCTTTGAATCCAACAACCGCTCCGTAACGGAAACGGGGCAGAACCTTGCAATGATTTCAGGAGCAATTAAAGAGCAGAACGAGGCACTGACCGACGGTCTTGCCTCCCTGGAGTCCATTTTTTCGGCAAGCCGGGATTCGGAAGCGGTTGTTTCGGCGCTGTTACAGTCCCACAATGCCTTGGATACGCTTTTAAACAGAAAATCGTAAGGTGCGAACTATACGAACACCCCGGCCATCCTCCGAAGCCCCTCCCGCAGCGTCTGCCTCGGACAGGCGACATTCATCCGCTGAAACCCCCTCCCGGCTTCTCCGAACACGGCGCCGTCGTTCAATCCGATCTTCCCCTCCTCAACCAGCCGTCTTCCGCAGCCGTTTTCATC
>CAZSGZ010000030.1:0-11569 GCA_964606455.1 uncultured Spirochaetales bacterium
CGACGAGGTGGACGATTCCCGGGTTACCCTGGAGTATTGCCTCCGGGAGCTCTTAAGCCACCGGCCGGAGGAGATTGCCGTTGCAGTCCTCCACAACAAGCGGAAAGAAAAGCGGGGGGCTCTTCCCGCCGGAATAAGACATTATTTTTCCGGCCTCGAACTCGACGACAAGTGGATCTGCTATCCCTGGGATGCCGTCGACATCGACGAGCAGGAGAGGCTGTCAGAACAGCAAAACCACCCGGGAAACGATAAACGCACCGGCTAGGACAAACAGACAGGGGCCCCACAGGCCCTTGAGGCTCTTTAACAGGGATGTTTCGAAATATTCATTGGTAACGATCAGACACACATGGACGGGTGAAACGAGCTGCCCGATATGGCCGGCTGCAAAACCGAGGACTGCCGTCGACAGCAGCATCGCCGTTGAAGGATCGGTCCCTGCAAGCCGCATAACGATGGGAAAACTCGCTCCCACCATGCCGATGGCAATACCCGTGGTAAAGCCGGCAATAAAGGGAATGATAATAATCAGGGGAAGGACGGGAACGCCGATTTGTTCGAGCTCCATCCGCATCAATTCGACAATGAAATTCCCGTTCGGAAGCGGCGCCTCCATAAACGCGCCGTAGACCCGGATTACCGCCACAAGAACGGCGAGGCTTATCGTTTTCCGGGACAGGATGATTTTTCTCCAGCTGCTTCCGGACAGGGGATGCTTCACCTGCAGATACACAATTGCCGCGATAATGCCCGTGGCGATAGGCAGGTACTTACTGATATCTTTTGTTCCGGGGATAAACAGACTGATCCCGATATACACTGAAATAACGATGAGGATGGGGATAAGGGAGGTAAGATCGAAGCTGCCTCCCGGTTGTTTGTGCCGCTTCTCAACCTTCCGCAGAAGAAACAGCCATCCCCCGAAAACGGAAAAGAGCGTTACCGGAATTCCGCCGGCAATAATGTGCCAAATTTGCAGTCCCGCCAGCTCTACAGCCAGCAGAATACCTGCGTACAGGGGCCACCAGTATTCCCAGATATGCCGGAACCAGTAGTTGATACGCCCTTTCAGTATCGGACTGGTACCGTTTTCTGCATCGCAGTCGTCCACCAGGGGAGCGGAAAAAAGGGCCCCCCCGGGCATCGGCAACAACCCCACCAGCGCGGGCAGCAGTGCCATGGAAACCCGGTTCGACGTCTTTGTCCGAAATGAATCAACAAGGGAATTCATAATTCCCGTTTCGGCCATCTGGCCGCTCAGCCAAATAATGAGAAGGATGATGAGCATTAAAAAGAGGTTGTCCCGGGAGGAGAGCCGTTCCCAGGAAATAACGCCGAAAGACCCCACCGTGTGCCCGGACCAAAAGGCCAGCAGGAGGGTACCGGCGAAAATGGCCAGAATCAGGCTTTTCGTATACCGGCTGATAACGAGAATCAGCGCGAGAGAGAGAAGAACTTTTGTTACCGCCGGTGCCGACACAATGAACTGCATAAAGATAATTTCATAGGCTATTTACTCCGTTCCGTCAAGGCTGTACGAATGTTTCCTCACTTACAGGTATGAACGGCTCGATACTGGTGCACGGGTCATTGGCCTTCGATCTCTTTTTCCACTATCCCGGATCCATACGTTCCATGCTCCGGTCTGCATCGATCCGATCAATGATAGCCCCAGCGCCGTATTGCTGAAAGACGGCGGTGATAAATAGCAGCTGTTTATTCCTCATACGGCGGGGGACATCAAACCCCGTCCTCGGAAACCGGAAACCGTATTGTAAATACCGGATAGGGCGAGCGCTTCAGTTCCACTGCCCCGCCGATTTGCTCAATCAGTGTCTGAATCAAACGAAGGCCCAGGCTGCCGGGATTGTCAAATTCAATATTTTCAGGAAAGGGATTTCCATTATTGCTCAGTATCATTTCGTACAAATTCTCTTCCGCCCCCTTATTCAGCCGGATCGAAAAAACGGCATTATCGCTGCCGGCGGAAAACCCGTGCTGTATGGCATTGGTTGCTATTTCATTGATAATGAGACCGAGGGGAATAGCGGTTTTCGTTTTCAATGAAAGCGGATCGATATCGAACTCCAGCAGCACCGGTTCCGCCGTAAAGGAGGAAAAAATGGTAGTAAGCAGTTCGTGTGCGTAATCGGCAAAATCAATGTTTGTTATCTTCTCGGCATGGTACAGTTTCTCATGAACAATACGGATTGCTTCTATCTGGTTATAAATATCCGAAAAATCAAAATCGCCGTCTAGATCCATCTCTTTTAAACTGACAAGCGATTTTATCAGCGAAAGGTTGTTCTTTACACGATGATTAATTTCTTTCAATAAAAAATCTTTTTCTTCAACGGCGTTTTTCAGGTCCGTGATATCGGTGTGGGTCCCGATTACCCGTAAAGGTTTTCCATCGGGCATCCATTCAATTACTTTTCCCCGGTCGAGAATCCACTTGTAGCTTCCGTCTTTACATCGGACCCTGTGTTCACTTTCATAATAGGACTGCCTGCCCTGAAAATGCTCCTCTAACTCCGCGTAACAGCGGTCAATATCGTCAGGATGAATACGTCCGCTCCACTCCTCCAGTGTATTTCCAATTTCATCATCCTCGTATCCGAGCATCGACTTCCATTGATGAGAAAAATATACGGTGTTTTCCCGTGCGTTCCAGTCCCACACCCCCTGCCGTGACCCTTCGAGAGCAAAGTGCCATCGTGCCTCGCTTTCCCGCAGCGCTTTTTCAACCATTTTCCGCCCGGAAATGTCAATCGTGGCGCCGACAACCCGGTACATACTCCCGTCCTTGTCCCGAACGGGGCTTAACGTGGTATGACGCCAGTATTCTTTTCCACTGACAATAATCCTTTCTTCGAAGTCATAGGTTGTATTTATTTCAAGGCACTTCCTGTAATTATCAACAATTTTATCGGCCTGCTCTTTCGTGAAAACACCGGCTGCCTCATGGGGTGTTTTTCCAATCAGTTTATCCGCCGGCACCCCCGTTATAGTCTCGAAGGCTTTGCTCACGCTGACGTAGCGGAAATTGCCCTTTTCATCTATGTCCATAACGACGGTAACCACGGTAGTGTCGTTGTAAATACTCTGAAGAAGCGCCTGCTGTTCCCGTAACTGTTCTTCGGAACGCCGGCGCTCCCGGTTTTCCGCTTGTATATTTTCATAGGCTTCAAACAGGTTGAAGGCCATGTTGACGGTTTCAAGAATGACAAATTTACCCGAGTTTTTTATAACATATCCGTAGCGGGTTATTCCTTTTACCCGCTCAACGATTTCTTTTTCCGCATGGCTTGTACAGAAAACGATGGGGAGTTCCCTCTGCTGCAGAATTATCTCCGCCGCCTGGATACCGTCCATTTTTCCGGGACCGAGATCGATATCCATCAATACGAGGTCAACATTGCCGTGTACGGCCGTATCGACGGCACTCTCCGCGTTATCGGCTGTAATAACGCGGAAACCTCCTTCCGAAAGGATTTTTTTTTCAGTAAGCATCGTTATTTTGTCATCTTCCACTAGAAGAATGGTTTTACTCGCTGTCATTGGCCTGCAGCCAGTATATGTGCAGCCTCTCGGTATTGTCAATCAATATGCAATTTGCGGAATTGGGTGTATACTACAACGATAGGAGTAACAAATGCGAAAATTATGTATCGTATGCATGCTGATTCTCTTTGTTTTTTCTCCGGCAATGCTCACAGCCGAAGACACGCAGTCTTCAACAGGAATAAAAACTATATGCGAAACCTTTCTGAAGATGATCCAGGCAGGGGATTACAACAAGGCTTTCTCTTACATTCAGTCGAAACCGACGTCCATTCCCGAGCAAGAATTTTCCGAAATCGAAATTTCTACCATTCAGCAGGCCAAAACCATACGCAATATTTACGGTGAAGCCCGAAAATCGGTCCTCGTAAGCGAAAAAATCGTTTCCGGGGTCGCGCTGCGCCTCGAATATCTCGTTATACGGGAAAACCTGCCCATCCGGTGGAAATTTGTCTATTATAAAGCCGACAGGGACTGGAAACTCGTCTCCATCGAGTTCGACGATAAGCTCGAAGAAGTATTTTAATCGTACAAAAACCATTGACAAAATAGACACATAGTATTATAGTTTTATTGTACTAATGTTATAGTACAATATTTATTAGTTGTTCGAGGCTTTCGCAATGAAAGAATCAGGCCTGACAAAAATTGAATTCAACCTGGACCCGAAAAGCGGCGTACCCTTCTATAAACAAATTATTCTGCAGGTTGAAATGGCAATCGCCGACGGACGGCTGACGAAAGGGGAACAGCTGCCGACGGTCAGAAGTCTTGCCGTAGACCTGCGGATAAACCCCAATACCGTTGCCCGCGCGTATAACGAATTGGAAATTCGGGGAATTGTCATGACACAGCAGGGCACGGGAACGTTTATCAGCGGCAAAGAAATAAAATTAGACGAAGTCGAGCGGGAAAAGGTCCTCGATGGAATTACACGCTCATTTATTTCTAAAGCCAGTTCATACGGTTTTTCTTTAGAAGAGTTGTCCTCGTATTTACAGGACCTTGTTTCGGAACATAAACGGTAAGGAGGTGCGGTATGGGACTGTTTTATACAAAATTTGACCGGATTAAAAATATTCAAAAAAAGATACTGATAAAGGATTTCGGGTATAATGCCGTTTCATTTTTAGTTCTCGGCATCTGCATTGGCGTCGGTATATTTACACAGCTGTTCTTTTATCTGCCGGGAGAAGTACGGGAAGTCGTGGCTATTGCGGGCGGAATCGTTGCCGCAGGGGCACTCATTTCATTTGTCCCGATGTGGATCACCGTTGTTTTGATGATAATGTTCCTCTGGCTTCCACTTATCGCGTTCTTGGATATCGGCTACTATCCCATTGCACTCGCGGGCTCCGCCGGACTTCTCCTGTCGGCCTCGGTGCAGCTGGTATATCAGTGGGACAAGGTTGTTATCCTTCGGATGGGAAAATTCAAAAAAGTCCACGGCCCGGGACTGTTTCTGCTTTTCCCGTTGGTTGATAGAATAGCCGCCTTTATCGATACCAGAATCCGGGCAACCGATTTCAGCGCCGAGAAAACAATAACGAAGGACACCGTTCCGGTCCATGTGGACGCCCTTGCTTTTTGGATGATATGGGAAGCAAAACAAGCGGTACTGGAAGTTGAAAATTTCCTGGAAGCCGTTACCCTGTCAGCCCAGACCGCGCTTCGCGATTCAATCGGGAAACATGACCTTTCAACCCTTCTCTCCGAACGGGAAAGACTCTGTAAAGAAATTCAGGAAACACTGGACGCGAAAACGAACCCGTGGGGCATAACGATTTTATCCATAGAAATAACGGAAATCATCATTCCGAAAGAACTGGAAAACGCCATGAGTAAACAGGCCCAGGCGGAACGGGAACGGAACGCTCGGGTCATTTTAGGAACGGCTGAAGTAGAGATCGCGGAAAAATTCGAACAAGCAGCGGAAAAATATAAGGACAATCCAACTGCGTTGCAGCTCCGGGCCATGAATATGGTCTATGAGGGCATACGTCAAAACAATTCACTCATGCTGCTGCCCTCCTCGGCATTGGACAATATGAATTTAGGAGCAGTTTTAGGAACAGCGGCCTACAATAAGGCAAGGGACAAAAATGATACAGATACATGATGTTGTAAAAACATACACCGCCGGGGAAACCGAAGTACAGGCCCTTCGGGGTGTTTCCGTTGATATTTCGCGGGGAGAGTTTACCTCGATCGCCGGGCCCTCCGGTTCGGGAAAAACCACTTTACTGAACTGCATCGGCTGTATCGATTCCGTCGACAACGGCGTTATTACCATTGACGGCCAAAGGGTAACCGGGATGGACAAAAAGGAGGCCGCCCTATTCCGCCGGCACAAGCTGGGGTTTGTTTTCCAATCCTACAACCTGATACCGGTATTAACTGCCTTTGAAAACGTTTCGTTCGCCCTGTCGCTGCTGAAACTGAAGGAGAATGAAATTAACGAGCGGGTGTATTTGCTTCTGAAAGACGTCGGCCTTGAAGGAATGGAACACCGGCGGCCGGCAAAACTTTCCGGCGGACAGCAGCAGCGGGTGGCCATTGCCCGGGCCCTTATTAAAGAACCGGATATCGTTTTAGCGGATGAACCGACGGCGAATCTCGACTCGAAAACCGGCGAGTCAATCCTCCGATTGATGAAGAGGCTGAATGAAAAAAAAGGGACCACGTTTCTCTTTTCCACCCACGATGCGATGGTGATGGATTTCGCGGACAGACTGATACAGCTGCACGACGGGCTCATCAGCGGCGACAGCAGGAGAGGAGGATGAAATTTCTGCTGTCATTGGCATGGAAAAACCTCTTTCGCCACAGCCGCCGTACGCTTATTACAGCCGCAGCTATAGCCGTCGGCCTGTCGGTATATATTTTTATGGATTCGTGGCTCCTCGGGGCGGAGCAGGAATCGGAGCGGAACCTCATCATCTATGAAACGGCTTCCGCCCAGATTATGACACCGGAATACTTCCGGGAGGGGCGTGACAATCTCTCCCTTTCGAATACCGTTGAAGACCCTGAGCAAATTATAAACGCCGTCCGGAAAACCGGATACGCGGCGGCACCCCGGGCGCTTTTCAGCGGGGAGCTGATTGTTTACCGGGACCCCTATCCTGAAGACGGCTCGATAAGCGTGCGGGTTGAAGGTATCGATCCGGAACTGACGGAAAATGTATTTGATATTAACCGGGTCATAACGGAAGGCCGGTACCTGGAACAGGACGAAGATGCGGTACTGATCGGTACGGGACTGGCGGAAAAACTCGGCGCCGAGGTTGGATATCCGATGCTGATAAAAACGAAGACAAAAACCGGATATTTCCAAACCATCAATGTCAAGGTGGCGGGCATATTCAACAGCCCGAACCCTATTGTAAACAAGACTACGGTCTATATGCCGTTAGAAGCGGTCGATTATTACCTTGAGCTGGACGGGGAGATAACTTCGGTTCTGCTGCGGTTTCCCTTCCGGGAAAACATCGATTCCGCCCTCGCTGCCGTACAAAACTCACTGGAGGAAGCGGGCTTATACCGGAGCGGCGGTGCAGCGCGGCAGTCAGACGGCCTGACGGTGAAAGACTGGAAAAGCCTTGCCCCGGATTACGTGGCAATTGCCGAGGCGAAGCGGTCGGGAAGCGGCGTAATGCTGCTGCTGGTATTTGTTATAGCGGCGGTGGGCATTACGAACACCATGCTGATGGCCATTTACGAGCGGATTCGTGAAATCGGGATGATGCGCGCCTTAGGCATGACGGCAAAGCAGATCCGCCGGGCCTTTCTCCTCGAGGCGGGAGGTATCGGTCTTATCGGTTCCGCGGTTGGAATTATTCTCGGCGCGGGAATTACCGCATACATGGTGTACCGTGGAATTGATATTTCATTCATGCTGGAAACGATGGACATCGGCTACAGAATTTCGGGAATGACATACGGCGCCTGGCACCCGGCGGCTTTTGTCGGGGCTTTTTTATCGGGCATCGTATTGTCCATGCTTACGGCATATATTCCCACGCAGCGGGCGCTGAAGTGGGAAATTACCTCGTGCCTGCGCCACCAGTAGGGGGAACTGATGTGAGATTAGGGAAAATAGCGTTTCGGAACATCCGGAGAAACACCCGGCGGAGCATTCTTTCGATGACTGCCATTGCGGTGGCGGCAATGAGCATGATGGTAATGTTCGCCTTCATGACGGGAATGAAAAACAACCTCCTCGACAACCTCCAGACATACATAACCGGGGAGATTCGTGTCCGTCATGAAGAATTTGATAAATTCGAACATCTTCACCCCATTCACCTGCGTATTCCTTCATATCAAGACGCGGTGGACCGGATAAAAGAGGTGGAAGGGGTTACCGCGGCGGCTCCGCGGATAAGCGTTCCGGGACAGGTGTACCTCGATGAAGAACGGTACTTTCTTTCCGGGATGGCCATCGATCCCGAGCTGGAACGGGAGTATCAGGACATCGATTCCCGTATTCACGCCGGCAGGCTGCCGAAAAGCGGAGAAAACGAAGCGGCCCTCGGAATGGCCGCCGCGGAGCGGATTGGCCTTGATATCGGGAACACCTTTACCATGCTGACGCAGACGATGCACCGGGGAACGAACGCGGTAACCTTCACGATAACGGGAACGGTCAATTTTCCCGTCGACAGTTTCAATATGAACACGTTTTACGCGCCCCTCGACCGGATGCAGTACATTCTTCAAATGGACAGCGCCGTAACGGAAATCCTCATTAGAACAGACGGAAAAACATCTCTCGAAACAACGGCGGCTGCCATCCGTTCCGCGTTAACCGGCATCGGTCCGGAAATGGGAAACCTGGAAGTAAAACCCTGGACTGAAATACCGACAAGCTATCAGTTTATCGATTTGGCATCCGTTATCTATAATTTCATGGCGTTCTTTTTCTTTCTTCTCGGCAGCACCGTTATTATTACCACCACAATGATGGTGGTATATGAGCGGATGAAAGAAATCGGGACCATTGCCGCTTTAGGGATGACGGGAGGCGAGATTGTCCGGCTGTTTTTCCTGGAAGCGGTTTTTCTGTCCGTTTTCGGTTCGACCGCCGGGGTTATTCTCGGAACCCTTATTACCATACCCCTGCAGATTTTCGGAATCAATTTCGGTCCGATGCTCGAAGGGATTAGCATAGAAGTTTCCAACATCGTCTATCCCACGCTGCAGGTAAAGAATATGGCTTACATTTTTGTATTTTCAGTAATCGTCGCGTCCGCCGCATCGTTTTTACCTTCCAGAAAGGCGGCGAAGGTTGAACCGGTGCAGGCACTGCGGACGGAATAAAGGAGATCACGGCAATGAAATACCAATGTGGAAAAATACTCTGGATAGGAACAATATTGATGGTTACATCGGCCGCACTGCTTTCCGCACAGACGGCCGAGGAAATTATCCGCCGATTAGAAGAAAACCAAGTGCACGAAACTGCCAAAACGGAAGGAAAAATGGTTATCCACGACAGATTCGGGACAAAAACCGTCACCTATGTGTCCTATGCCAGGGGAGAAGAGGAAACCTTAGTCGAGTTTACCAGCAAGCACGAACGCGGGCAAAAAATTCTCCGGACCGACGACAAAATTTACCTCTACTACCCTGACGCTTCGGAACTAATCCGCCTGCAAGGCTCAGCCCTGAGGGACTCGGTAATGGGGTCCGATATGTCCTACGAAGACATGACCGGCGGGAAAGGACTTTTAGAGGACTACCATGTCGAGCTGAAAGGCAGCGAGCAGGTCAACGGAAACGAGTGCTTTAAGCTTGTTCTTACGGCAAAAAGCAGGCGGGTGGCTTACTATCAGCAGACACTGTGGGTGGACACCGAAGAGTATGTTACCCGGAAGGCACACCAGTTCTCCAGATCGGGAGATTTATTGAAAGAAATGAACATCGGGGAAATTATCCAAATACGGGGAAAAACGATACCGAAGCATATTACCGTCAGGGACAACTTGAAACGCAATTCGGAAACCGAGTTCATTCTGCAGAGCATCGAGATCGGCATCCCTCTGCCGGCGGACATCTTTTCTTTAGAGGAGCTTACATGGTAGCGGGAAAAACCCGGGCCGCCGCCCCCGTAATGCTGATTGGCCTCTTTGCATTGACATCGGTATTGCCGTTGTTCCCGGAGGTCAGAACGACCGTGGAGCTCGAAGTGTACAACACCTTCAGCATGCTCGACAAAGAGGAAGCGGGTTTTTCCGCCGCGGGGATCGGAACCCTTTCTTTTACCGCGGCGGCGGAAAACGTGAAAGGGGAACTTGCTTTGGAGGGCATTATTTCTAATACTCCAATGTTTACTCTTTCCAGAGGGTTCATCAAAACGCGGTTTCCCTGGTTTCGGCTGACCCTCGGCAAGGCTCCGGTTTCCTGGGGAAACGGCTTTGCCTTCAACGCGGGGGATGTCATTTTCCGCAGGTTCAGCCCTTCCGGGCAGTTGTCTGACGAGGTCCTCCGTGACATGAACATTATGCTTACCTCGGTATACATCCCCTTCGGCCCTTTTTCTTTTGCAGAAATCCTCATACTTCCGCCGGAAATCGATATCGCCGCGCTGGTAAGCGATCCCGGCTATACCGCTCCCCCTGCTTCCGATACCCGCATCGGCAGCAGAGCCTACATCGAAGCAGGCCCCGTGCTTATTGAACCCGGATACCTCTACGACGGTTCGCTTGACACCCACTTTCCATACGTAAGCATGCAAGGAAACCTATTTGTTGACTGGTATATTGCCGCCTCCCTCGGTATTGAAACACAGCGGCCCGACGGCGGCCGAATATACGAAACCTTTATTCTGAGTCCGGGGGTAAGCTGGATCGCTTCCGCGGGCAGCGGCGGTTCCCTAACCCTGCGGACGGAAACCCTGATTTATCCCGCGGGAAAATGGGCTGAGGAGGAAGATACGGATTCTGCCGCGGCGGCGGCCCAGGCTGTCGAAACCTCCGAAAGGCTTGTTCCCTACCCGGAATACGGCATTCTTCTGTACCCGGAGATATACTGGGGTATTACCGAGGCCGCCGCCGTTTTTATCCGATCGATTTTTTCACCGATCGATATGTCCGCACTGACATCCTTCGGCGGCAGCTGGAACATCTTCACCGGCTTCGATATCCTCGGTTTTATCAGTATCGAGGGAGGGGACGAAACCGACACATATGCATACGGCAGGCCCGGATGGTTTGCATGCACCCTCGGCGGAAAATACATTTTTTAAACACGTAAATTATGGTATAATTGCCGTGCATGATACAAAAGCGCATTACCTTCAACCCGTTTGAGCTGAAAACATCGACCCGCTTGATTATCTCGGTTGTTGTTACCGCTGCCTATCTGGTGCTCTTTCGAGTCAGCCTGCTTACGTTTTCCTCTACAGCCTATGCCTTTCTCATTTTTCCGGCCCTTACCATCACTATCCAGTGGGGACTTGCCGTAGGGACCGGATCTACAATTGCTCTGTTTTGTGTCAGCTTTTTTTTCTTGACTCCGGCCGGTTTTTCCGGAACAGGCGGATTAAAACCCGTTCATGTTCCGCCGCTTGTCGTTTTTGCTGCCGGAATCCTCACGGCCGGTTTTCTGCGGGGGCTGCTAAAAAAAAAGGAGGAACGGGAACGGGAGTACCGTGCAATCGTATCGAACGCAAACAGTGTTATCGTTAAATACAACATGCGGGGTGAAATAACGTTTTTTAACCGGTTCGCCGAGAAACTTTTCGGCTACGCTGCGGAAGAAGTAATCGGCAGAAAAGGCACCGACACCATCAACAAGGCTTCCGATCCGGAACACCTTCATGAAATGGAGGAAATGCTTCGGGACATCTTAATCAACACCGAGAAATACAGCTGCAACGAAAATAAAAATTTCCGGGAGGACGGATCTGCATATTGGATGGCCTGGACTAACGCGCCGCTGTACAATAACCGGGGGGAAAAAACCGGTATCCTGTGTATCGGCAGCGACATTACCCCGC